>JBKGHI010000471.1:0-3269 GCA_046520405.1 Myxococcus sp. 1LA
CCGGCTCCACGGCTCGGTCACCGGGGGCGCGGTCGCGGGCGCGGCGGCCCAGGCGGGCGGCAAGTTCGGTCTGGAGAACGGCTTCCTCAAGCAGTCCGCGGATGTGAACGCCGCCATGGGCGTGGGCACGCACGTGAAGTCCGACGTGGCGCTCGACCTGCGTCACCACCTCAAACCGGGCATCGCGGCGGGCCTGCGTCCCTCCCTCGCTGGCGCCACGGCCGTGGCCTCGCCCGCGAGCACCATCGAGCCCGAGAAGTCCCGCGTGGAGAACTTCTTCGCCAAGGCCTTCCACAAGGCGTGATGCGTGTCTCCTGAGCGGCGGGTTTGATTCCCGCCGCCTCCACTGAGTGAAGCCCAGTAATCCTCACGGGTTACTGGGCTTTTGTTTTTCTAGCCCACGGCCATGGTCAAGTCCCGAATCTTGTGTAGTTGGTTCGGAGGGGGTTCGGGGGAGGAAGGCTCCTCGGCGGCATTATGCAGCGGCGGTGTCAGGGGTTGATTTCAGCAGGGACATGTCGAGGTAGCGGCGGTCATTCCAGACGCCGGTGACTTCAAGTGCGACGGCGATGATGAGGCGCAGGGCGCTGGCTCGGTCCGGGAAGGCGCCGACGCCGCGGATGCGGCGCTTCACCTCGCCGTGGAGGCGCTCCAGGCCGTTGGTGCTGCGTAGGCGCTTCCAGTAGGGCCTGGCGGGCCGCGGCGGCCAGTCCCGCGTGCCCGTCGGCGATGACGAGCCGCACACCCTTCAGTCCTCGCTCCAGCAACCTGGCGCAGCAAGTCCAGCCAGGAGTCCGCCGACTCGCTGCCCCCCAAGGTGACGGCGAGCAGGTGTCGGTGCCCATCCTCGCCCACGCCGTAGGCCACCAGGGCGGAGACGTTCTGCACCGTGCGCGCCCACCTCGCATCGAGGAAGGTGGCATCCAGGTACAGGTAGGGGAAGGCCTGGGTGAGCGGCTGGGTACGCAGCGCCTCCACCTTCTCCTCCAGCGTCCGCGTTACCCGGCTCACCGTCGAGCGCGAGACGTCCTCGCCCATGAGCGCGCGCGCCACCTTGCCCATCTTCCTCGTGGAGACGCCCTGCACGTACGCGCTGGTAATCGCCTCGTCGAGTTCCGCGCTGCGACGCTTGTAGCGGCCCAGCACCTCTCCCGCGCTGCCGCTGTGCCGGGTGCGCGGCACCGTCACGTCCACGGCCCCCGCCGTCGTCACCAACGTGCGCAGGTAGCTGCCGTTGCGCACGTCCGCCCGGCCCACCATCCGCTGCCACCGGCCAGCCCCCACCAGCTCCCGTACCTCTTCCTCCAGCAGGGCCTCCAGCGTCATCCGA
The DNA here is from genome assembly GCA_046520405.1 of Myxococcus sp. 1LA. Lineage (GTDB taxonomy): Bacteria > Myxococcota > Myxococcia > Myxococcales > Myxococcaceae > Myxococcus. The sequence goes on from JBKGHI010000471.1 coordinate 1,331, forward strand.
ATGGCGCCTCGGAACAGCGCCCGCAGGTCGGCCTGCACCTCTTCGTGCGCGGGGGATTCGAACTCGGTATCGTCCACGTCAGGGAACTCCTCGGCTCCCCTGCCAGGGGGAGACCGTTTCGGTTGGTTTCACCGAGGAGCTTCCCTCTTTCCCTCTCGTCCCTCCTCGCCATCTACACACTTATAGGGACACGACCGAGCTGCGCCGCGTGAGCGAGCACGAGTCCCTGCTCAAGCAGATGGACCTGCGCGTCAAGGTGCTGGAGTCGTGGCAGGCGGAGGCCCGTCCCCAACTCGCCCGCGCATCGAGCGAGGCGCACCTCCTAATGGGGGAGCGCAACGCCCGCCATCTCCATCAAGCTGCGAATGCGGTGGTCTCGAAGGGCAGCGACTCAGTCGGTCATCCCTGAGTGCTGCAGGGCTACTGCGGCTCAACTGGGCATGCCGCACTGCAGAGTTCGAACCGCCTTAGGCATTGGAGTACCTCTTCGCTTGTCGTCGAGGACTCTCTGCATTTCCGAAGCGATTGGAAGCAGCTCTCCCCGCATGAGAGGTCCATCTGCGCGGGGGTGTCACTCTCTTGCTCTGGGGTGGAGCCCGCGCTTCTGCCGTCGTCGATGCCACCGCATCCCGTTATGAGCCCGATTGCCAGCAGTGTCCCAATGATGTGCGCTTGCATTCTTTGTCCTGGGTTCGAGTGGTTGTGGTGCATTGCGAGGATAGCACTGTCGTTGTGGGCGCTCCATCGCGCGCCACTTCTCCCGGGGGCAACCCTTCGCCCTCGGGAGTCCCTATGTCGAACCCGCAGCGCGCCGCCTTCGTCTCCACCGTCTTGTCGCAGATGCACGCCCCCTACAGGTGGGGCGGGAAGGGGGGAGCGCGACCGCTCCACCGGCCAGCGTGTCTTCGACTGCTCGGGGCTCGTCACCTGGGCCCTGTATGAGGTAGGCGGGCCCGACTGGCGCCCCACTCACAACACCGGGCGACTGTGGGCGGAGTGCTCTCGCCTGAAGCTGGGCGACCTGGTGCTCCCCGGGGACCTGGTGCTGTACCACCGGCTGGGTGACCCGACGAAGCCGGAGCATGTGATGGTGGTGGTGAGCTACGCCCTCGGCGTCGTGGTGGGCGCCTCTGGTGGCGGCAGCAGCACGCGCACGCTCGCCGACGCGGAACCTGTCAACGCAAGTGAGACAGTGAGTTCGAGAGATTACTGCGCAGCCGCCAGTGAGGTGGAGCGCCGCGCGGGGTCATTTATCCAGACGATGGTGGGCGGGGCCTTCGGCACAGGAGCACCGCGAGGGAAGCGCTCGGGGTGGGCGGCGTAGGCGGCGGCGAGCACCGCGCCCCGGGCCGCGAGGCGCTCGGCCGCCAGGCCGTGGTGCACGTCGTAGGGCGTCAGCAGGCCGAGGCCGCCGTGGTGGTGCTCGTTGTTGTACCAGCCGAAGAAGTCACCGCAGTGGCCGCGAGCGTCCTGGAGGCAGCCGAAAACCTCGGGAAAGTCGGGCTGGTACTTCATCGTCTTGAAGTGGGCCTCGCTGAAGGGGTTGTCGTTGGAGACGTAGGGCCGCGAGTGCGTCTTCGTCACGCCCAGGTCGGCCATAGCCAAGGCCACCGGCTTGGAAGAAGTACGTCCACTTCGAGGGGCCGTGCAGCTTTGTTATGTCCCAGCTCCAGAGTTCATTGGGCTTCGTCGCATGCAGTTGGGGCACCGGGTGGTTGGGGTGGCGCAACTGGTCGCGGCGCTCGCGCACCTGCTGATTCTCAGCCAGCACCCGGTACATGGTGCGCTCCGAGCGCAGGTAGCGGCCCTCATCGCGGAGTTGCGCGTAGACTTCCGCGGGCGCCGCATCCTGGAATCTCGGCTCATGCAGCGCCGCGAGCACCTGGGCCCGCTGCTCGGGGGCCAGCGCCCGCGACTGAGGGCCTCTGCGCACCGGCCC
>JBKGHI010000472.1:0-3200 GCA_046520405.1 Myxococcus sp. 1LA
GCCCGCCGCAGGTGCCGCTGTGGGCGTCCGTGGTCCGTGCCCGGGTGCAGGTGCGCCAGCCGGACGCGCTCCCGGCGGTGGAGGCGCTCATCACCCGCGTGGAGGCGCTGGCCGCCGCGAAGCCGCCCTTGTCGGCGAAGGACCTGGCGCTGACGGGAGGCGACATCATGGCCACCCTGGGCGTGGGGCCATCCCCCATCGTGGGCGAGGCCACCCGCTTCCTGGTGGAGTCGGTGCTGGATGACCCCACGCTGAACACGGCCGAGGCCCTGCGGCAGCGGTTGAAGGCGTGGCACGCCCAGGCCGCTCGCTGAGCCGGCGGCCAGCACCGGGGCGCGGGTGTCGGGAAAGGGTGCTCCGAGCGTCCTCCCCGCGTGCGCCCGGACGCGCGGGCGTGTAGGAAGGAGCACCATGCGAGTCGTCGTTGCGATGAGCGGCGGGGTGGATTCCTCGGCCGCGGCCGCCCTGCTCAAGGAGCAGGGCCACGAGGTCATCGGTATCACCCTGCGCGTCTGGTCCTACGAGGGCAAGGCGACGTGCGGGAGCTGCTGCAGCCCGGACGACATCGATGACGCGCGGGCCGTGGCCCAGACGCTGGGGATTCCCTTCTACGTGGCCAACGCGGAGGAGATCTTCCAGGACCGCGTCATCAACCCCTTCGTCCAGTCCTACCTGGGCGGACGCACCCCCATCCCCTGCGTCGCCTGCAACCGGGACGTGAAGTTCAACTTCCTCCTCAAGCGCGCCCGCGCGCTCGGCGCCCGGCTGGCCACCGGCCACTATGCCCGCGTGGAGGAGGTGGATGGCCGCTACGTCCTGCGCCGCGCCGTCGACACCGCCAAGGACCAGAGCTACTTCCTCTTCACGCTGGGCCAGGACGAGCTGCGCGACATCCTCTTCCCCGTGGGCGGCATGACGAAGGCGGAGGTCCGCGCCATCGCGGAGCGCCACGGGCTCGTCACGAGCCAGAAGCCGGAGAGCATGGAGATCTGCTTCGTGCCGGACGGCGACTACGCGGGCTTCGTGGAGAAGGTCGCCGGGCCGCAGCCGGCCGGAGACATCGTGGACACCGAGGGCAAGGTGCTCGGCACCCACCAGGGCATCCACCGCTACACCGTGGGGCAACGCAAGGGCCTCAACCTGGGCGGCGGAGAGGTCCGCTACGTCCACCGGCTGGAGCCCGAAACGCAGCGCGTGGTGGTGGGCCCCGCCGAGGGCACTGGCCGCGACAACTTCGGCCTGCTCCAGCCGCACTGGGTGGACGGGCCGCCTCCGGCCAACCAGCCGGTGGAGGTCCGCATCCGGCACCGGCACGCGGGCGCGCAGGGACGGGTGCATGTCTCGCCGCACGGGCTCGTCTCCGTGAAGCTGGACGCGCCCGCGCGCGCCGTCACCCCGGGGCAGGCGGCGGTGGTCTACGATCAGGACCGCGTGCTCGGCGGCGGTTGGATTGTCTGAGCGCCGCATCGTCTTCGAAGGAGGGGACAGCACATGGCGCAGCGCCTCGTGGGATGTCTGATCGCGGCCGTCACCGTCCTTGGGGCCGCTGGCTGCAAGGTGCGCTCGGACAAACCCGTCGCGGGGCTGCTCGCCGCTGGCGCGCCGGTGCTGCGCGCGGAGGGCAAGGGGTGGCGGCCCATCGCCGTGGGTTCTCAGCTCCTGGGCCATGACGAGCTGAAGGCCACCGGCCCCGCCGTATTGGAGTTCTTCGGCGGCGGCCTGCGCTTCCTGGAGAAGGGCGACACGCTGGAGGTGGGGGACGCGGACGAGGCGAAGCTCCACGGCGTCAACCTGCCGTCCCGCCACGTGGTGGAGGGCAAGCTCGAGGAGGCGCCCCGGCCGCTGCGCATCATCGCCGCGCGCTACACCCAGGTGCTGGTGACGCCCGCGAGCGCCCAGCAGCAGGACGACCCGTACAGCTCCAACGGCTACTTCGCCGCCTTCTTCACGCCCAACGGGCTTTCGCCCAAGGCCACCGACGACACGCCGCGCGAGGGCCCGCGCAAGCCGCTGCCACCCCCGCCACACCGTCCCCGCGTGCCCCACATCCACGCGGGCAGCCTGGGCGAGGGCGGCTGGGTGGCCACCGTGGAGGACGGCTTTGTCGTGGCGGAGACGGATGACCTGGCCACCGCCGTGCTGCTGGAAGGGGGCGACGTGCCCCTGGGCCGCACCGTGCGGCTGGTGGTGCCCGACGGCGCGGAGGTCGTGCTCCGCACGCAGCAGGGGCGTGAGGTGGAGGTCGAAGGGCCCGCGGACGTCCGGTTGCGTTGAGGAAACGGGGGAGGGCGGTTTGTCCTTCGGGGTCCCGCTTCGGTAGAGTCCTCGGTCGCCCAGCGGGAGGTGTGCATGACGCGCAGTGAGCTCATCGAGCGCATCGTGGAGCGTGCCCCGCATGTTCCACGGCGTGAGGTGGAGGCCATCGTCCACGCCGTTTTCGAAGAGATGGCCCAGGCCCTGGTGGCCGGACGGCGAATCGAGCTTCGGGGGTTTGGCGTCTTCGTCGTCCGCACGCGCCGGGCCCGCACGGGCCGCAACCCCAAGACGGGTCAGCGCGTGTCGGTGCCCGCGCGGCGCACGTTGTCCTTCGCCGCCGGGAAGGAGCTGCGCGAGCGGCTCAACGCCCCACCCGCCACGGCGGCGATGCCCGCGCCAGACACCCCACCTGGCGAGGCGCGCTCGTCGCTTCCGCTGGCCGCGGGGCCCGCGTTCATCGTGCCCGCCACGGGTTGACGCGGCGTCTTGGACGCGTTCCGCGAATTTGACCGGCCCGGGGGTGGGGCGTACTTTGCCCTCCATGCCGTCGCTACAGGCCGCAACACGGATTTCGTGTGGCCGTCGCGTGCGCGCCCGAGGACTTTCAAGCCATGCGTGATGCTCACCGGATGAAGGAGAAGTTCGACGTCTCGCTGGACAACCGGCAGATCGTCAGCCTGCTCATCGCCGGCATTGTCGTGATGGGCGCTGTCTTCGTGCTGGGCGTCGTCGTCGGCAAGAAGCTCGCGGGCAACGCGGACGCCGTGGCCGCCCCGGACCTGCTCTCCGCGTTGGATGCCAACGCGCAGGCGCTTCAGAATGTGCAGCAGGAGCAGCCGCTCACCTTCCCGGACGAGCTGACCCGCAAGGCCGCGTCCGAGCCGGTGGCCCCGCCGCAGCCGAAGCCCGGCCGCGGTCGCCAAGGCCCGCCCGCCCGGTCGGAG
>JBKGHI010000473.1:0-3187 GCA_046520405.1 Myxococcus sp. 1LA
CCCGCGCCCGCGGTGGCCACCGCTTCCTTCAGCGCGTCCGGAAAGCCGTCCGTGAAGGTGTGGGCCACCACGTTGCCGGCCGCGTCCTGGATGAAGGCATAGGCCAGGTCGGAGTGGCCGGTGCTGGCGTCCAGCATGGGCTGGAGCGCGCTGGCCCCCGTCGCCACGCCCTGCTCCGCCGCCACCGCCAGGCCCCGGGCCACATGCCGCCCCGCGCCCAGGTAGCTGTCGGCCAGGTCGCTCTCCAGCCGCCGCGTGGCGACGCCGGTGAGCAGGGTGGCCGCCGTCGCGCTGATGAGCGCCGTGACGAGCACGAACTTGGGCGCCAATCCCAGCGACTGGCGGAACTGCTGCGACAACTGCGTGGCGAAGGACTGTTGCGGGAGGCTCACGAAATCACCGCCGGGGAAACGACGTCAGGACGGCACCCGCGGGGGAGCGGGCAGGTGACACAGGACTTGGGGCTCACCGGACGGGACCTCCATCGGGGCGCCCGCTCCGGAAGGGGGCGAACGTACAGCTCTGCAGGATGAGGTCCGGCAGCGCGCTCAGCGGCACGCCCTGGTCGGTGGCCTTCACTTCAATGGCGGCGCGCGGCATGCCGAAGACGACGGAGGACGCCTCGTCTTGTGAATAGGTGACGCCGCCCGCCTTGCGGATGGCGAGCAGGCCCCGCGCGCCGTCCTCGCCCATGCCGGTGAGCACCACCCCGCCGCTGCGCCGGCCGAAGGCGGCGGCCAGGGACGCCAGCATCACGTCTCCGCTGGGGCACGGCCCGCCCCGGCTGGGCTGCAGCCGCGCCAGCCCGGCCGCGTCCACCAGCAAGTCATTCCCGTCCAGCGGGAAGTACACGTGGCCCGGCTCCAGCCGCTCGCCGTCCTTGGCGATGGACACCGGCAGCGGCGTCACCTGGGACAGCCACCGCACCATGCCCTGGGTGAAGCCCACGGTGATGTGCTGGGCGACGAGCAGCGGCACCGGCAGCGCGCGGGCAGCTTGGACAGCACGTCCGCCAGCGCGGGCGGTCCGCCCGTGGAGGCCACGATGCCGAAGATGTCCACCCGCGCGCCCGTGGGCGGCGGCGGGGCCGTGGCCGCGCGCGCCCGGCGGGAGATGACGGGCACCTCCGCCATGAGGCACACCGAGTGCGCCAGCTCCTTGCCCCAGCGGCGCAGCTCCTCCGCGTTCGTCACGTTGGGCTTGCCGATGAGCTCCAGCGCGCCGGACGCTCATCGCCTGGAAGCCCAGGTCCACGCCGCGCTGCTCCGCCACGGCGCTCACCACGAGGATGCGCGCGGGGGACTGGGCCATGATGGCCGCGATGGCCCCCGGCCCATCCAACCCGGGCAGCAGCAGGTCCATGGTGATGACATCGGGGCGCAGCAGGCGCGCGAGCTGCACGGCGCGATTGCCGTCACCCGCCCGGCCCACGACCTCGATGCGCGGCTCCTCCGTGAGGAGGGCCGTCAGCATGTTGGCCATGGTGGGCGAGTCGTCCACCACGAGGACCCGGATGGGCCGCTTGACGCTCACGCGCGACTCCCCCGGCGGCTCATGACGTCCAGCACCTCCGCCAACAGACGGCCCGCGGCGCACTCGCGCTTGCTGAGGTAGCCGTCCGCGCCCGCCTTCAGGCCCCGCTCGCGCGCCACCGCGCTGTCATGCGCGGACACGAGGATGACGGGCAGCGACGCCGTCTCCGTGCGCTCCCGCAGCTTCGCGATGAGCTGGATGCCGTCCATCTCCTCCATGTCCAGGTCGCAGATGACGACGTCGTAGGTGTCCGACTGGAGCCGGTCCAGGGCCCGCGCCCCGCTGGCCGCCAGGTGCACCGTGAAGCCGCCCGCCTCCAGCATGGCCCGGTGCAGCGCCCGCGCGGTGAGCGAGTCGTCCACCACCAGCGCCCGCCGCTGCGCCGACACCTGCACCTGCACCGTCTCCGTCACCAGCCAGTCCGGACGGCAGATGAGCAGCAGCTCGCCGCGGCTGAGCGTGGCCGCGCCCTGCCAGGCCGGCACGTCCCGCACCTCGGACGGCAGCGGGCGGATGACCAAATCCCGGTCCCCCACCACCGCGTCCACCACCAGCGCCACGCGCTTGCCACCGCTCTGGACAATCAACAGCGGCTGCCCTTCGGCCGGCGGCGCCAGGGCGCGCAGCCCCAGCCGCGCTCCCAGGTCCACCACCGACAGGAGCTGCCCCTGGTACTCCAGATGCGCCCGGCGCTTGCCCAGGCGCAGCGAGTCCGCGCGCGCCAGTTGCGTGGCCTCCACCGCCAGCATCGGCAGGCCCACCAACTGCTCCAGCACGCGCACCACCAGCACGGGCGAGCTGCCCAGGTCCGTGGGCAGCGTGAGCATGAAGCGCGTGCCCTGCCCCGGCGTGCTCGCCACCTCGATGCGGCCCTGCAGCCCCTCCACCGACGCGCGCACCGCGTCCAGGCCCACGCCGCGGCCGGACGTGTCCGTCACGTCCGTGCGGGTGCTGAAGCCGGGGCGGAAGATGAGGTCGCGAAGCTGGTTCTCGTTGAAGCGCGCCGTCTCCTCCGCGGTGACGACGCCGCGCTGCTCGGCCAGGCGGCGCACCACCTCCACGTCGATGCCGGCGCCGTCGTCGGACGCCTCCAGGTAGAGCAGGTTGCCCTGCTGCTCCACGCGCAGCGTGAGCGCGCCCTCGTGGTGCTTGCCCGCGCGCTCGCGGTCCGCCGGCAGCTCCAGGCCATGGTCCACGGCGTTGCGGAGCAGGTGCACCAGCGCGCCCTGGAGCTTCTCCAGCAGGCGCCGGTCCAACGACACCTCCGCGCCCACCACCGACAGCCGGGCCTCCTTGCCCAACTGGCGGGACAGGTCGCGCACCATGCGCTGGAGCGGATCCAGGATGGTGCGCACCGGGCGCGTGGTGATGGCCTTGAGGCCCTCCTCCAGCGCGTCGACGATGTCGCTCGTCTCCTCGCCGTCGGTGCGCAGCGAGCGCGCGGTGCCGGACAGCGCCGTGCGCGCCTCCGCCGTCTCCGCGAGCAGCCCCTGCTTCGCCAGCAGTTGGGCCACCCGCTCCAGCTCGCGGCCCCGCTCCTCCACGCGCAGGCGCACCTCGCGAAGGCGCTCCACCTCGCGCATCAGCGACGTCACCTGCCACGACGACACCCGCCAGCCCGCGTCCGCGGACTCCGGCAGGGCGTCCGGCACGG
>JBKGHI010000474.1:0-3114 GCA_046520405.1 Myxococcus sp. 1LA
GCCTGCGTTCGTGCGCGGCCGCGCGCTGGCCGCCACGCTGGAGGGCGTGGACGGCACCGAGCGCGCGGCCCAGGCGGTGCTGCGGCTGCTCCCGACATGACACGGGAGCGGAGCGTCCCCCTCCGCGCGCTCCGCCCCCGCGTCCGCCCTACACCTGCATCAAGGCGCGCAGGCGCCGTACGTCACGCTGCAGGGGTCGCTGGCATCACACCGTGACCAACGCGCGCAGCGGAGCGCGTTGTAGTCCTCGAAGGCCTGCACGCTCGTGGTCCGCCGCCCCTGGCTCTGCGACTCCAGGCACAGCTCGTAGTCGGTGATGGGCGTGTTGGGGATTTCATAGACGCGCTCATCCGCGGCCAGCATGCCGCTGGCGGTGGCACACTCCAGCGCGTTCGCCGCGGAGCTCGCGCGGACCTCCACCACGCGCCGGGCGCACAGGTTCGTGTCCTGGATGCCCACGCTGAACACGGTGCCATGCGGGTCGCAGGTGTGCGCCGCCACGGACTGGCAGCTCCCGCTGACGCACACGGCGTTCGAGCGGCAGAACTGACTGTTCCCAGACGAGACACAGCACGCCTCGCCCACCTCGCCGCAGTTGCGGCAACGCTCGCCCGCGGACTCCATGACACACGTCAGCGTGCCATTGCAGGACGTGGTGCCCGCGTTGACGCAGCAGGCGCCGCCTTCGCCGCCGCACGGCTCACAGGTGCCGCTGCGGCAGACCAGCCCGGTGTTGCAGCTCGCGCTGTCCGTCCTGCAGGCACAGCCGTTGGTTCCATACTGACTTTCGGGGCACGACGAGGTGGTGCTCTTGCAACCACCGCAGCCCGCCAGGATGGCCATGAACACCAACATCAGCCCCCGAAGTAGATTCGATTTCACGAGGAAGGTCCTTGTTTGTGGAAGCGTTGAAGTCGCGCTGACCGGAATGCGGCTCACGGGCTCAGCACCAGGTGGACGCGCTGGCCCTGTTCATCCATGGCCTGCACCAGCACGCTGAAGTCATCGGCGAGCGAGAGCGCCTTCAGGACGCGATAGCCGGCCTTCTTCAGCTCCTCCGGCAGCAACTCATCCAACGACGCGGCCGTCTCCCCATCGGGCGAGGCGAGGAAGGGCACCTGCGTCTTGCCGTCCTCCGCGGTGGCGGTGCCCAGCACCCAGCCTCCATCATTGATGGCCACGGCCCTCGCGGACACGGCCCCCTTGGGCAGCGGCAACCACCGGGGCTCCCCATGCTGTTGCGACCAGATGAAGGGGCGGGGACGCTTCTCCGAATCGAGCGTGGTGCCCACGAACACGCCCACGTCATTCAGCGCGGTGACCTCCGACTCGTTGTCCAGCAGCACCTTCACGTCCTTGCCGAAGACGCGCGCGGCGCGGAGCCCCTTCTCCGTCTCCAGCGTCAACGCCACCTCCCCCAGCGCGTTGAAGAGGACGCGGCTCGGGAGCAGCTCGGACAGGCCGGGGTGCCTGGCGGGCCCCACCTCGTCCACGCGGTAGATGTTCTTTTCGTCCTTCGGGTCACGCACCAGCAGCGTGCCGTGCGCGTTGGCCGTCACGGCCTCCCAGCCCTCCAGCCACTGCTCCGCGCCCGCCTTCACGTCGTCCGAGCGGAGCAGGAACGCGTTGGGCCCCTTGTCGGTGTAGGCCGTGCCGAAGACGTCCCCCGTGGAGTTGACGCCCGTCACGCGCACCGGGTTGGCGCCCAGCACCTCGTTCAGCCAGTACGTCTCACCCTTGGACGTCAACAAGACGTCCGACTCCGCCTCCTTGTGCCGGGCAATCACCGCCCCGCCGTTGAGCAGGCGGCTGGGGACGTAGAGCGAATCGATGCGCAACCAGCGCACGAAGGGGAAGAGCTGAATCAGGCACGGGTTCACGCTCACCTTCACGCTCTTGCGGACGCCGCCCGACGCGCCGTAGATGACGGTGGGCCCCGTCCAGTGGGGCGGCAGGCGCAGCGTGAAGCGCGCGGAGCGCTGGCCTTCGGGGACGCGCACGGGCAGCACGCCCACGCTGGCGTCCACGCTCATCAGGTCCACCAGGATGCCGCCGGTGGGCGCGGGGCTGCTGAGCATCACGTCGCCCGTCATCTCGCTGGGACCCGCGCTCGGGCAGCGGCTGCTGGGGGTGGCGACGACCATCGACGACAGCCGGGGGCGCGGCACGCCGCCGTAGGCGACGAACTGCTGGACGTGGACGTCCTCCGTGAAGTCGAAGTTGAAGACGATGGTCTTGTAGCCGCTCACCTTCGCGCTGGAGCCCGGCGCCAGGGTCAGCTCCACGTTGTGCGGGCAGGCGGCGCTGTCGCAGTAGGGGTCATCCGCGCCACGCACCTGCCGGGCGTAGGCCTTCAGCGTCCCCCGCACGCGCGTCAGGTAGGTGGAGTCCCCCAGGTTGTAGCGGCTGGGCAGCGTGTCATCGAAGGTCCAGGTGATGACATTCCCGGAGCGCGAGCCATACAGGTGCAGCACCAGGTCCGAGTCGAGCCCGAACTGCCGCGCCGGCACGTTGAGGTTCAGCGTGTTCGCGGCCTTCGGCAGCATCCAGTAGCCGGTGGCGTAGTCATTGCCCTTCACGCGGACGCGCGCGGCGTTGAGCCGGATGTTCGTGCCGCGCCACACGTCGTCCACGACGTCCGCGTGGGCGGCGGGTGCCAGGAGGAAGCCAAGCAGGGCCAGGGGCATCAGCCCGTTGAGACTGCGTTTCATGAGGACCTCGACTGCGGTGGGTGGGTTGAAGCGAAGGGGCTCAGCCGCCGCGGCTGGCCGAGGCCTGGGCCATCAGCGCCATGACCCGGGCCCGGGTGGCGGGCTGCTGGCCGGGACGGACCGAGAGGGCCTGGAGCATCCGGAGGACCGCGGCGCTGTCATCCATGCGCGGGGTGAGGAGGTTGAGCAGCGCGGCCTCGGCGCCCGGCGCGAGCTGCCCCGCGACGACCCAGCCGCTCAGGCGCTCCAGTTCGGGTGCGCCCAGGGTGCGGGCATTCAGCGCGTCCAGCAGCGAGCCTTGCACGGCCCGCTCCGGCTCGGACATCAGCGCGTCCAGCAGCATGTGCGTGGCGGCCTCCTGGGGCGCGGTGCGCAGGGCTCCCGCGGCGGCGGAGCGCACCGC
>JBKGHI010000475.1:0-3083 GCA_046520405.1 Myxococcus sp. 1LA
GGTGTCCGCCTCTCCGCGCCGCAGCTCGGGGCCGAGCCTCGCAGCGGCTCGCGCACGGCGCCGGTGCGCACCAGCGCCGCGCAGCACGGCGGACGCTCGCGTGGCGGCAAGGGTGGACTCGTGGCGGGCCTGGTGGGGCTCGTCGTCGTGGGCGGCGGCGTGGGCGGTTACTTCCTGTACCAGCAGCAGCAGGAGAGTGCCCGCCGGAACGCGGGCCCTCCGCCCGCTCCGGCCATCCCGGACGCGGTGCAGGCGGTGCTGCCGCGCTGGAAGCTGAAGTACCTGGAGATTTCGGGGACCAGCGCGGAGCGGCTGACGCAGGGCAGCAGCAGCTCGCCCGCGACGAGCGCTTCGGCTACGCGGAGGCGGAGGAGTCCTTCCAGCAGGCGCTGCTGTTGGACCCGACGAGCGACGCCGCCATCGCCGGCTACGTGCAGGCGCTGGCCCTGGGGCGCGGCGCGCGCATGGACGACGCCACGTTCCAGGAAGCGCGCGCGCTGCTGACGGCGGCGGAGTCGCGGTCCGGCCGCACGGCACCGCTCCTGCTGGCGCACGCGAACCTGCTGCTGGCCCGCTCCGGACAGCCCGAGCAGGCGCGCCCCCTGGTGGAGGAGTTGCTCGCCCGCGAGGACCTCCCCGACGCGCAGAAGGCGGAGGCCCATCTGGTGCTGGGCCGCACGTGGCTGTCGTCCTCGCGCGAGCTGGCGCGCAGCCATTTCGACGCCGCGCAGAAGCTGGCGCCGGACAGCAAGCGGCTGCACTACTACCGCGCGCTCGCGCATGCGTCGGGCGGTGAGTACTCCGCCGCGCTGGACACGTTGCGCAAGCGGCTGGAGGCGAACCCGAAGGACTGGGAGAGCCTGGCGCTCACCGCCCGCATCTACCAGGAGGTGGGTGAGCCTGGAGAGGCGCGCAAGCTGTACGAGGCCCGGGTGAAGGCGGAGCCCGGCGAGCTGCGCGCGCTGCTGCCGCTGGCGATGCTGCGCTATCAGTCGGAGGGCAGCGCCGGGGGCGCGGTGCGCGAGCTGCGCGCGTTGCTGAAGAACCGCGCGCGCTACGACGCGCCCGAGGTGGCCGAGGTGCTGGTGCACCTGGCGGCGGCGGAGCGCACCGCGGGCAGCCAGGACGCGGCGGTGAAGTCGGCCGAGGAGGCCCTTCAACTGGTGAAGGACCTGCCCGAGGCGCACCTCCAGTTGTTCCTGGTGGCCCTGAGCCGCCGCGACGCGGAGAAGGCGCGGGCGCACCTGCCCGGCTTCCGCGGACAGCTCGAGGATGGCGCGCTGGAGAAGGTGCTCGAAGGCCGGGTGCTGCTCCTGGAGAAGAAGCCACTGGTGGCGCTGGAGGCGTTCCAGGAGGCGGTGAAGCTGGACGCGCGGCGGCTGGACGCGCAGCTCCTGGCGGGTGTCGCCGCGGCGAGCGCGAAGCGGCGGGACGATGCCTTCCGGGCGCTGCACCAGGCGTTGCAGTCGGACCCGCTCCGGCTGGAGCCGCGTCCGGCGATGTCCGCGTACTGGCTGCGCCCGCGCGAGACGGTGGAGGGCGTTGAAGGCGCCATTCTCGCGCTCGCCGAGGGGCCGGAGGACCCGTCCCCGCTGCTGTACGAAGGCCTGCTGCGCTTCCACCAGCACCAGTTCGACGCGGCCGAGCGTCACCTGCGCAGCGTGCTGGAGGTGGACACGAACAACGCGGGGGCCCTGGCCTACCGGTCGCTCATCGCCCTGCAGCGCGGGGCCACGGCGGACGCCCGGCGGCTGGGGGAGCGCTCCGCGGCGGCGGGACGGCAGATGCCGGTGTCCCACCTGGCGCTGGGCCTGGCGCTGGCGGAGTCCCGGCAGGTGGAGCCGGCCAAGCGCGCGCTGCGGGACGCGCTGGCGCTGGCGCCCACGCTGCTGTCGGCGCAGGCGCGGCTGGCGGACCTGGAGTCGCCCCAGGGCAAGGTCGCGGCGAAAGAGACCCTGGTGAAGGTGGTGGGGTTGGATCCGGCATACCTCCCCGCGAAGCGGATGCTCTACCTGTTGGAACGGTGAGGTGGATGTGAAGGTCCTGCTGCTCGGTTCCGGTGGCCGTGAGCACGCGCTCGCGTGGAAGCTGTCCCAGAGTCCCCGGCTGACTCAGCTCTTGTGCGGCCCCGGCAATCCGGGCACCGCGAAGCTGGCCACCAACGTGCCCCTTCGCGCGGATGCGCCGGAGGAGGTCGCGGCGTTCGCGCAGCGCGAGTCGGTGGACCTGGTGGTGGTGGGGCCGGAGGCGCCGCTGGTGGCGGGCGTCGCGGACGCGCTGGCCGACGTGGGCATCGCCTGCTTCGGGCCCGTGGCGGCGGGGGCCCGCATCGAGGGCTCCAAGGCCTTCGCCAAGGACATCATGGCCGAGGCCGGCGTGCCCACCGCGGCCTTCCGGACCTTCACCGACGTGGCGGCGGCGGAGGCCTACGCGGTGGCGCAGGGCCGCATCGTGGTCAAGGCGGACGGCCTGGCGGCGGGCAAGGGCGTCATCGTCGCCCATGACGTGGAGGCCGCGCGCGCGGCGGTGCGCGCCGTGGGCGCCATGGGCGTGGCGGGCCAGACGATGGTCCTGGAGGAGCTGCTGGAGGGCGAGGAGGTGTCCGCCATGGCGCTGTGCGACGGCGAGCGCTACGCCATGCTGCCCCTGTCGCAGGACCACAAGCGCGTGGGCGATGGCGACACGGGCCCCAACACCGGCGGCATGGGCGCGTACAGCCCCGCGCCCTTCCTGTCCGCCGAGCAGCTCGCGGAGGTGGGCGAGCGCGTGGTTGCCCCGACGCTGGCCGTGCTGCGCCGGCGCGGAATTCCCTTCCGGGGCGTGCTGTATGCGGGGCTGATGCTCACGCGCGGCGGCCCGAAGGTGCTGGAGTTCAACGCCCGCTTCGGTGACCCGGAGACGCAGGTGTTGATGATGCAACTGGGCGAGGACCTGCTGCCGCTGCTGGACGCGTGCGCGCGGGGCACGCTCACGCCCCGGACGCTGGTGTCCGCGCCAGGGGCCTCGGTGGGCGTGGTGCTGGCGGCGCGCGGCTATCCGGACGCGCCGGAGAAGGGCCAGCGCATCGAAGGGCTGGACGCGGT
>JBKGHI010000476.1:0-3074 GCA_046520405.1 Myxococcus sp. 1LA
GATCGTGCCGATGTTCACGTGGGGCTTGTTACGCTCGAACTTCTCCTTGGCCATGACACTCCTCAAAAAATAAATGGAGCCCTGAACCAGGATTGAACTGGTGACCTCATCCTTACCAAGGATGCGCTCTGCCAACTGAGCTATCAGGGCTTGGCGATGCTGTGACTACAACATTTGGAGCGGGAAATGGGATTCGAACCCACGACATTCAGCTTGGAAGGCTGACGCTCTACCAACTGAGCTATTCCCGCAATTGCCGAGTGGAGGGAGATGGATTCGAACCATCGAAGGCGTAGAGCCGGCAGATTTACAGTCTGCTCCCTTTGGCCGCTTGGGTATCCCTCCAGATATTCACTTGTCCTACTACATCCCGGGCCCTCATCCGCGGCCCCGTCCTACCTGGCCGGCGGCGGGATTTGAACCCGCGACCTACTGATTACAAATCAGTTGCTCTACCAGCTGAGCTACACCGGCACTCATCCGGTACTGCGACTGCCGCCCTACCCCGTCGCCCCGGCTCCGTCAACCACCCGTCACCGCCCTGAGAGGGGCGCCCTTCTAGAATTCCCGTTCGCCCAAGTCAAGGAGATTGATCCCAAACTTCGACTACCGGCCGGAAGCGGTGCCCCGCTGCCGGGCGACCTCGTATAACAGAATGCCGGCCGAAACGGACGCATTCAATGAACTGACCTGACCCGCCATCGGAATCCGGAGGCGGAAGTCGCAGTGCTTGAGCACCCCCTCCCTCACGCCTGCCCCCTCGGCCCCCACGACGAGCGCCAGCGGCCCATCCAGCCGGGCGCTCCACATGGGCTCCTTGGCGTCCACGTCCGCGGCCGCGACCCACAGGCCCGCTTCCTTCAGCTCCTCCAGGGCCCGGGAGATGTTGACCACCCGCGCGATGCGGCTGTGCTCCACCGCCCCGGCGGAGGCCTTTGCCACCGTGCCCGTCACCTGCACCGCCCGGTCCTTGGCAATCACGACGCCGTGCGCGCCCAAGGCGTCCGCGGAGCGAATGATGGCCCCCAGGTTGTGCGGGTCCTGGATTCCATCCAGCACCACCACCAAGGGCGGCTGCTTCAGGGCCTTCGCGGCCTCCAGGACGTCTTCCAGTTCGGCGTACTTGAAGCCGCGCAACTCCACCACCACGCCCTGGTGCACGCCGCCGTCCGCGAGGGTGGCCAAGCGCTCGCGCGTCACCTTCTCCACGCGGATGCCGTACTCACGAGCGCGGCTGAGCAGCTCACCCGCCGCCCGGGCTCCGAGCTGCCCCTCCACCAGATACAAGCGTTCCACCTCGTCCGGCCGGGCCCGGAGGGCCTCCAGGACTGGATTCACCCCGTAGACGAAACGGGAGGCTTCGCCGCCTCCGCGCTCGCCCCGGCTGGGGCGCTGGGGGGCTTCTTCGCTCCCGCGCTCACCGCGGCCGCCCTTGGAAGAACGCTCACGCATGGCGATTCAGAGGACCTCGACAGGAAGGGAGAAGGTCTTCTGCTGACGCGCGCAGAGCTTCTCCGTGCAGATGAAGAAAACGAGCTTGGCGTCCAGGGAGCCCTTCCCCGCGGCCGCGGCCGTAAAGGGCACCTCGAAGCGAGGATCCGCGAACGCTTGCCCCTCGGCCTTCTTGGTCACGGAGTCCGCCAGGACCAGCTTCTCCTTGGTGGGGGCCAGCTGGCTCCCCTTCACCTCGAGCTTCAAGGGCGCCTCGTCGGAGACATGCGCGCCCGCCTTCGTCCTGATGGCGAGAACGAATGTCCCCTTCTCCCCTGCCTTGACCTGCGTGGAGGTCCCTTCCGTGGAGACCTCATACAGAGAGGCCGGATCCACATCCGCGGCCAGTGCAGGCGCGGCGCAGGTCACGGCCGCGAGCAGGGCGGCCAGGGGAGAAAGGCGTCGGCGGAGAAGAAGCATGGGCGTCTCCAGGAAACGAGGGGTGCGTATCACGCTTGGGACGGCTGGGGCCGTCTTTCTCTTCACGCGCCACCGTCACCAGACCGGGTGCGGCGACCGGTGCCCTTCCTTTCCGCCGGGGGCTCGGTGGGCACGGGCAATCCGGAAGGCGGCGACAGGTCCGGAGTGGAGACGGGTGTTGCCCCCGCCACGAGGTCTTCCGCTCGCTGGACGATGAGCAGGGCCAGGTCCACGCCAGTCACGGTCTCCATTTCGGGGAGCGCGGGGGAGCTGTTCACCTCGAAGACCTTGGGCTGCCCCTGCACGTCGAGCAGGTCCACCGCCGCCACTTCCAGACCGATGAGCCGCGTGGCCTTCTCCGCGGTGGCGCGCTGCGCGGGAGACAGCTCGTGCGGCTCCAGCCGGGCGCCCTTGATGAGGGTGTGCGCCAGCCGCCCCGGACGCGGCCTGCGGCGGACCGCCGCCACGGCCTGACCTCCCACGACGAGCACGCGCACGTCGATGCCCGTGCTCTTCACGTACTCCTGCATGACGAGGTTGTGCCCCAGCCCCAGGACGGCCTCGAGCGCGGCCTCCAGCGACTGGAGGCTCTCACACACCATGACCCCGTGCTTCTCCTGCCCCTGGAGCAGCTTGACCAGGACCGGCACGCCTCCCAGCAGGCCCACCATCTCCTTGAGGTGCGCCGCATCCCGCGCCATCACCGTGCCCGGGATGTCGATGCCATGCGCGGACAGCAACTGCAGCGAGCGCATCTTGTTGCGCGACTGCGCGATGGCCTGCGCGTGGTTGACGAGCGGAACCCCCGCCAGACCGAACTGGTTCACCACGGCCAGGCCGTAGTTGTTGATGGACTGGGCGATGCGAGGGAGGACGACGTCCGTGGGCGCCAGCTTCTTGCGGCCGTAATAGAGCGTGGCCTTGCGCCCATCCAGGTGCATCTGCACGCGGAGCGGGTTGAGGACCCGCACTCGGTGCCCTCTGGCGCGCGCCACCTCGACAAGTCGCCGGGTAGACGGGATGGAAGCGGAGCGCGAGAGGATGGTGGCTTTCATGAGCGGGGCGGCCGTTCCGGGGGGCGAGGGACCTATAATCGTCGCCCCTCTCCGGGTAAGGGCTTGATCAGAAATTAATTATCCATCCGGGGCTTGAGGACGTAGTTC
>JBKGHI010000477.1:0-3069 GCA_046520405.1 Myxococcus sp. 1LA
CGCCAGTTGCGCCAGCGTCTCCATCCACGCCCGAAGAGGCCCACCGCCGCCGGACCGTCCTGGCCATCCACGCGCGTGTGCACCTGGAGCCGGGCCAGCTCGCCGGGCGCGTAGCGCTGCTTGTCCGGCGTCACCTCCACGGAGAGCTGCGCGCGCGGCGCCACGTACACGCGGCCCTGCGCGCCTTCCCAGTACGACATCGCCCAGCCCTCGAAGTCCTCGGGCAGCTTGAAGTGGACCGAGCGCGTCGCCTTGTCCACCTTCCCTTCCATCCGCTTGTCGCCCGCCTGGAGCACCAGGGTTTCGGGCAGCGGGCCGGCGTACTGGGGCCCGCGCATCAGCTCGATGCGGACCTCTTCACCGCCGCGTGCCAGCACGGGCGTGGCGCGCAGGCGCGTGCGTGGCACCTCCGCCGGACGCTGCACCAGCTTCGTCTCGCCCACGGATTCTCCGCCCAGCGTGCCGCTCACCTTCAGCTCGTAGCCCAGGAGGGTGGTGGCCTGAGCCACGACACGCTCTCCCGTCTGTCCCGCGGGATGGGCGATGAGGCGCGCCACGCCCAGGGCGTCCTGCGACTGCGCGTTGTCGGGCAGCCGGACGCGCGCGAAGCGCTCCTGGATGCAAGGCATGACCGACGCGGCCAGGGAGACAGGCTGCTTCGGCAACGACACCCACGTCAGTGACTCCAGGCCCCGCTTCCCCAGCCGCCAGCTCAACGCCGCGGGCAGGGGGGTCTCCACGCTCAGCGCCCGAGGCAGGCACGCGCGCGCGTCACGGGCCGCGACGGACAGCGCGGTCACCAACGCCTCCGGCGGGCCGAAGGCGGACTCCACCTCCACCACCAGTTCGGGGAGCCCCGGGTCGGCCAGGCTCAGGCCCACCTCGAGGACGCGCTCGCGCCCGGCGGGCAGCGTGCGCGAGCGCAGCGCCGAGGCCACACAGGCGGACAGCGGCTGCTCATCGGAGACCACGTCCACCACCGCGCCCGAAGCGCTCACGCGCAGGCCGAGCTCCACCTCGAGCTCCACCTGCTCCCGCGTCACGAAGCGCGCGCAGGGTTCGAACGCGGGCAGCATCTTCTCCAGCGCGAGCAGGTCGTCCAGCGACGCCTCCGTGCCCGGCGCCAGCAGGCTGCGAGTCTGCCCCAACTGCACGGTTGGCTCGGGCGGCGGAGGCCGCACGGGCATGGGCGGCACCACGACGTTGACGGGAGGCCCGGGGTCCAACTGGAAGAGGGCCACGCCGTCCTCGTCGGTCACCGCGCGCACGCCTTCGTCCCGCGGGTCCCAGGCGCGCTTCACCGTCAGCTCCGCGCCCGGCAGCACCTGTCCGGCGGCCGTCGTCGCGCGCAGGTAGACGCGGTTGTTGAAGCCCGGGGCCAGCCCGCCCTCCAGCTCCGTCACCGCCGACACGCTGAGCGCGTCCTCCGACAACAGGAGCACCACGCCGCCCTCGATGCGATCCCCCGCCGCGTCCTGCGCCACCACGCGCGCCACCAGCCGGGCCTGTCCGCGCAGGTCCATGGGCACGCGCGGCAACACCAGACGGAAGCGTCCCGCCGCGTCGGTGCGCGCGCGCTCGGGCAGGCCCCCGTGGTGCACTCCGTCGGCGCGGGCCAGTCCCCCTGCACATCCCACGTCAGCGCCACCTCCACGTCCGCCACGGGCGCGCCGGACGCGTACGTCACCTGCCCCTCCACCACGGGCACGTCGTCCGCGCGCCAGAAGGGCCGGGCGCTGCTCGCCTCCACGCGGAAGCGCGGCAGCGTGAAGGGTTTCACCTCGAAGGAGGCCGAGCCCTGCGCGCCACCGCTCACCCAGCTCACCGTCCACCTGCCTTGCGGCGCGCCCCGGTCCAGCGGGAAGCGCCCGGACACCACGCCCCAGGGGCCGGCGGGCGCGCGCTCCTCCAGCACCAGCTCACCGGAAGGGTCCGTCACCCGCCACGTCCCGGGCCGCCCATCCAGCGGCGCCAGGTCCTTGGCCCGCAGCGCCACACCGCGGAAGAGGACCTCATGGCCCGGTTCGTACAGGGGGCGGTCCGTGAGCACGTGCGCCAGGGCGGTGGCGTACAGCGGCAGCGCCGCGTCCACGGAGTCGGTGCCCAGCGGAGACGTCACCTTCGCCCGGAGCTGGTAGTCCCCGTCCGGCACCTCCGGCAGCACCACCTCGGCCGCCAGCCTCCTGTCATCGTCGATGCGCTTCCAGTCCGAGTCCTTCGCCAGCGGGAGCGGCGTCTCCTTCCCCTCCGCGTCCACCAGGAACACGGCGGCCGAGCCCTGCGTCACCGGCGCCCACATCATCTGCCCCGTCTCCGGGTGCGGCGCGAGCGCCTGCGCCATGACCACCACCTGCCCCGTGTTGCCGCGCGCCAGGGCGGAGCCGTGGACCTCCACCACTTGGCGGAACTGTCCGTCGGGACAGCTCGGCACCTTCACGCCTTGCAGGACCCAGGCGGATACGCAGACATCCCAGGTGGCGTAGGCCACCGCGCCTCCCACGAGCAACGCGGCCAGTCCCCCACCCAGCAGCCGGCGACGCCGGAAGCGGATTGTCATCTTTTCTCCCCTTCCCTCCACTCTATGCCGGGAAGGCGGGGCCCTGACGAGCCCCCTCCGTCGCACGACCGATGGCGGTGCGCTAGGGTCTGCGTCCCTTCGCGGTTCCCCGCCTCGACATGCCCGCGCCGACGCCCAAGCCCCGCCCGTCCCAGGACGCGCTCCCCGCGCGCCTGGAATCCCTCCTGGAAGCCCTCACGGACCGGCACCTCGCGGACCGGCTGGAGCGGGTGCACCGCGCCGCCGCCGTGGCCATCGACCGGCTGGGGCACCTGAGCATCGCGAAGTACGAACCCACGTCGCTGGAAGCGGACGGCGGCGCGGACCTGTCGCTGTGGGAGACGATGGCGCCGGCCATTGGCGACACGCTGGTGGGCGTCAACCAGCTCGTCACCGCCGTCCACAAGGAGTTCCCGCCGCCCTCGCGCCCGGTGGGACTGGGCGACGGCGGCTGGGCTCCGCCTCCGGCCAGCTCGGACGAGCGGCTGGCGCAGGAGGTGGAGGCGGTGCTG
>JBKGHI010000478.1:0-3061 GCA_046520405.1 Myxococcus sp. 1LA
ACCAGGTCGCGAGCAGCACCGCGAGCCGGACCTCCGCCTCCAGCGGCGCGGCCTGCACCGCGGCCCGGGCGGATGACGCGGCCTGAGCGTCCGCGCGTGCCAGCTCCGGGAGGAACACGTCCAGCAGCCCGGTGTCCGCGAGCAGGTGCAGCCCGCTCTCGGCACGGGGCGACAGGAGCAGCTTCACCAGCTCCTCGCGCACGCGCTCCAGGGCGACCTTGCGGAAGACGCCAAGCGTTGCGGGAATGGCGTCCCGAGTGGCCGAGTCGAGCGAGTACCCAAGCACCGCGGCGAAGCGCACGGCGCGCAGGGGACGCAGGCCGTCCTCGGAGAAGCGCTCCTGCGCGGAGCCCACGCAGCGGATGAGCTGCGCCTGGAGGTCGGACTGTCCGCCGAAGGGGTCCACCAGCTCGCGATCCAACGGGTTGTAGGCCATCGCGTTGATGGTGAAGTCGCGCCGGGACAGGTCCTTGACGATGTCGCGCTCGAAGGCCACCGAGCTGGGCCGGCGGCCGTCGAGGTAGTCCCCCTCCGAGCGGAACGTCGTCACCTCCACGTGCGTCCCCTTCTGGAGGACGGTGACGGTGCCGTGCTGGATGCCCGTGGGGATGACCTTGTGGAAGGCGCCCTGGACCTCCTGGGGCAGCGCGCTGGTGGCCACATCGAAGTCCTTGGGGTGGACCTGACGCACCATGTCCCGGACGCAGCCCCCCACCAGGTAGACGGCATGGCCCAGCTCGCGCAGCCGCGCGATGACGTCCAGCACGGGCTGGGGGATGTCGGCGTTGTGGAGGTTCGCAATCATGAAAGCCGGGGCCAGGACGACATGCCCGAAGGCCCAGGGGCGCCTTGTACCGGCCGGCCTCTCCTGTTCCAAGCCCGGAGACGCCCCGCCCTCCAAACCAGCAATTCAAAAATAACCATTAATTCGAAGACCAGCTTCCGACCCCGTTCCGTATGTTCGATATGGGGTCGACCAGACCAGAAGTGGAGTCGCGCGACGGAGTGGTGGCGGAGAACCCGCCGGGCTGGAACGCCCGCGTCCTGGGCTATGCCCACCTGGAAGGCCCGGACGGGCAACGCGTGAGGATGGACCGCCGGGCCGCCACGCTCCTGGCCTACCTGGGCGTGGAGGGCCCCTCGTCGAAGGCCGCCGTGTCCCACCTGCTGTGGCCGGACTCGCCCCCCGCCGCCGTGCGCAACAACATGCGCCAGTTGCTGCGGCGTCTGAGGCTGAGCTGCGGGGGCGCGGACCTGGTGGACGGAGACTCCCAGCGGCTGGGCCTGTCGCCCCACGTCACGCTGGACCTGGCGAGGCTGAAGGGCGCGGTGGGAAGGCCCCTGCCACCGGACGTCCTGCAGGCGCTGCAACAGGGCAACGGCGTCGAGCTGTTGACCGGGGTGGACTTCGACGACTGCGACGAGCTGTCACGGTGGTTGGACGGCGCGCGCGCCGCGGTGGAAGGCTGGGTGCGAAACGCGCGCGAGGCCGAGGTCCAGCGCCGGATGAACGCCCGGGACTGGACCACCGCGCTGGCCTTGGCCCAGGCGTGGACCCAGCACGAGCCCGAATCCGAACAGGCCGGCCGGCACCTCATCCGACTGCATTACCTCCTGGGGGACCGGGGTGCCGCGCTGGCCGCCTTCGATCGGCTGCGCACCACGCTGTCCCATGACCTGGGCGTCTCCCCCATGCCGGAGACGCTGACCCTGGTGCGCAGCATCGAAAAGGACGCGGAGTGGACGGCGGCGCCTCCTGCGCCCCGGCCCCCCCTCCCCACGAGCGTGCTGCGTCCGCCCGTCCTCGCCGGCCGGCAACAGGCCCTGCGTCAGCTCCAGGAAGGGCTGGAGGCGGGACAGCTCCTGTTCGTCACCGGAAATGCGGGCAGCGGAAAGACGCGGCTCGCCGAGGAGTTCGCCGCGGCCGTGGGGACGTGGTTCCGGCTGGAGGCGCGTCCGGGCGACCAGGAGGTGCCGTATGCCTCCCAGACGCGCGCGCTGCGAGCCTACCTGGCCCGGCGGCCCGGCCTCACCCTGCCCGACTGGGTCCGCACGGAGCTGTCGCGCATCCTGCCCGAGCTGGGCAACGCCACCCCGCTCCCCCCTCTGACCTCCGAGGCGGATGAGCTGCGCTTCTACGAAGCCCATGCGGAGGCGATGCTCCTGCTATTCGAAGGCGACCGGGTCATCGTCGTCGATGACGTCCAGTACTGGGACCAGGCCAGCGCGAAGCTGTTCATGTACTCGCTGTCGCGGGTGATGGAGCGGAAGCACGAGGCGTCGGCGCGGCCCCCCATCTTCATCGACTGCTATCGGAAGGGAGAGCTGCCGCCCTACTCCGAGTCCAACGTGCGCAAGCTCGTGGACACGGGGCTCGCGCGGGTCATCGAGCTGGGGCCGCTCGCGCTCCATGAAGTCCAGGAGCTGCTCGCTGGGCTGGAGCTGCCGGGCGCGGAGCCCCATGCCGAGGCGCTGACGCGCTACACCGGGGGCAACCCGCTCTACATCGTGGAGACGCTGAAGCACCTCATCGAGACGGACGCGCTCCAGAAGGACTGGCCGCGCCGGCTCCCGCCTCCTGGCCGCGTGGGGCCGCTCATCCAGCGCCGGTTGGAGCGCTTGTCACCCCTGGCCCGGCTCACGGCACAGCTCGCGGCGCGAGCGGACCTCCACTTCCGGGCCGCGCTGGCGCCCGAGGCGCTCCAGGTCAGCGCGGCGGAGTTGCACGAAGCCCTGGCCGAGCTGGAGTCCGCCCAACTCCTGGTGGACGAGCGCTTCACTCACGACCTCGTCTTCGAAGCCGTCCATGCCAGCGTGTCCGGCTCCGCCGCCCGCTTCCTCCACGGCCGGCTCGCGCGGGTCTTCGAACGGGATGGCGCCCCCGCCATCATCCTGGCCCACCACTGGATGGAGGCGGGCCAGGAGGACCGCGCCCTTCCCCTCCTGCTCGCCGCCGCGCATTCGGACGAGCTGCTGCTGCCCAAGGGCCAGGCGGCCGGTCACTATGCGCGCGCGGCGGCCCTGCTCGAAGCGGCGGGCCGCGCCTACGAGGCCGCGAGCG
>JBKGHI010000479.1:0-3020 GCA_046520405.1 Myxococcus sp. 1LA
CGGCGTCCTCATCAACGGGTACGGGCCGACGGAGAACACGACGTTCTCCAGCACGCACCGGCTGGAGAGGCCGGAGGAGGTTGGGGCTTCGGTGTCCATTGGCCGGCCGGTGCCGAATACGACGGCGTACGTGCTGGATGGAGCGATGCGGCTGGTGCCAGTGGGTGTGCCGGGTGAGCTGTACGTGGGCGGAGACGGCTTGGCCGTGGGCTACGTGGGGCGGCCGGAGCTGACGGCGGAGCGCTTCGTGCCGAACCCGTTTGGCGACGGCGAGCGGCTCTACCGGACCGGAGACGTGGTGCGGTGGCTGGGGAACGGGACGTTGGAGTTCCAGGGCCGAGCGGACACGCAGGTGAAGGTGCGTGGCTATCGCATCGAGCTGGGCGACGTGGAAGCAGCGCTGGCCCAGCACGCTGGCGTCAATGAAGCGGTGGTGGTGACACGGGAGGACGGGAGCGAAGGCAAGCGGCTGGTGGCGTATGTGACGGCGCGCGAAGGCGCTGAGCTGGATGCCAGCACGTTGCGGAGCCACGTGAAGCAGCGGCTGCCGGAGTACATGGTGCCGTCGGCGTACGTGGTGCTGGAGGCGCTGCCGTTGACGCCCAACGGAAAGGTGGACCGCAAGGCCCTGCCGGCTCCGGACACAGGGGGAACCGCTGGCGCTACGTATGTGGCACCTCGCTCCGCGACCGAGCTGTCGCTGGCCTCCATTTTCAGCGAAGTGCTGAACGTGGAGCGCGTCAGCGTGGACGACGACTTCTTCGAATTGGGCGGGCACTCGCTGCTGGCAACGCAGTTGGTGTCGCGAGTCAGGGAAGCGCTTCGAGTCGAGCTTCCTCTGAAGGACATCTTCGAGTGCCCCACGGTGGAGAAGCTGGCTCAACGCATCGACGAAAGTCGCGGGACCGAAGCGGCTGTTGTTCGTGCACCGCCTTTGATGAGGGCACCACGAAGCGCGGCGATTCCGCTGTCGTTCGCGCAGCAGCGATTGTGGTTCCTCGACCAACTGGAGCCAGGTAGATCGTTCTACAACGTCCCTTCGGTGGTGAAGCTGACTGGGCGTCTTGAGCCGGAGGCATTGGAATCCAGCTTCCGCGAGCTCGTACGGCGACACGAGTCACTGCGCACGACGTTCCGGGAAACCGGTGGTGAGCCAGTCCAGGTCATCGCATCCGAACCACTTCAGTCCTTCCAGCAGGTCGACTTCAGCGGATTGGCAACCGACCGGGATACGTCAGTGCAGCGCTGGGTCGAAGAGGAGATTCAGCGTCCGTTCAATCTGGCGGCAGGGCCGTTGCTGAGAGCGACGCTGCTGAAGGTGGAGGAGGAGGAGCACGTGTTGGTGCTGGTGATGCACCACATCGTGTCGGATGGGTGGTCGATGGGCATCCTCGTAAGGGAATTGGTGGCCCTGTACGAGGCGTACTCGCAAGGGCGCGAGTCTTCGCTGACAGAGCTTCCAGTGCAGTACGCGGACTACTCGGTCTGGCAGCGCGAGTGGCTCAAGGGAGAGGTGCTGGAGGAGCAGCTTCAGTACTGGCGGACTCAGTTGGAGGGAGCGCCCGCGGCGTTGGAGTTGCCGACGGACAAGATGCGGCCCGCGGTCCAGACGTATCGAGGTGAGGCGACGGAGCTGGCGTGGCAGATGCCGCTCTGGGAGGGCGTGAAGGGGCTGGCGCAGAAGGAGGGTGCGACGCCGTTCATGGTGCTGCTGGCGGCGTTCCAGGCGGTTCTGGCGCGCTACTCAGGGCAGGACGACGTGTCCGTCGGGACAGCGATCGCCAACCGGACGAGGGCCGAGACGGAGGGGCTAATTGGCTTCTTCGTGAACACGCTGGTGTTGCGGGCGAAGGTGCGGCCGGAGGAAAGCTTCCGTGAGCTGCTGGCCCAGGTGCGTGAGGTGACGCTGGGGGCGTACGCGCATCAGGAAGTGCCCTTCGAGCGGCTGGTGGAAGAACTCCAGCCCGAGAGGGACTTGAGCCGCAGCCCGCTGTTCCAGGTGATGTTGGTGTTGCAGAACGCCCCTGGAGGAGCGGTGAGCCTGCCAGGGCTGAAGCTGGAAGCGGCGGAGGCGTCTGGGAAGACGTCGAAGTTCGACCTGACACTGGGCTTGGGGGAGTCGAGCGAGGGTGGGCTGGTGGGGACGATGGAGTTCAACAGCGACCTGTTCGAGGCCGAGACGATGGCGCGGCTGCTCGGACATTTGAAGGTGCTGTTGGAGGCGGCCGTCGCCGAGCCGGAGGCGCGGTTGGGCGCCCTGCCGTTGATGGGCCGTGAAGAGGCCCAGTGGCTGGTGAAGGAGTGGAGCGGGACGGCCACGGCGTACCCGCGCGACGCGAGTCTTGCGGAACTCTTCGAGCAGCAGGTGTCGCGGACGCCGGATTCGGTGGCGGTGGAGTACGAGGGCCAGCGACTGACGTATGCCGAGCTGAACCGGCGCGCGAACCAGCTGGCGCACCACCTGAGGGGCATGGGCGTAGACCCCGAGGTGCGAGTGGGGCTGTGCGTGGAGCGCTCGCTGGAACTCATCGTGAGCGTGCTGGGCATTCTGAAGGCAGGAGGCGTGTACGTGCCTCTGGATGCCAGCTACCCGCTGGAGCGACTGTCGTGGATGCGGAAGGAGGCGGGAGTGGATCTGCTGGTCGGACAGCAGAAGCTGCTCAATTCACTGACCCTTCCCGATTCCGTGCCCACGGTTGCGGTGGACAAGGAGTGGAACACGCTGATTGCGCATCAGCCCGGGAGCACGCCGAGCGCGAACGTGAGCGGAGGCAACCTGGCGTACGTGATGTTCACATCCGGAAGCACAGGGAAGCCGAAGGGCGTGGGCGTGCCGCACCGCGCGGTGTCCCGCCTGGTGCTGGGGACGGACTTCGCGCGCTTCGGCGCTGATGAGGTGTGGCTGCAACTGGCGCCCATTTCCTTCGACGCCTCGACGTTGGAGGTGTGGGGCGCGCTGCTGCATGGCTCGAAGCTGGTGGTGTACCCGGCGGGGACACCGTCGCTGGAGGAGCTGGGTA
>JBKGHI010000047.1:0-42489 GCA_046520405.1 Myxococcus sp. 1LA
CCGGACCCGCCTGGTGAGCCCAAGAAGCTCGACGTCCAGCGGACGTATGTGGCAGCCGGGCCATGTTCGAGGCCTTTTGGGGAAGAACTGCGGCGACCGTGCCCGGACGGGTGCGGCGGGTCCCTGGAGTGCGGCACCTGCACGGCGCCGGAGTCCTGCGGCGGGACGGGTGTCCCCAACGTCTGCGCGGCGAGCGCGTCCGTGTGCGTGGACCAGCATCTGGGCAGCGTGTTGCCGGTGATGCTGAAGGGCTCCACGGCGTACGCGGGGGATGACCACCAGTCCTCGTGCGGTGGTGGCGGCGCGCCGGACCGGGGCTTCCTGTGGACGGCGCCCAGGAGCGCGCTCTTCACCTTCGACACGGCGAAGTCGGCCATCCGCTCGCTCATCTCCGTGCGCAGCGGCGGATGTGGCGGCGCGGAGCTGGCGTGCGCCCGGGATGGCATCAGCTACGGCGGCGGCGCGCGGGTCTCGGTGCCGCTGGTGCAGGGGCAGACGGTGCTGGTGGTGGTGGACTCGGCGAGCCCGGACCGCTTCAGCGCCGGCTACTTCGAGCTGCACATCGACGAGCTGCGGGCCAGCGAGGCGGGCTCCTGCTTCGACGGCATGGATAATGACGGAGACCGCTGGGTGGACTGCGCGGACACGGACTGCCACGACGCGCCGGGCTGCGGCGGCCGAGGCTGTGCGCATCATGACCTGGGCAGCGCGCTGCCAGTGACGTTCCACGGTGAGACGGCGGGCTCCGGCGACGGTTTCCAGGGCACCTGCGGCGCGCTGCTCCAGCAGGACCGCGCGCACTTGTGGACGGCGCCCCGGGCGGGTACCTACGTCTTCGACACGGCGCCCAATGAGTGGGGCAACGCGCTCTACGTGCTCACCGGCTGCCGCGGCACGGAGCTGGGCTGCGCCGCCAACCCGAGTGGGGGCCCCCAGGGCTCGCCCGCCGTGAGGGTGACGCTGGCGCAGGGGCAGACGGTGCTGGTGGTGGTGGACGGCATGGCGAATCCCGACCAGGACACGCCCATCCGGTACACGCTCAACATCAGCGAGTACGCCGCCACGGAGACGGGCCGCTGCGCGGATGGCGCGGATAACGACGCGGATGGATTCGCGGACGCGGCGGACTCCGACTGCCGATAGCGAGAGCGTGAGGCAACCGCATGTGACGGAGTGCTTCGCGGGAGCATCTTCCGTGCTCCTGCGTTGAACCTCTGGCGCCTCAGCGATGCGCCTGCCGGAGTGCCTTCACCACGACGTCACGGATTCCAGCGGCGCGCGCGTAGGTGCCACTCGCATCCGTGCCAAAGCCTTCCGTCAAAGAGGGGCCAATAGGTGTCATGAACGCCAGGGTGCCGCGCTTCGTCTCGACATCACCACAGGCCCACTCGACGATGGCCGCGTAGTTGTCCGTGCTCCCACCGAACAACGGGGTCTCTTCGCGAAGCATCGCGCTCGTCAAATCTTGGAGGATGCGCTCGCCTTCGGTCCGGGACAGCTTCCTGGGACTGAGTTTTACCGGATCCCACCAGTCATTCCCTCGACCTGAGACCTCCGCGCCGCTCGGCCCCACCTTCAGATAGAAGGTGCTCTTGGAATCTCCAGCGCAACTGGTAACGGGATAATCGACCTTCACCGCCACGGGCAGGTCCTCGCTCAGGCAGCGAAGGACCTCTTCACTGGGCTCCGCGTAGCCAAAGACGTCGTCCGAAGCCTGCGCGGCGGGAAGCCCCGCCACCGCGAACACCACCGTGAGCCACTGAGAGAACCGCCGCATGGTGCGACCTCCGTAGTCTTGAACGGAGGCAGCGTGGCACCCGCGCTCCGCGGGCCACCACGCACGGTTCCATCATCGTTTCAGCATGAAAGGCCGGCTCAGCCTTCTTGCGCGGGCACGGGCGCAGCGGCCGCGGGTTCCTCACCCGGCGCGGCGAAGGTCCCCGAGGCGGGGTCCACGTTCCAGGCCGAGTACTGGTGCGTCTTCACGTCCCGCAGCTTCCCGTCCTCGTAGCAGACCGAATAGATGAGGAACTGCGGGTTCACCAGGTTGGGCGTGCCATAGCGGTAGCACTCCGCCCCGCTGGCATCCCGCTCCAGGGTGATGGGCCGCCCCAGCAGCGCGCTGACCTGCTCCGTCGTCATCCCGCCCCGCATGGACTTGAAGCCATTGGGCGTGACGACGCGGAACGTCCTCTCCTCGCCCTTGGCGATGACCCAGAAGCCCACGCCCAGCGCCACTGGCACCAGGGCCACCACCAACGCCCCCGCCCACCGCCCTCGAGGCACCTTCCGGTCCTTCTGGAAGGCCGTGAAAAGGCCGCTGGCCGCGTCCGCCTGGGGGTTCGTCTCCGTCGCGCTCACGTCGCCTGACATGCAGTCCTCATATCGCGGATGCAACAAAGTCCACGCCTTCCGCCCTTTCCCCCTGCCCGCCCGCCCAGGGAGGCTTACATCGCCTGACCGCTCCCTCACCCAGGTCACACGCGAGTTTACAATGAGAGGGGGGACGTCCTGCTACATCCCCAGCTTGGGGAGTCAACGAGGAGTCAAGTCACCATGCCGAAACGCGGCGGCGGCGGTGGTCGCAGCGTCACCCAGAAGCCCTCGAACCGGGACGTCATCCCGGCCGGCGCGGAGCCGAAGAACACGGAGCTCTTCTTCAACCGAGAGCTGTCCTGGATGGCCTTCAATGACCGCGTCCTCCAGCTCGCCGAGTCGCCGGAGATTCCGCTGCTGGAGCGGTTGAAGTTCATCTCCATCTACGCGCGCAACCTGGACGAGTTCTTCATGATTCGCGTCGCCCGGCTGCACGAGCAGATTCGCGGCGGCGTGGCGCGCCTCGTCCCGGACGGGGCCTCGCCCAGCGACACCCTGGACAAGCTGCACGACGGCATCCTGGAGCAGACGCGCCGGCACGGCGACGCCTTCGAGAAGGTGCTCCGCCCCGCCCTGGCGGAGAAGGGCCTGCGCATCCTCT
This sequence comes from Myxococcus sp. 1LA, assembly GCA_046520405.1. GTDB lineage: Bacteria > Myxococcota > Myxococcia > Myxococcales > Myxococcaceae > Myxococcus. The sequence continues at coordinate 2,978 of JBKGHI010000047.1, forward strand.
CCGCCAAGGAATTGGACGCCGACCAGCGCGCCCAGGTGGACCAGCGCTTCAAGGAGCAAATCTTCCCCGTCCTCACCCCGCTGGCCATCGGCCTGGGGCGGCACTTCCCCTACATCTCCAACCTGTCGCTCAGCCTGGCGGTGCTGCTGAGGGACCCGGAGGCGGACGAGGAGAGCGTGGCCCGGGTGAAGGTGCCCAAGGAGCTGCTGCCGCGCTTCCTGCCCCTCAAGGGCAACGTCTTCGTGCCGCTGGAGGAGGTCATCGCCCAGCACCTGGGGGACTTGTTCCCCGGCATGGAGGTGCTGAGCTGGGGCACCTTCCGCGTCACCCGCGACGCGGACTTCACCGTGTCCGAGGACGCGGAAGATTTGCTCAAGGCCGTGGAGACGGAGCTGCGTGAGCGCCGCTTCGGCGACGTCATCCGCCTGGAGGTGCAGGCCGGCATCAGCCCCAAGCTGCTCGAGCCGCTGGTGGAGGCCCTGGGCCTGGAGGCGCGCCAGGTCTACGAGGAGCATGGCCTGGTGGGCCTCAACGACTTGCAGTCCATCGCCTTCGCCCCGGGCTTCCCGGAGCTGAAGGACCCGCCGTGGGCGCCTATCACCCAGGCCCGCCTGCGCCTGGACGCGGACGCGCCGGACGGCGGCACGGTGATGGCGTCCATGCGCCGGGGCGACTTGCTGGTCCACCACCCCTACGAGTCCTTCGCCACCTCCGTGGAGCGCTTCGTCACCGAGGCCGTGGCGGACCCGGACGTGCTGGCCATCAAGCAGACGGTGTACCGCACGTCGGACAGCTCGCCCCTGGTGCCCGCGCTGATTACCGCCACCGAGCGCGGCAAGCAGGCGGTGTGCATGGTGGAGCTGAAGGCCCGCTTCGACGAGCGCACCAACATCCGCTGGGCCAACGCGCTGGAAGAGGCCGGCGTGCACGTCGTCTACGGGATTCCGTCCCTGAAGACGCACGCGAAGGCCATCCTCATCGTCCGGCGCGAGGGCGACAAGGTGCGGCACTACGTGCACATCGGCACCGGCAACTACAACCCGAAGACGGCGCGCCTCTACACGGACATGGGCCTGTTCACCACGGACCCGGACATTGGCGCGGACGTGGCGGACGTCTTCAACTACCTCACGGGCTTTGGCCGGCCGAAGTCCTTCCGCAAGCTGCTGGTGGCGCCGCTCACCATGCGCCAGGGCCTGCTGGAGGAAATCAAGCGCACCGTCGCCGCGCACACCGCCGAGCGCCCCGCGCGCATCCAGATGAAGATGAACGCGCTGGTGGACCCGGGCATCATCCACGCCCTCTACGAGGCGTCCCGCGCGGGCGTGAAGGTGGAGCTGAACGTGCGCGGCATCTGCTGCCTGCGCCCGGGCGTGCCCGGCGTTTCGGAGAACATCCGCGTGGTGTCCGTGCTGGGCCGCTTCCTGGAGCACTCGCGCATCTACATCTTCGAGCGGGGCCCGGAGCTGCGCTGCTACATCGGCTCGGCGGACCTCATGCCGCGCAACCTGGACCACCGCGTGGAAATCCTCGCGCCGGTGGAGGACGCCGCGCTGGCCGCCCAGGTGAAGGATTCCCTGGAGCGCTGCATGGTCGACACCACCTCCGCCTGGGAGCTGACGGCGGATGGCTCCTGGCGCCGCCGGCAGCGCGCGCGGGCGAGGAGAAGCGCTGGGCCCAGGGCGAGATGATGGAGCGCGCCCTGCGCATGGCCCAGTTCCAGGTGGGCCGCCCGCTGACCTGATGACGATACCCGCGCCGGTGCATCCATGCGGAAAGCACCGGCGCGAGCGCGACATCAGATTTCGTGCTGGATGACCTGGAAGGCGGCCACCTTGTACGACTGCGGGAAGAGCACCACGTAGAGGTGGTGGTAGTCCTTGGCGCCCGGGGCCACCGGGTAGCTGGCGTGGTAGTGGGCCACCAGCGGCGTCTCCGTGCCGTTGCCCAGCTCCGCCGGGAAGGCCTGGAGCAGCTCCGGGAACCAGCGGCCGGTGTACTCGCCCAACTGCGCGTAGGTCAGGTCCGGCATGCGCTCGAAGCGGTAGTGGTCCGCCGCCTCGCCCAGCGCCTCGTACAGCACCGCGTCCGCCACCCGGTAGAGGCTCTGCGGCACGGTGGCGACGCCCGGCACGGTGTACGTGGCGAGCAGGCCGTCACACCAGTTCTCACCCGTCTTGCAGTGCCCGTTGCCCGCCGCCAGCGCCGCCTGCAGCGTGCCGCTCAGCGGCAGGCCGCCCAGCTCCAGCGGCCCCACGCCGTAGTACGCGCGGTAGAAGTCCTGGCACACCGGCCACATCTGCTGCAGGAAGGCCTGCTGGCCGTTCGCGCACCAGGGCTTCGGCCGCGGCGCGGCGCACTCCGCCACATAGGACGCGTACGCGTCGTTCGTGTCGGTGCAGGCCGCGAAGGCCTCGGCGGCCGTATAGGGACTGCCCAGCACCGGGTCCACTTCCTCCACCAGCGCCTGCACGCAGACCTCGATGCGCGTGGCCACATCCAAATCACACGTGGCGAAGAGCGCCGGGTCCACACAGTTGTCGTTGAGGCAGTTCAACTGAAGCCGGAAGCGCTTGCCCGTGCCCGTGCCCGTGGACACCACCGCGAGGTACTCGCCGCCCTGGGGCAGGGACAGCGACGCAATCTTGCTCAACTGGCCGTAGCCGGCGTCGTCATCCACCGCCACCAGCGAGGTGCCGTAGCTTCCGTTGGCATTCTTCGGGCCATACACGAACAGGCCCGTGTCCAGGTACATGCTGCTGCCCAGGTGCGTCACCTCCAGCGCCACCTGCCCACCCGCCGCCACGTTGAAGGCGAAGGAGAGGTATTGCGGCTGGGTGGTGAACTGCGTCTGCACCGAGCCGCCCATGTTCAGCGGCCCCATGAACGCCGTGCTGTCCACGATGTTACCGCTCAGCGGCAGCGGCGGCGGATACAGCACGCCCTGCTCACGCTCAGCCAGCGCCGAGACATCCACGGCCTCCGCCGTGTCCGTCGGACCGCACGCACCCAGGAGCATCGCGGAGAACACCCAACCCAAAGACTGCGTCAGCTTGCCTTGCATGAGTCACATCCTTCCGAGACGGGCACGGGAATGCCCGGATGAAAGGCATTGCCACGGACTCCGCGTATGGCTCAAGTCACAACATGTTTTCACGGCGAGAGACGTGAGACACACTTAGTCCTCGATGTGGGCCTCCTGCCATTGCTGGTGGTTGAGGGTGGGGTCCCGGTTCGGGTCATCATTGGGATTGTTCGAAGGCACGTACGCGCCGCTGCCATTGCCATTCAGCCAGTACTGGTTGGCGCCCGTCTGGACCTGATGACGCGTCCCATCCTTGGGATTGCGGACCGTCTCCTCGTCCTTGATGTAGTTCACGAAGCGGTGGTGGTTGCGGTCCGAGGCGGCGTTGGCCTGCTCGTAATTGGCGGCGATGGCCTGGTTGATGGCGTCGTTCTTCGCGTGGAAGGCCTTCTGCTGGGCCTCGAACGCGGCCTTGTTGGCCTGCATGCGCTGGTTGTGGGCGGCCCAACTGCCACGCTCGCGCGCCATCTCCGCCTGGTTGTAGGCCCGGACGTATTCGGGGTTGTAACGCGTCCTGGCCAGGGCGTTGAGGAGGATGTCCTTGCTCTCCTCGTACCGCGCCTTCGGCGCCTCGAGCGCGTGGCAGTGGTAGTTCCACGTCACCACGTTCCCGACCTGGGTCGCGCTCAGGTTGACGACAATCAGGTACGGGTCGCCGCGCTTGTCCTCCCACTCCGTCACCCGCGCGAGGAAGCGCTGCTGCATGGGCGCCACCTTGTAGAGCAGGTCCGAGAAGCTCTTGTTGGCCGCCGCGATTTTCGGCGCGTCGTATTGCTTCACCAGCTTGCCGCCGTCCTTCTTCGCGACAGGCACCAAATCTTTCTGGATGACGTCCTCGATGGAGGTGAAGGCCCGCATCTGGCCGCCCGAGCGGCGGACCACCGCCTGCATCATCGGGTCGTTGGAGGACATGAACGTCCGCATGGGGAACATGTAGACATTCACGTTGCCCGGCCCGCTCATGGCCGCCTTGCCGTTGTTGAGAATCCAGTTGTCCGGCAACGGCATCGTCGCCATCTCCTGGAACTTGTCGTCAAACAGCTTGTGCTCGACGAGCTTGCCGTTGGGCTCGGCGCGCGCCAGGGCGTTGGACGACGTCAGCGCCGGCTGCCCGGGCGCCTGCGCCGGACTGTCGCCTCGGGGCTTCTCCCGGTTCTCACTACAGGCCAGGAGCGTCAGGCATAACGCCGTGGGGACAATCGCGTTCTGTCGCATGGGCGGGGCGTTCTCTTCCGGGAGTCAGACACTTGGAGTGCGTCTGTTTTCTCCCAGCGTACTACGCCCCTTTTCACGCCGGAACCCGGGGCGCCCACGCGAGTGGCGCTCGGCCGGGCCCCCGCGGCCACGGACCCTCAGCGCTCGGCGTCCTCGCGCCGGTGGGCCTCCACCTCGCGCACCTCGCGCCACTGAATCCACCCCGCGCGCGCGGCGTGGCGAGCGGCTTCCGTGGTGTCATCCACCGCGAGCATCTGGCTGCCGGCGGCGCGGATGTCCTCGGCGATGCGTGACAGCTCCTGGGCCCGGCGCTGATGGCCGGGCACGTTGCGGATGTAGACGCAGAGGATGCGCCCGGGGAACTCCCGGACGATGGTGCGGTAGTGCTCCGCGTCCTCCTGGCCGCTGTCGCCAATGAGGATGAAGGGCAGGTGCGACAGGGTGCCGAGCACCGCGCGAATCTTCTCCAGCTTGTGCCCATGGCCCCCGCCGGGCGCGAAGCCCTGGCTGGACAGGCCCCAGTCGCGCAGCATCAGCGGACCGGTGGGGATTTTGTGCAGGGAGAGGAACTCGTCCAGGTGCTCGTAGAGGTTCCACGGGCTGCTGGACACGTAGAAGATGGGGTTGTCCGCGTTGGCGCCCCGGCCGTGCTGGAGCGCGGCGTAGAAGGCGTCCACGCCCGGGAAGGGCAGCCGCACACGGTGCTCGGTGAGGAAGAGCGCCCAGGCGCGCTTGAACAGGTCCGTGACGCCGGTGACGATGACGGTGTCGTCGATGTCGCTGATGACGCCGAACTCCGCGCCCGGCCCGGCCATCCGCACCGGCGCGGCCACGCGTGAGACACCCTCCGGGTCCGGCGACAGCAGCTCCAGCTCCACCATGTGCCAGCCGGAGCGCACGCCGTCCGGTGGCGGCACCCACAGCTCCAGGAAGCCCTCCTCGTCGGTGGTGCCCTCCCAGCGCTTGTCGCCCCAGCGCACCGCGACGCGAGCGCCCGGCACCTCGCGCGTCATGTAGCGCTTGTAGGAGGCCACCGCGCTGCCCACCAGCGTGTAGCGCTGCTGCGGCGGGCGCACGTGCCGGTCCTCCAGCACGCGGGCCTTGATGACGGCGCGCTCGGGCGTGCCATAGCCCCGGTAGGGAAGGATGCGCAGCGGCGGCGCGATTCCCAGCTTCTGACGGAGCTTGCGGCTCAGCGCGTCATACTGGGCGTCCACGCGGACGGCGAGGCGATAGAAGCGAGGTAGAAATTCGGCCATGGCGCGGGGCGTAAAGGTGTGGAGCCTGACTCTAGAAGAGTCCGTGGATTGAGCGGCACAAACCCGTGCGGGTCCACTGGCGGACCGTCACAGCCGAGCGCTGCCACGGTGTGCGTATCCGCAATGCAGTCCACTCTCAACCTGGAGCTTTGCCTTGCCGCGTCAATCCCCCCGTTGGTGCCTTGCCGCCGCCGTCGCAGTGCTGCTCACCGCGACGGCCGCCTCCTCGCAGTCCACCTCCAGCATCACCTTCCAGTCGCCGGCGCAGGGCTGGAACGTGTCCGCCTCCCCCAACCCGCTGCCCTTCGGCTCCACCGCGGCCATCCACTACAGCGCCGACCGGCTGACGCAGTGCCGGGGCAACCTCAACGGCACCACGCCCGGGTGGACGATTACGGGCCACTACCGGTTCAACAATGGCCCGGTGCAGAGCTTCTGGGTGGCGGGCTTCTCCTCCACGCCCAACCCGCCCGCGCCGGCCATCCCGCTCAACACGCACGGCACGCTGGCCGTCTGGTTCGAGAACACCAGCCGCTGGGGCTGCCAGGCGTGGGATTCCAACTTCGGGAACAACTACCTCTTCACCGTGCAGTGACGGCGGGCCCATGGGCGCGGAGCGCGCGGTCGCCGCGCCCACGGGGCTTCGTTCAGCAGGACGGAGTGACGAGCTCCGCGCGGCCCAGGGGGCTGTGGCCCTTGGCCAGCCGCCGCCTCGCCGCCAGCACCGACACGCAGTCCTCCGTGCTGTGGATGTCTCCGTAGAAGGTGAGCAGCGTGGCCGGGTCCACCACGCGAATCCCGCCGGCGTCCACGGACGGCACGCCGGATTGCGTGGGTCTCCCATGGCCGTGTCCTTGTGTGAGAGCACGGCGTGGACGGGGCCTGGCGCGCGGGCTGACACGGGAGGGCTCGGGGGCCCGTGTCGCGGATGAGCGAGGGCTGATAGACATTGTTTCATGGGGCACCCCTCCACCGAGAACCTCACGCCCTTCACCTTCGAGCCGCTGTTCCTCACCGACGAGGCGCTGCGGCCCCTCTTCGTCCCCGTGCTGAAGGCCACGTTCGATTTGCGGCCTCGGGGCGCGCCCGTGCTGTCCGCCGAGCAGGCGCCGCTGCTGACCGGGGGCGAGCGCTGGGACGGCGGAGACGCGGCCAGCCTCCGCCTGGAACCCGAGGGCGCCTTCTTCAAGGCCGCCACGGATGTGGTGCTGGTGGGCCATGCCCATGCGCCCTCGGCGGGGACTCGCGAGCTGGTCGCGGAGCTGCACGTCGGGCCGGTGCACAAGCAGGTCCGCGTGCTGGGAGACCGCACGTGGTTCAAGAGCATGGGCGGCATCGGGGTGACGCAGCCCCTGCCCTTCGAGCGGATTCCCCTGCGCTACGAGCGCGCCTTCGGCGGGAAGGACGGCAACGCCTTCGAGCCGCGCAACCCGCTGGGCACGGGCTTTCGAGAGAAGGGCAGCCGGTTCGAGGAAGGGCTCCGGCTGCCGAACCTGGAGTCGCCCACCGAGCCCTTGAAGTCCTGGGGCCAGCGCCCGCCGCCCACGGGCTTCGGGTTCATCGAGCCGCACTGGCAGCCTCGCGCCGCCTACGCGGGTACCTACGATGACACGTGGAAGACGTCGCGCAGCCCGCTGCTGCCGAAGGACTTCGACCGGCGCTTCCTCAACGGAGCGCCGCCCGACCAGCTCGTCGCGGGCTACCTGCGGGGTGGAGCGCCCGTGCTGCTGAAGCACGTCGCGCCGGGTGCGCCGCTGACGTTCAAGTTGCCCGCGCTGCCGTCTCCGGAGGTCCTCGCGCCCCGGGCCCAGGGCCTGGATGACGTGGACGGCCCGCTGTGGCTGGACACAGTCGTGTTGGACACGGACGCGATGAAGCTGTTCCTCGTGTGGCGTGGCACCTTCGCGTTGCGGCGCGAGCCCACGGAGCTGCGAGCCATCCAGGTGACGTGCGAGGGCACGGAGAAGCTGGAGCCGGGGCAAGCCTTCGGGGCGGACTGACGAGGGCTACTTCGTCGGCACCGTGTCGATGGCCCAGTCGCCGCTGTACGTCACGGTCATGGGGACGCGGGCCAGCGGTGGGCAGTAACGGAAGCCGGTGTCCTCGGGTGCGATGCCGGCGCGCTCGGCGAGGCGCAGGAGGGCCAACCCTTCGAGCCAGAGGAACCGGTGCGGCGCGAAGGACGTCACGGGCGTGGCCACCGAGCGGGCGCGCTTCTCGATGTCGAGGCCGTAGTCCTGGCACGCGGTGGCGAAGGCCTCGGCGAAGGCGGCGGCGTCCTTGGACACCAGGGCCAGGGCCATGGCGACGCGGCTGGCGTAGGGGGTCTGCCCCACCTTCTCTAGCGGCACGAGGATGGGCTCCAATGGGGCGAGCGGTGTGCGCGCGAGGTGCTGAAGCGCGGAGGCCCAGAGGAATTCGTCCTCGTACTCGGCACCTTGCTGCCACTGCGTGGCGGAGCTGGCGGCCACGGCTTCCGCGAGGGAGAAGTGGCCCGCGGCGAGCGCGCCCAGCAGCGGGGTGTTTCGCCGCGCGGGAGGAGGCGCCAGTCCCCGGTCCGCGAGGAGGCGCTGCACCCGGCGGCCGTTCTCCGCCATCCGGCAGAGGTTGAGGAAGAAGCCCTGCGGATTGCCGTCCACCAGCAGCGTGGCCACGGCGATGAGGTGCAGGTCGAGCGTGATGGCGTTCAACCGCGCGAGAATGCTGGCGCGGTCCGCGACCGGGTCGAACCGGCTCAGCCTCTCCCTCAGGGAGCCAGCAGCGTCTGCACGGAGGGAGATGAGGCGGGCCATGAAGGTGCGGGAGAGCGTATCCTGGAACCGGGTGTTGGAGCACCATACGACGTGAGAGGTGGGTACGCGCATGAGCAACCTCAGTGCGAGCGAAATGAACACCGAGATGGCGCAACGGCTCCTGGGCATCTTCGAGCGGAGCCGCGACCGGAAGTACACGGCGGCCAAGGCGGCGAAGAAGAAGAAGCCGAAGCCCACGGACAGCGCCGCGGACGACGCCGACCACGTGGACGGCAGCGCGGCGCCCCGGGGCGTGCTCGGCAAGGACAGCGACTACGCGCAGAACGGCTCCGACTACATCGCGTCCCTGGACGGCCGCGACGTGTACCGCGTCTTCGACCACTCCTACCTGGATGAGATTCGGGACCTCGTGAAGCAGACCGCCGAGTTCCCGGGCGGGCCTCCGGAGAACTTCAACCCGAGGGCCAAGGACAAGGACAAGAAGCCCGCGCTCCAGAAGTACCCGTACGCGTGGGAGGCGCATCACATCCTCCCGGGCTCGGCGTTCTACTACGAGCTGAAGGACGGGCCGGCCTTCACGTACCGGCAGCTCCGCCTCATCCTCCAGTCCGACTACAACCTGAACCACGGCCACAACATCATCATGCTGCCGGACCAGGCCTGGGCCGTGCCCGTTCATGCGCTGCTGCAGCACCCGGGCGACCATCCCAACTACACGCAGCAGGTGATGCGGGACATGAAGGGCATCGCCTCTGAAATTCAGGAAAAGATCGACGAAAACAAAGACCACAAGATGTTATCAGTGGATATTTTCGAAAGACTCAAAGAACTCGAAGAAGACTATTGGGATCTCCTCGTAGGTTTGAGCCGGGCTGTCGTTGCAGCAGTTACCGCTGGGAAAGAGTACAAACACGACCTTGTACGTTATGCCCCCCAGGGCAAGAAGGCCACAAGCCGGTATGAGTGGGGCTCTCTTTACTAAAGAAAGGCAAGCATCTTCATGAACTACTTTATTCTCAAAGTCAGAGGAGCTGATGCTGGATTCATTGATGCATACCCTCGCGGCAGCCCAGCGGACTGGAAATTTGATAAAGGCATTGGCCTTGAGAAAGATTTTCCTTCAGGAGGGGAGGTCTTCTTCTCGGACAATTTTCCTGATGCGCGCGATCTGAGAGATTTCCAACCCAATCTCATGAGCGCTCTGCTGGTCTCCGGACGGACACGTAAAGTCCTTGAATCACTAGACGTTGATAACGCCGAATGGCTTCCGGTCGTCGTCAAGGATCACAAGAACAACATCGTCGGCCCTGACTATGCCTTCCTCAATCTTCAGGGTGCCGAAGATGCCATCGACATGGAGCGTTCGGTCTATCGGATGAACGCAATCACCAAGGATCAAATCGGTCGAATCAAGAAGCTCGTCGTCAAACACGAGACGATCCGTCCCCAAGCGAAAATATTCCGTTGCACCAATGAGCGCCGTCTCATTCTCGTCCGAGAAGACGTGCATGCTGCTTTCGTTCAGGCGGGGCTGACCGGATTCAAGGTCTACGAGGCCGAAGGTTGGAATGGGCTGGAGCTTTAATGCGTCGAATCAACAGCCCCGCACGCTCATTGAAATATTTCGTATTGAGGGCCATGGCCGAAGAGGCGGGTTTTATTGAGAGCTACCCCCGCGGAAGCCCGACAGATTGGAAGTTTGATAGAGGCATCAGTCTTGCCAAAGATTTCCCGGCAAGGGGAGAGGTCTCCTTCTCCAGTAACTACCCAGATGACCAGAACCTTTATGACTTCCAGCCCAACCTCATGAGCGCATTGCTCGTTTCTGGCCGAGCACGCGAACTTATCGAGTCACTCGGTGTTGCCAACGCCGAGTGGCTCCCAGTGGTCGTCAAGGACCAGCAAGGCGCCATCGTCGGTCCGGATTACGCTTTCCTCAATTTACTGGGGGACGAAGATGCCATCGACATGGAGCGCTCAAGATACGAGATGAATTCGATCGACAAGGAGCAGATCGGGTTCATCGATAAGCTGGCCCTGAAGGCCGATACCATCAGTCCCGACGCGAAGATGTTCCGCTGCACCCATGAACGCCGTCTCATCCTCATCCGTGAAGACGTCCACGCTGCCTTCGAGCAAGCGGGGCTGACGGGCTTCAAGGTCTACGAAGCCGAAGGCTGGGACGGACTGGAGCTCTGACCCATCATGTTCGAAGCCAATTGCCTGGAAGAGCAGCCCGCCGACATCGTCGCTCGGGTCTTGGAAGAACAATCTCCGTGCTTCGTCACCGCGCGCGAGGGCATCCGTGGGGTGCTGGTGCCCTTGGATGAGGTCTACACGGAGGTGCTGGAGGCGCATCCGCGCGTCATCAACGCACTGATGAAGGACCTGGTCCGCCCTGGCAAGGACCTGGCCATGTACTGTGTCCAGGTCAGCCTGTCCGATGAGAATGACGCCATCCGCTTCATGGACGAAGAGGGAGCGCCGGTGCTCGCCTTGGTCGGCGCCATGCGCTTCCTGCGCTGGCTTGAAGAGGAGGACGGCGAGGAGGACGAAGAATCATGAGACCCAGCCACTCCGGCATCGCTCGCCAGGACGAGAGTCGCCCGTGAACTACTTCGTCTTCAAGGTCCGAGGCATGGAAGCAGGCTTCATTGATGAATATCCCCGGGAAGCCCCACCGAATGGAAGTTCGACGAAGGCATCAGCCTCATCAAGCAGTTTCCTGTGGGTGGTGAAGTCTCCTTCTCCAGGAACTATCCGGACGACCGGAACCTCTACGACTTTCAGCCGAACCTGATGGGCGACCTGCTTGTCTCAGGCCGCGCGCGCAAGCTCATCGAATCCCTGGAGGTCACCAACGCCGAATGGCTTCCCGTCGTGGTTAAGGACCATCAAGGCGCCGTTGTGGGTCCCGACTACGCCTTCCTCAACCTGCAGGGCGCGGAAAACGCCATCGACATGGAGCGGTCGGTCTACAAAATGGACCATCTTGAGAAGGACCAGATTGGCCGCGTGAAGAAGCTGGCCCTGAAGTACGACGCCATCTCCCCGCAGGCCAAGATGTTCCGCTGCACCATGGAGCGCCGTCTCATCCTCATCCGCGAGGACGTGCACGCCGCCTTCGTTCAGGCGGGACTCACCGGCTTCAAGGTCTACGAAGCCGAGGGTTGGAACGGCTTGGAGCTGTGAGGTGAATCACGGCGCGCTCCCCTGCCTCGGCGGAGGAGGGCACCAGCACGGATGACGTCGGCGCGTAACCTCGCGCCAGCGCCCGGGAGACCAACGCCGTGGCCACCGCTCCCGAGGCCACGCCCGTGTGCCCGAAGCTCTTGGCCGGCATCCACACCTCGCCTCGCTCGAAGCGGGCGTCCGTCTCCCTCAGACGGACCTGGAGCATCCCCCACTCGAAGGCTCGCGCGTATTGCCCGTCGTGGTCCGACACCATCAGCGGCGCGGGCGCGTCGTGCCCCAAGGGCCCCAACGCCGCGAGGACCTGCCGGGCCAGTTCCTGCCCATCCGGTGGCTGCTCGCCGTCCAGCGGCGCCGCGTCACGCCCCTGCGCCACCCGCACGACGGCCATGGAGGACTCCGCGGGTTCCTCGCGCGTGAGCAACAGGGCCACCGCGGCCTCCCCCGCCATCAACCCCGTGGGTCTCCCTGGTGTCTTCAGGCGCTGCTGCTGGTGCAGCAACGTCAGCGTCTCCGGGGAGATGAGGCTGTCCACCGCGCAGCAGAGCGCACGCTCCACCTTGGAGGTCCGCAGGTCCTCGCCCGCCGCCGCCAGCGCCTGGGCGAAGGCCACGTTCCCCGTGGGGAACGCGCGCACCGGCCCCCGCCACGCGGGCCATCCCAGCGCCTGCCACGTCCCCTTCACCAGCCGGTCCACCAACAGCCCGATGCGCTCGCGGGCGTCGTCCGGGTCCTCCTCGGAGGGGTCCTTCCCCGTCGTGAAGCCCCGCGCCTCCGGGTCGGGCAGCACCAGGTAGAGCCCCACGCCGGGCCCCAGGGCTTTCACGTCCACCCGCGTCCCCAGGTCCACCAGCGCTTCCGCCAGCAGCGCCACCAGCCGGCCCACACCGGAGAACCCCAGCGTGGCTTCTCCCGCCGCGTGCACGGTGACGGAGCTCGGAGCCTCGTCGCCCTTCAGGAAGACCTCGAAGTCCGGCGCCGCCGAGGGCCACGACATCCCCGCCCGGAACGCCGCCGAGGCAGGGACCAGCGCCCCCAGCGACGACGCCATTCCCACCGCCTGGACCCATCCGAGCATGCGTGCCACGACCTCCCACACCAGAGAGCCAGTCTTCCACGGCGCGATACAACGGGCCACCACCCTGGCTCGTGCCATGAAGCCAGGAGCGATACACTCCCGGGACGAGGAGCCCTCCGCCATGAGCGCGACTGTCGGTGTCAACAAGCTGTCTGTCGTTCACAAAGACACCGGAGGCACGAGCATCGCCTTCCCGGATGTCTGCAAGACACCCAGCCCCGCCGGCCCCGTGCCCATCCCCTACCCCAACGTCGCCATGTCGTCGGACACGGCGAAGGGCACGAAGAAGGTGTCGGTGGATGGCAAGCCGGTCTGCGTCGAGGACTCGAACTTCAGCGCCAGCACCGGTGACGAAGCGGGCTCCGCGGGTGGCGGTGTCGTCTCCGGCAAGACGAAGGGCAAGGCCGAGTTCGTCAACTACTCCTTCGACGTGAAGTTCGAAGGCAAGAGCGTGGCTCGGACCTTCGACCTCATGCTCCACAACGACAAGAACACCCCACCCGCGCCGCTGCTCCAGGGGCCCGTCATCGCGCTCGGCAAGGACCACACAAAGGCCAGGTGCCTCGTCTGTGAAAAGGAGCTGTGAGGTCCGTGTCGCCACGCCGTCCCACCGTTCATTGGGAGCTGCTGGAACGCCACCTCAAGGAAGCCGAGTTCCTGTGGACGCAGTGGGAGCACGCCCTCTGGAGCCCGGAGCACACCCTGTCCTCGCTGGCCGAGGGCGATGAAGGACGCCTGCGGGCCCACCTGGATGCGCTCGTGCTGGGGGGCAGCGCCGTCGCCACCCACCTGCTGCTGCCCGCGCTGACGTCCGAGGACCCCGCGCGCGTGGCCAGCGCGGCCTGGGCCCTGCTCTCCGCCGAGGATGCCGACTGGCACGAGCCTGTATTCCACCAGTTGGAACAGGGAGCCGAGGAGACGCATCCGGGCCTCCTCCGCGCGCTGGAGCTGCTCGACCGGCCGGACCTCCACGCCCTGCTCCTGAAGAAGCTGCCGGCGTTGCCTCCGGCCCTCCAGGCGGGAGTCCTCCGGGTCGCACGAGTCCGTCACCTCGACCCGAGCGCCGCGCTCGAAAAGCTCGACTCGGAGGCCGACCCGGCGCTGCATGCCGAGGCGCTTCGTGCCCTGGCCTTCGCGCCCAGGACGCAGGCAGGGGACGCTCGGCTCTCACGCGCCCTGAGCCACGCCCATCCCACCGTCAGCAGCGCCGCCCTGGAGACCGGGTTGCTGCTGGGCTCACGAGAGGCCTGGGAGCACGCCCGGGGTTCCACGTCGCGCGCCGCGCTCCTGTCGCTCGCCGTGGCGGGGGAATCGAAGGACCTCGCGGACCTCGTCGCGCGCCTGAAGGGTGGCTCCCCAGCGGCGGAGGTCATCTGGGCGGTGGGCTTCAGTGGCAGGCTCCTGGCGGCCGAGGCGTTGCTGCCGCTGCTGCGCGAGGAGGCCCAGGGCCCGCTGGCCGCGGCTTCCTTCGCCGCCATCACCGGACTTCCCATGGCGCCTCCGTTCCTCGTGGAAGCCCCCGCCGACGCGGATGATGAGGACTCCGAGGAGGAAGCCGAACCCGAGGCCGAGGACCGCGATGCCTGGCTCCCCGCGCCCCGGGCGCTTCCCGGCGAGGTGGACGCCCAGGCCGTGGAGACCTGGTGGGCGCGGCGGCGCGGCGGCTTCACGGAAGGCGTTCGCTATTGGCGTGGAACGGCCCTCGGCGTGGAGGGGCTCATCGGCGCCCTGGAGACCGAACCCATGCTGCGGCGCCCCTCCCTCGCCTGGGAGGCGGCCCTGCGAGGCGGGGGCGCGCCCTGGGTGGAGACCCGCCAGTGGACCCAGGTGCAGCGCGAGCAGGCACATGCCCCGCGGGGGCAGCGCCCGGAGTCGCCCGGCCGGACAGGGCGCTGGCCGCGGGGACGCCGAAGTGACATTCCCACTTGATGGGGATGGAGCCATGCCACCCCGGTGGATAGGGTGTCTCCATGGCAACCTGGAGCCCCACCGCCTTCGCCCGCGGCCTCGCGTCCCTGCGCGCCTTCGCCGCCGCCGAGCCGGAGCTGTCCGCGAGCGCACGCGCCGACTTCCCCGCCACCTGGGATGAGCAGCGCTTCCCCTGGATGAACGCCGCCCTGATGGCGTGGACCCTCCATGGCCGGGAGGACGCCGAGGGCCACACCGCGGCGGACCGTCAGCGCTTGAAGGAAGGGCAACGCCTGTCTCGCGCCGAGCGCGGCCTGCTGTCGGCGCTGGCCGCGTCCTGGTGCTCGGTGTTCGAGGTGGAGGAGGTGCGGCTCGGGCAGGGGCTGCGGTTGAGGGACCTGGTGCTGGACGAGGTGCTGGAGGTGAGGGAGCGCAGCCTCACCACGCAGGTGACCCGCCATGACCTGGTGGCGAGCTGGGTGATGCCCGCCGAGGACCACCTGGAGCTGGTGGGAGGCGTCGTCGAGGTTCCCCGCCCCCTACGGGAGCACGTCGTCGTCGCCGCGCGCCAGGCGTTCGCCGCCCAGCAGCCCCAGGCCGGGGACGTGGCCGGCCGCCGCAGGCAGGCGAGGCGGCTGGCCCCCCTCGTCTTCACGCGGGTGCTGGAGCTGTTCACCACCGAGCGGCCCCTGCTCAACACCGAGGGCGAGCCGCTGCGCATGTGCACCGCGCGCTTCCGCGTCCGCCACCCGGCGAAGGTGGAGGCGCTCCTGCGCCAGCACGAGGCCTTCTTCCGCGAGGGCAAGGGCCGCTACATCTGGGAGGGGCCCCAACCGGTGCCGCCCGCGAACGAGCCGGCGGTGTGGGGCATCCTCACGGTGGAGGGCAAGTCGCTGACGCTCGACACCCACTCCGCGCAGCGCCTGGAGAAGGGCAAGGCCATGCTGGCGGAGCTGCTGGGCGCCGAGGCCGAGCACGAGGAGGACACGCTGGGGCCGGTGCAGTCCGTTCAGGGAGCGCCCGGACCCTCCCTGCCAGCCGGCGCGCCGCCGGAGCTGACGGACGCGGTCGCGGTGCTGCTCGCCCAGCGCGCTCGGGCGGAGCTGGTCCGTGGAGTCCCCGCCTGGGGTGGCAAGAGCGCCAGCGACCTGGTGCGCACCACCGAGGGCCGCGCCCAGGTGCTCGAATGGCTGAAGGACTGGGAGTCGCAGGCGTCCCACCTCTCCGACGCCGCGGACCCGCTCTGGAATGACCTGTACGCGGAGCTGGGCCTGTCGCGCGACGAGCGCATCCCGCTGCCCCAGGTGTACACCGCGAAGGAGGCCCCCCGCCTCGAGCCCGTCCGCGCGGAGCTCACCACCACCGAGCTGCCCGAACTGCCCGAGCTGCCCGAGCTGCCCGGCTTCCCCGAGGCCCCGTTCCTGGAGCCGCTCCCGCCCCCCCGGGCCTTCCAGGAGGCCGCCCGGCGCAAGCCCCGGCGCAAGGCCCCGGCGCCCGAGTTGGAGCCCGGGAGCCTCTATGCCTTCAAGCTGGGCCCCATCGACGTGGGCGTGGACGGACGTACCAACGTCTACGTCGCGATGACGTCCGAGGGCGAGGCCCTGCCGCCCGTCGTCGTGCGCCGGGACGCGGAGGGCCTGGAGTCCCTGGCGAAGGGCAACGCCGGACGCAAGCGCTACTGTGAGAGCCGCCTGGCGCGCGCGGGCGCCCCTCACGGCTTCGCGGCGCGCCCCATGCCGGACGCCGTCAACCGGTTCCGGGCGGCGATGGCCCTCCAGATGCACTGGGCCTCGGCGGAGCCAGGCGCCATGGTGATGCCCGCGGTGACGGAGGCGCTCCTCGACGCGTTGGCGGCGCTCATCCGCGCGGAGCCCTGGGAGGAATGGACGAACGACGAGGTCTTCACCGTCCACCTGGAGGGCGCCGTGCGAGGCACCCGGGAGCTGTCCGTCATGGGCGACGGGGGCAGCGAGTTTGGCTTCGCCCTCTTCGACCGGGCCGGCTCCGTGGACCGGATGAGCAGGTCCGGCCTGCCGGGCGGCAACGTCGACGTGCTCATCCCGGACTCGCTGGGGGTGACGCTGGACGACGCGCCGGAGTGGGTGGCGAAGGCGGTGAAGGATGTCACCGGCCTGCCCTTCGTCCCCGACGTGCTGCGCGTCCAGCGGAACACGCCGCGCCAGGGAAACACCGAGGAGTTGGTGCTGGCCGCGGCGGTGGCCCGGGCGCTCGCCCGGGCGCGGCCCGAGGAGCCCGAGGTGGACGTGACGCTGAAGGTGGGAGACCTCCAGGTCCGGGTGCGGCTGGAGGTCCCCCTGCCCTTGCTGACGGGGCGGTACGTCGGGAAGCTGGACCTGCTGTCGCTGACCCGCCAGCGGTCCCAGGTGAAGCGCGCGCCCAGGCGCAAGCTCCCCGAGGGGAAGGTCTCCGCGGCGTTGCTCAAGTTCGCCGAGCCCATCCTGGACGACGTGGAGGACTCGGACGCCCCGGAGGCCGAGCTCTTCACCTGCCTGGCGCTGGCCCTGAGCGCGTGGAACGCGGTGGTGCAGGACACGTGGGAGCCGGAGAAGGGCTGGGTGGAGCGGGCGCGCGCCACGCTGAGGCGGATGCCCCGGGACGTGCGGGAGATGATGCTCCACGACTTCGAGCTGCTGGTGGAGCGCAAGCGCCGCCACTTCGCGGACGACCCTCGCCTGCTGGACGCGCTGGACGTCGTCCACCGGCCCGGTGACCTCGGCGTGCGCCTGGTCGGCGTGGTGACACCCGGCGCCTGGCCCGAGTTCCTGGGCGTGTAGGGCGCCCCCGGGGGGATGCTCAGGGAGTCACGGCGAGTGCCGCGCGGCCGTACCACCGCCCCTGGACGGACCCCATGCCCATCGAAGGCCACACACCAGAGCGGGTCCAGGGGCTCGACAGCGCTTCCCGGATGAATGACCGTTCCGCCATTCAAGAAAGAGGTCCCCTTCTTCTGCCCGGCCTGTCGCTCCACCAACTGGGCGATGCTGATTCGGCCATGCACCTGCTGCTCCGCTTGTACGCGCTTGCTCGCGGGAATGGCGGTCAGCAGGACTTCTGGTTCGTGTTCAAGCAGGCGAGGCAGCTTGGAGCTGTTGTAGGGCGTCACGAGCCATGCTCGCGAATCCGTACCCCTGGGGGGCATCCACCCCGGGTGCGTGGCCTCCGTGGAGCCATGGTGGGGGACCTTGAGAGGCTGAGATGGTTCGCCTGCTTGCGTAGGCGTGAAGCCAGTCCCTTCGCGTCGAGGAACGCCTTGATTCCCTCCGCATCGGGCGCACGCGCTTCGGACGGATGCGCGGCCCTTCAAGGGCAAGCTCATTCCATCAGACAGTCCCATGAGCCTGCCAGGGTTGCGGTCCTCCCACGTATCGACGGCTCGCATCGCGGCGACGACCTTCCATGAGAGGAGCCGCTCCGGGGCGGCTTCATCAACACCTCGAATCAGCTCTCGCGCCACATCCAGCAACGTCTTGCCAGGGGCCGCTGCCGCGGCGACAGCCACGTTTTCGGGGTTCAGTTCCTCGAGCAGTTCCGCGAACCCCTCCACATGGTCCTCATGCGGGTGCGTCAGGACCATGGCATGCAATGGGTCGTCCGCTGGCCCGCGCCACCGCGCAGAACCTCCTCGAGTGGAAACCGGCCATCCGCCGTCGAGCAGCCGTCCACGAGGAGCCACCCACGCTCGGTAGCGCCACGGCGAGTCCTTCGCCTTGTCCAGGACCGGCAACGAAGACGTGCAGCCACTCGCGGTTCAGCCGCGTCAGGGACTCCAGCGATGCGTGTGACGTCACGCCCAGCGCCTCATGTAACGGAGGGCGCGGCTGCTCATCAATTGCCTTGGACGAAGCGTCGCGTCCTTGGGGACGAGGACGATTCGAAGCCGTCCATCCTGGTACGTCCCCACCTCGATGAAGGTGCCCACCCGTGGTAGCGACGCAGTCCCTGTTGCCTTCCGCCATTCGTCACGAGCCAGGTCCTTGACGACCAACTGACGCGACTCCGGGGAAGGCTCGGGTGTCGCGACGACCACACGGATTCCATGCGCCACGGCGCGAACCACCCGGCCCGGAAACCACGCCTGGAGGGGTTGGCCTCGCGCGTCGACGGGGTCCAGGTAGAGCGGCTGCTTCCAGCGAAGCTCCACGGGCGTGTCCGCGGGATAGACAGGCTCACCCAACTGACGCACCTCCTCCGCGTCGCCGAGATGCTGGCGGAGGCGCTGTAGCTTCGGACTCAGGGCAACGACGTCGGGAGGGATGTCGTCAAAGACCTTCCGAGCGCGCTCCACCTCGCCGCTGTTCAGCCAGGCCTGTACGACCCAACGATGGACATTCAGCGCAAGGGAGGGGCCCTTGCGAACCTGAGTGCCATCAGGATCAACCTGCTCCTGGAGGGCTCTCCATTCGGACTCAGCCGCGCGGAAGCGTGACTGCTCGATGAGGAAGGTCACCAGACGCCCGTTCCACCAGGGGTTGTTCGGCTCCAGCCGGATTGCCTCACGGAAGGCTTCTTCCGCGCGCTGTCGGTGCCCGCCAGCGAGGTCGAGGTTGAAACCCAGGTAATGCCAGGCGGAGTCGTCCTCCGCGTCCACCTTTGAAATGCACTGCTGATAGACAGCAGCGGCCGCGGAGTAGTCCCGCTGGCCGATGCTCAGCGCACGAGCGCGATCCCAGAAGAACTCGCGGGCCGTGAGGTTCAGGCTCGCCCACTCCTTGGCCCCTCGTGCTCCCGAGTGTCCCAGGTGATGAACCTTCTCCAGCCAGTTCAGCACCTGGGTGCCCCGTGCATGCTCGACGCTGAGCGCTCCGTCCAGGCCGTGATGAAAGGATGCCAGGTCGCAATGCGCAGCGGCTTCGGCCGAATTCGAGGAGGGCCTGGTCAGAGGCAAGAGAAGTCGACGGACCCGCTCTCCCACTCTCACGACATCCGCTTCGGAGCTGATGCACCGGCTCAACAAGGGAGGCCTTGCGCCAGAGAGGCCCGACAGTTCCCGTGCGGCCCCAGGGGAAGTGGAAAGCGGGACAAGAGGACGCGATGAAGCCCGGTGCGCAAGGCCTGTTGGTCGGGCTGGCGCAACACGTTCTCGAAGCGGGCCTCCAACGCATCGAGATCCGCCCTGGCATGCATGCGTTGATACGCGGAGGCATGCTGGACCAACGCGCTGGCATCGTCTCCGAGCTGAACGAGCGCCACCATCAACCGGAGCTGCTGCGGCGTCACGTCCATGTCCGCATCCATCGCATGGCACAACCTATCCGCTGCCTCGGCACAGGCTCCCCAAGCCTCGTGCCTCTGGAGCGTCTCCCGCGAGGCGACGGGTGATGACATGGTCAGGCGCGAAGCGGCCCTGAATGACTTGAGGAAGGATGGAACCCTGGAGGATGCCAGGGACGTGGTCAACACGACGAGCTTCAGGCCCTGTGCGCCTGACCGGCCTTCCAGAAGCTCAAGTCCGCGCTGCTGATGGATGATTCCCGCTGGGTCCTTGGTCTGTGCGCCGAATGACCATGACCCGGGCAGATACACGACGAGCGTCCAACCCTCCGCGGCCAGCGCGTCCGCGACGCGGCGTGCCCGAAACCGAAGGGGTGTCGAGTCGTCGGCGGCGTCATGCACAGACGCTTCACCCAGGACCGCCGCGGACTGGAGCAGCCCGTGTACCGCGCTGTCCGCATCGTCCAAAGGTGGCGGTTGGACGACATGGGTCCGCCCCTGCCTCGCGATTCATTGGGCCAGCTCCCAGCGACCCGCTCCAGGAGGGCCCATGACCCAGAAGCGCCCATGCCGTTCGAGCGCTTCAATGACGCGGGCGGCGTGCGCCGCCATGGAGGGAGTGCCCGATTCGGGCATGACTGGCCGGATTCAATAGCATGGTTTCCCTCGGCCCACCGGAGCGCGTGGCCGTTGCCCTCCCGTCAGTCGCGCCGGCCCAGCGTGCGGTCCAGGTTGTACGCGGAGCTGATGAGCGCCAGGTGCGTCAGCGCCTGCGGGAAGTTGCCCAGCGCCTCGCCGGACATGCCCGTCTGTTCCGCGTACAGGCCCACGTGGTTGGCGTAGCCCAGCATCCGCTCGAAGATGAGGCGCGCCTCCTCCAGCAGGTCCGGCCGGGCCACGCTCGCGCGCGTCATGGCCTCCACCAGCCAGAAGCTGCAGAGGTTGAAGGTGCCCTCGCTGCCGGCAATCCCATCCAGCGTGGCCTCCACGTCGTAGCGGAACACCAGTCCGTCCGACGCGAGCCCGCCCTGGGACGGAGGCTTGCGCATGACGTCCAGCGTCTGGAGCATGCGCGGGTCCACCGGGGACAGGAAGAACACCAGCGGCATCAGCAGATTCGCCGCGTCCAGCGCGTGGCCGCCGTAGTACTGGACGAAGGCGCCGCGCTCCGGGTTCCAGCCCTTGTCCATGATGTCCTCGAAGATGGCGTCGCGCACCTTGTGCCAGCGGGCCCGGTCCGCCGGGAAGCTGCGCTTGTCCGCCAGCCGGATGGCGCGGTCCACCGCCACCCAGCACATCAGCTTCGAGTACACGAACTGGCGCCGCCCGCCGCGCACCTCCCAGATGCCCTCGTCCGGCAGCTCCCAGTTGTCACACACCCAGTCCACCAGCCGCCGCAGGTGCCGCCAGAAGTCATAGGAGATGGGCGCCGCGTACTTGTTGGACAGGTACACGGAGTCCATCAGCTCGCCGTAGATGTCCAACTGGAGCTGGTCCGCCGCCGCGTTGCCGATGCGCACCGGGCGCGCGCCGCCATAACCGCCCAGGTGCAGCAGCTCCCGCTCCTCCGGGACGCGCTTGCCGTCGATGCCGAACATCAAGGGCAGCGGCCCGTCGTCGTACTCCGCGCAGCGCGCCTCCACCCAGCGCATGAAGGCCGCCGCCTCCTGCTTGAAGCCGATGCGAAGGAACGCGTACACGGTGAAGGCCGCGTCGCGCAGCCAGCAGAAGCGGTAGTCCCAGTTGCGCGTGCCACCGGGTGACTCCGGCAGGCTGCACGTGGGCGCCGCGACGATGGCCCCCGTGGGCGCGAAGGTCATCAGCTTGAGCGCCAGCGCCGAGCGCTGCACCGTCTCCCGCCACCGGCCGGTGTACTGGCAGCCCGACAGCCAGTGGCGCCAGTACTCCACCGTCTCCCGGAAGAGCTCCTCGGAGGACTCGTGGTTGTGCACCACCGCCTCGCAGGACGTGCGCGCGCCCGGGTGCAGGGAGAAGACGGCGGACTGGTTCTCATGCAGGGTGAAGGACGCGGTGACGCCCCGCTCCGTCTTCTGGAGGGGCACCGACGCGGACAGCGTGAGCTGGAGCGTGTCCGAGGAGAAGGTGGCCCCGCTGCGGATGAGCTTCGTCTCGTGCGTGTCCCGCGCGTAGTTGAAGGCCGGGAAGCACTCCATGCGGAAGGTCATCACCCCGCGCACCACGCGCACGCGCCGGAGGATTTCACGCTCCTCCTTCATCCCCTTCCGGCCCGACATGGGCATGAAGTCCACCAGCTCGCCCACGCCGTCCGGCGTGTAGAAGCGCGTCACCAGGACGTTGGTCTCCGGCCAGTAGAACTGGCGCTTCATCACCCCGTCGGGCTCTGGCGCGATGCCCCAGTGGCCGCCCTTGTCCCGGTCCAACAGCGCGGCGAAGACACTGGGACTGTCGAAGTGCGGAAAACAAAACCAGTCGATGGTGCCCTCGTTGCCCACGAGCGCCACCGTCCGCAGGTCGCCAATGACGCCGTGGTCCTCGATGGCCACCGGCTTTCCCGTCACGGAGGGGCCGCCGCTTCCCGTTGCCATGAATCGCTCCTCGTCGAAGGGTTCAGATGAAGCGGATGACGTCCTTGATGCCGCCGGACTTCTTGCCGGTGACGACGTCGCGGAAATCCTCGGGCGTGTGCTTCGAGCAGATGAACCGCTCCAACTGTCCGGGCCAGCGCGCCTGGAAGTGCCGCAGGTCCTCCAGCGCCGTGTCGAAGTCGACGTCCGCCGCGTTCACCGTGCCCACCAGCACCTGGTTGCCCATCACCACGTCCTTGAGCACCGGGGCCACGTCGAAGGGCTCCTCCTTGGACGGCACGCCCGTGAGGATGCAGACGCCGTTGGGACCCAGCGCCTTCAGCGTCTCCAGCGCCGCCTTGGCCACGCCCGCGGCCTCGTAGATGACGTCCGCGGCGCCCACCCGGCGCACCAGCTCCTCCGGCCGCACCTCCTTGGAGGAGACGTAGGGCACGCCCATCGCCTCCGAGGCCTCCGCCTTCGCGTTCGGCTTGGGGCTGCGCGAGTACATGGTGGTGGCGTAGCCCCGCCGCACCAACGCCATGGCGCCCAACTGGCCCACCGGCCCCGCGCCCAGCACCACCGCGCGGCCCGGAGCGACCTTCCAGGGCAGCCTCTCTTGGAGGCGCTCCAGTTGCCGGAGAGACTTCTCCGCGATGGTGAGCGGCTCGGTGAGCACGGCCACCCCGTGCAGCTCCGTGGGCACGCGGTGCAGGTAGGCCACGTCCTCCACGAAGTACTCCGTGGCGAAGCCGTGGGCGCCCTTGATGCCCCGCTCCGTGTAGTCCCCGGTGATGCAGAAGTCCGGATGGCCCGAGCGGCATGGCGGGCAGGTGGCGTGCGGGCACGGGCGGCGCACGCGCGGCACCACCCAGTCCCCACGGCTCAGGCCCTTGACGGCCTCGCCCACCTCCACGACCTCGCCCAGGCACTCGTGGCCCAGGATGAGGTGGTCCGAGCCCGGCGGCGGGGCGCCGTGGACGAACTGGATGATTTCCTTGTCCGTGCCACACACCCCGATTTCCCGTGTCCGCACCTTCACCTGCGTGGGGGCTTGGATGCGGGGCTCGGGGGCGTCGGTGATGACGCGCACCTCACGCTTCTGGGGGAAGACGGCCACGGCCTTCATACGGGCTCCTTGCGATGCACGCCCCGGCGCGCGGCCAGGCACGGACGGGACACGGTGATGCCTGCTGGAAACGGCTGCTCGCTCAGACACGGACCCGTGGCGTCACGGACCCGCTGGTGAACAGCGCCCGCTCCCACGTTGCCCAGGGGTCAACGCTGTGCATGCACGAAACCGCTGCCCACCCGGCCCGCCCGGGTCTATGAGGAGAGGTGTGAGCGAGCCCCAGCCCTCCTACTCCGATGACGAGCCGCGCAAGAGCCGCACCACGGCCATTGCCGCGGCGGCGTGCGTGCTGCTCGCCCTGCCCTTCCTCGTGCTGGGCCCCTACCTGCTCAACGCCAAGGCCCGCGTGGAGTTGCGCTGCCAGCCCGGCGGCGTGTGTCTGCTGTTTCACTCAAGCTGGCTCACCCGCGACGAGGTGGCCAGCTTCGCGATGAAGGACGTGCAGGGCGTCAAGGTGGACCGGACCCGCGCGGCCCGCCGCAACCGCGTGCCCATCTTCCGGCCCACGCTGGTGACGGCCCACGGCGAGTACCCCCTCTTCTTCCAGTGGGCCACCGAGGAAGCCGAGGCCACGCGCGTGGAGGCGGAGCTGGAGCAGGCCTTCGCGAACCCTGGCGGGCAGCCGGTGGTGTTCGTCCGGGATGACCGCAACGCCTCCCTGCGCGTGGGCGGCGCCTTCAGCGGCGTGGGCTTGCTGCTGCTCATCTTCGCCGCGTGGCTGGGGTTGCGGACGCGCAAGCACCTGCGCGCCGAGCGGGGTCCGGCCTCCGCCTGAGCCTCAGCTCCCGGCGAGCAGGACGCCGACGAAGCGGGCCAGCACGAAGCCCGTCGTGACGCAGAAGGCCGCTCCGAAGCGCTCCAGGTCGAAGCGGAACTGCCAGTCCAACAGCTTCACCTTCTGGAAGCCGGCCACGACGGCGCCCACGAGGAAGGGGGCCAACAAGCCCACGGTCCACGCCAGCCCCTCGTCGTCGATGAGCGGCTCGGCGGAGAGGAGCAGGCTGCCCGCCCCCAGCAGCACCCCCAGGCCCAGCAGGAGCATCAGCCCGGCGGCGCCGAAGCGGCTCCTGTCCGAGTAGGTCGCCAGAACGCCCCGCATCAGCTCGATGAGCCCATCCGCCAGCATGCCCCGATGTCTAAGGCGGCCAGGCAGGCGGCGAAAACACGCGCCTCCCGCGTCGCCCGCTTCCGCCAGGGAGGGAGCGGAGGCTGGAGCAGACGGGCAGGCAGGGAGCCCCACGGGACACTTGCGTGTGCCCCCTTCCCACCTGAACCTACGTGCCTAGATTGTGGCCGATGCTGCGCGCCCTCCTTGGCCGTTGGAGAAGTTCCCTGCGTCTGCTCCAGCCCGCGCAGGTGGGTGCGGACCGCGCCAAAATCAGCGTCGCCCGGTTGGACCACGAGTACGGCAACAAGGTGGTCGCCTTGCAGAACGTGGACCTCAACGTCCGCTCGGGCGAGTTCGTGTGCCTGCTGGGCCCGTCTGGCTGTGGCAAGTCCACGCTGCTCTACGCGCTGGCCGGGCACGTGGTGCCCACGGGGGGCTCGGTGTCCATCGACCGGCAGCCCATCCACGGGCCGGGGCCGGACCGGCTGCTGATGTTCCAGGAAGCGGCGCTGTTCCCGTGGCTCACCGTGCGCGGCAACATCACCTTCGCGCTGGCGGCCCGGGGCGTGCCACGCGCCGAGCGCCGCGAGCGGGCGGACACCTATATCCAGCGCGTGCAGTTGGGCGGCTTCGAGGACGCGCTGCCCCACCAGCTCTCCGGGGGCATGAAGATGCGGGCCTCGCTCGCCCGCGCGCTGGCGGTGGACCCGACGGTGCTGCTCATGGACGAGCCCTTCGGTTCGCTGGACGCGCAGACGCGCATCCACATGCAGGAGCTGCTTCAATCCATCTGGGTGCGCACGGGCAAGACGGTGGTGTTCGTCACCCACGACGTCCATGAAGCGCTGATGCTGGGCACCCGCGTGGTGTTGATGGCGCCTCGGCCGGGCCGCGTGGTGAAGGACCTGGAGGTCCACCTGCCCATGCCGCGCCGGCCAGAGGACGCGGCGCTCAACGAGATGGTGCGGCACGTCGGCGGCCTGCTGCGGGAGGTGGAGGGCCGCGCGCACACAGCGCCACTCCACGCAGCGCCCGCCCGTGCCCCCGCTCAACCGGTGCTCCACCCGCAGGTGCTGCCGGGTCCCTAGAGGTGCGTGATGAAACACCATGCGCAGAAGCTGCTGGTGGTGGCGTTGCTGTTGGGTGTGTGGGAGCTGGTGGCCCGGCTGGGCATCTGGTCTCCGCACCTGCTCCCCGGACCGATGACGGTGGCCCACAGTTTGACGGCCATGGTGGCCGATGGGCGCCTGGCGGGCGCGGCGGGGCGCTCGCTGGGGCGGCTGGTGCGCGCCTACCTGATGTCCGTGGCCCTGGGCGTCCCCCTGGGCCTGCTGATTTCCCGCATCCCCTTCTTCCGCAACGCGGTGAAGCCGGTGGTGATGGGGCTGCAGGCGCTGCCCTCCATCTGCTGGCTGCCGCTGGCGCTGCTGTGGTTCGGGCTGACGGACGGCGCCATCCTCTTCGTCGTCGTCATGGGCAGCGTGCTGGGCATCGCCATCGCGACGGAGGACAGCGTCAACGGCGTGGACCCGCAGCTCACCCGCGTGGCCAGCACCCTGGGCGTGCGCGGCCTGCGCTTCCATTTCGGCGTGCTGCTGCCCGCGGCGCTGCCCGGCATCGTCACCGGCCTGAAGCTGGGGTGGAGCTTCGCCTGGCGCGCGCTGCTGGCCGGTGAGCTGCTGTTCGTCTCCGGCGGCCTGGGCCAGTTGCTCACCGTGGGCCGCGAGCTGATGGACGTACCCCAGGTCATGGCCGTCATGGTGGCCATCGTCATCATCGGCACCGCGGTGGACCGTGTCCTCTTCCAGACGGTGGAGGTGCGGCTGCGGCGGCGGTGGGGGCTGACGGCCACGACGTGAGGCTTTCAGGCGTGTGGCGCCCGACGCTTGGACCCGGGCGGGCGTTGAAATCCCGCCGCCGCGTCACACCTTCAGCGCCCATGCGAGCCTTCCGCTTCCTGTTGCCCGTGGTGGTCGCCGGACTGGCGGTGCTCGGCGCCGGTTGCAAGCGCGAGTCCGCCGAGCGAGGCCCCGACGCTCCGCTGCGCCTGGGCTTCTTCCCCAACATCACCCATGCCCAGGCCCTGGTGGGCAACGAGGAGGGCACCTTCGCCTCGCAGCCCGGCGTCGGAAAGCTGGAGGTGATGCAGTTCAACGCCGGCCCGGCCGCCATGGAGGCGCTGGTGGCCGGCTCGCTGGATGTTTCCTATGTGGGCAGCGGACCGGCCATCAACACCTTCCTCAAGGCCGGGCGCGAGCTGCGCATCATCGCCGGCGCGGTGGACAACGGCGCGGTGCTGGTGGTGCGCACGGTGAAGACGCCCGCGGAGCTCAAGGGCAAGAAGCTGGCGTCACCTCAACTGGGCAACACGCAGGACATCGCCCTGCGCTACTGGCTGAAGCAGCAGGGCCTGACGACGAACCTGGACGGCACCGGGGACGTGCAAATCTTCCCGCTCAGCAACCCGGACATCCTGGGGCAGTTCCTGCGCGGCGGCATCGAGGGCGCCTGGGTGCCCGAGCCCTGGGGCGCGCGGCTGGTGTCCGAGGGCAAGGGCCGCATCCTCGTCAACGAGAAGGACTTGTGGCCCGGCGGCCGCTTCCCCACCACCGTGCTGGTGACGACGCGCAAGGTGCTTCAGACGCAGCGTCCGCGGGTGGCCGCGCTGCTGCGCGCGCACCTGCGACTCACCGAGCGCTGGGAACAGGACCCGGCCGGCTTCACCACCGCGGCCAACGCCGCTTTCGGCCAGCTCACGAAGAAGCCGCTGCCGCCCGACATCCTCCAGCAATCCTTCTCCCGGCTGGAGCCCAGCCTGGACCCGGTGCCCCAGGCGCTGGCCACCGCGGCCGAGCACGCGAAGACGCTGGGCTTCATCACCGACGCCAACATCGACGGCCTGGTGGACCTGAGCCTGCTGGACGAGGTGCGAGCGGGCGCCGCGAAGTGATGACGACGCAACACGCCCGGGGTGACGTGGGCGCCGGGCCGGGGGAGGATGCGCGCCCATGAAGATGGAGCATGTGGAGCAGACGCTGGAGCGCATCCGCCTGGAGGCCGAGCGCGCCCCCGGCGGCGTGCTGGCCTTCGACGGGGATGGCACGCTGTGGAGCGGGGACGTGGGGGACGACTTGTTCCTCGCCCTGTTGGAGCACGGCGGCATCCGCCTCCAGGCGCAGGAGGCCCTGGAGGGGCTGGCCGCCGCGCATGGCTTCGCCCGGGGCCAGCCCGCGCGCGAGCTGGCGCACCAGCTCTTCGCCGCGTTCGAGGCGGGGCGGATTCCGGAGAAGGACATCTACGAGATGGTGGCGTGGCTCTTCGCCGGCTGGCGCGTGGACGCGGTGCGCGACTTCGCGGCGGACGTGGTGGCCCGGCGCGAGGTGAAGCAGCGCCTCCACCCGGAGAGCCGGCGCGTCGTCGAGTGGGCCCAGGGCCAGGGCATTCCCTGCTACGTGGTCAGCGCCTCGCCGCTGGCCGTGGTGGAGGCCGCGGTGCGTGAGGTGGGGATGGAGCCAGCGAACGTGCTGGCCTGCACGCCGCACACGGAGGACGGGACGGTGCTGCCCCGCATCGTCGAGCCCATTCCCTACGCGGCCGGGAAGGTGCACTGCCTGCGCTCGCGCACCTCCCAGCCGCTCTATGCCGCCTTCGGGGACAACGTGTTTGATTTGGAGCTGCTGGCGGCCTCTCGCGTGCCAGTGGCCATCCGCCCCAAGCCGCGGCTGCGGGCGAGGGCGGCGGAGCTGCCCTCGCTCGTCCAGCTCCACCCGGAGGACTAGTCCTTCGGCTGCACCTCGCCGGCGAGCGCCAGCGCCACGTTCTCCGTCGTGTTCTCCACCTGGTAGACGGCCACCACGTGCTGGCCCTTCTCCGGCTGCTTGCGGATGCGCAGCGCGCTGAGGTCCAGGGGCACCACGGCGCCGGGCTCGGTCTCCAGGTAGAGCATCTGCCCGTTGAGCTTCAGCACCTTGCCGGACAGGCGCTTCATCTCCTCCTGGTCCGGCGTCACCTCGCGGATGGGCATGCCCACGCCGTTGGCCTGGGGGCCCACGTCCAGGTTGCGCTGGCTGCCGCTGCTGGAGCGGTCGATGTTCATCGACGCGCCGAAGTTGGTGAAGTTCCGGTCCAGGCCATTCTGGATTGGCGCGTTGTCCGAGCCGAGGTTCTCACCCGCGGGGTCCACGGGGTCATGGGCCAGCGCGGCCACCGGTGACATCAGCGCCGCCACGGTGGCGACGCGCCAGTTCCCAGCAAGCATTCGTTTCATGGGGTCCTCCTCCTGGAGGGGCCGTGAGCCCCTCGATGCCGACAAGCTAGGCCCTGACGTGACGCCGCAGCCCTGTGGGCGGGCCGTACCGTCGCACCATGGGCCGTGCGCCATGCGGCGCGCCGGGGGCACGCGCGGAGCCGTGGAGCCGCGCGTGCTTCAGGCAGGCGGACGCGCCAGGCCCTCAACCGCGGGCCTGCCCCTTGAGGCCCAAGGCGCGAAGGCGGGTGTTCGCCTCCTTCCGGCTTTCGAGGGTGAACGCCGGCTGCTGCAGGAGGCGCAGGTAGGCCTGGTAGCGGCGCCGGGCCGCGGCCTTGGCGCCCGCCTGTTCCTCCAACTGGCCCAAGCGGAAGTGCGCGTCCGCGACGAGGCCCCGCGCCCACCGGACGCCTTCGCCACACTCGCCGGTGCCCATCACCTCCGGCTTCTGCCGGGCCAGGGCCAGGAAGAGCTTCCGTGACGCGTCCGCGTTTCCACGCGCCATGAGCGTGTTCGCCAGCCCCCACCGTCCCAGGGGACACCGCGGCATGATTTCGAGCACCTTCTGGAAGAGGCGCTCCGCCTTGGCGTACTTCCCCTGCGCGTACCAGGCATCCGCTCGCCGGACCTGCAGCCAGTGGTCGTCGGACGTTCCTTGCAGGGAGCCGGAGATGAGCTGGTCCAGCTCGCTCCACTGCTCCGCGGCGAAGAGTGCGTCGATTCGCTTGCTGATGCGGCGTTTCTCCGCGTCGCTGAGCGTGTCTTGTTTGTTCTTCATGAGGCCCTCCCGCGTCACTTCTTCTTCGCGGACGCTTTTTCGCGCTTCTCCGCTTCCCGCTGGATGCGCTCCTCTTCCTTCTGCTGCCGCGCGTCCTCTTTCGCTTTCTTCGCCTTCTCCTTGTCATCCTGCGCTTTTTCCCTCTTCGCCTTGCCCTTGCCGTCGTCCTCACCCTGGCTGAAGCGCATGCGGTCGTCCTTCTTCTCCTTGCCGCCCGAGCGCGTCTTCGTGTGCTTGTCCCAGGTGGACTTCCGCTTGCCCGACGTGTGCTCCTTGGCCATCAGCCAGAGGGACTCCGACAGCGCCGTGGGGCTCAGGGCCAGGGCTGGCCGCGCGAGGTCGGCGCAAGCGCTGGGAGCCGCCTCACACCAGGTGCCGGCCGCCAGGGTCGCCGTGCTCGCCGCCACCCTGACGGTGGCGCCGATGGGCGCTCCGACGACGGTGTCGGTGACCGCGCCCGCCATCCAGTTGCCTCCGGTCTCCCAGCGGACCGTGGACACCGCGTCTCCAGAAGCGGTTGGCGTGCAGCCCCCCAGCGCACCCAGCAACACCAGACAGGTGATGCGCATCACGTTTTTCGTATCGAGCATGGAATGTATTTGAAGTTTGAGGTCCGGCGCCAGGCTTCGACCCTGCCGATTCACTCTCATTGCGTCAAGCCTTGCCCCCACGTAACATCCCCTGACACATCGGACGCTTCGGCGGCGGCGCTGTCCGCGCGGGGAGCGGGTCATCCCATCCAGGGGGACCGTCCGATATTCATCCGGTCCGCACCGGGTGCATCCTCCCCCCTCCATCGATTCGGGCTAGGGTGCGCCGTCCTTTCCAGGACCCCTTTTCCCGCCGCCCTCGAGGCGGCACCACGCAGAGGCCGCACGTGAACGGTCGCAACGAAGAGCACCGCATCGCCCTCTTCATCGATTTCGAGAACCTCGTCACCAACACGGGCATCAGCTCCGCAAGCTTCGACCTGCAGCCCTCGCTCGACCGGCTGCTGGAGAAGGGCAAGGTCGTCTTCCGGCGTGCCTACTGCGACTGGTCCCGCTTCGCCGAAGCGAAAATCCGCCTCCACGAGTTCGGCGTGGAGCTCATCGACGTGCCGCCCTCCACGCGCGCCGGGAAGAACGGCGCGGACATGCGCCTGGTCATCGACGCGCTGGAGCTGTGCTACGCGCGCGAGAGCATCGACACCTTCGTCATCGGCTCCGGGGACAGCGACTTCTGCCCGCTGGCCTACAAGCTGCGTGAGAACGGCCGCACCGTCATCGGGCTCGCGGTGAAGGAGTCCACCTCGCCCCTCTTCGTGAAGGCCTGCGACGAGTTCATCTACCTGCGCCCGCGCCAGTCACGCTCCGACAAGGGCGACAAGGACAAGGGCCGGCAGAGCGTGTCCGCCGAGGAGGCGGGCCACGGCAAGCGCGGCCGCCACGGGCGCGACGAGAAGGGCCGGGGCGACAAGGAGAAGGCGCCGCAGGGTGGCGGCAAGTCCCAGTCGAAGACGGAGGTGCCGGACATCGCCCGCGAGGTGGTGCAGAGCATGCTGGCGCGCGCCACCGGGCCGGTGAACCCGTCGCTCATCAAGGAAGCCATCGTCCGCAAGGAGCCCGACTTCGACGAGCGCGAGCACGGCTTCTCCACCTTCGCCCGGCTGCTGGCCGCGCTGGAGCAGCAGGGCCTCTTGCGCCGCATCCAGCAGGGCCGCCAGTGGTACGTGGTGGCGGCGGACTTCGACGTCGGCGGTGGGGACAGCAAGGGCAAGAAGCGCGGCCACGCCCACGCCGCCGAGGAGGACGACGATTTGGAGTCCTACCCGGACCCCGACGAGGACGAAGGCTGAGCCTCCGTCCCCGCGACTACGCCCCCGAGGGGGGCGTGGTGGCCTCGAAGAGGTGCTCGAGGAACTCGGGCAGCAGGCTGGCGGAGATGACCCACAGCTTGCCTTCACCCAGGTCCGCCAGCGACGCGCGCTCCACGTACTCCACGCAGGACGCTTCCACGTAGTGGATGAACACCTTGCGCTCACGCGCCCGGTACCAGTCCGCCGCGTGGGCCAGCAGCGCCACCATGGCGTCCTGGGCCTCCTTCGTCGCGTCGTCCACCAGCGGCACCAGCCGCACGCCGTCCAGCACGTTGAAGAGGTTGAGGCCCGGCTGCGCCGTCTCCAGCACCGCCAGGACGACGGGCTTGCCCTCGTGCCGCGCCACCACCAGCTCGCGCTCGCGGCCCAGCCCCGCCTCGCCCCAGCGCTCCTTCGCGCGCTTCAGGTCGAAGCGCTCCGGCACCAGGTCCAGCGCCTCGCGGTAGGCCAAGGGGCGCGTGCGCGCCACCTGGTCGAAGAAGGCGGTGCGCTCGGCCTCGGTGGGCGTGCCCACCTCGATGCCCGCGGGAATCTCCCAGGCGCCGTCCACCTCCGCCTCCATCAACTGGAAGGGCACCAGGCACGTCTGGCCCGTGTGCTCGTACCAGGTGGCGAAGTCGAACTTGGTGTAGCGCACCCAGCGCACGCGCGCCTCGCAGAAGGCGAAGAACCACTTCACCTCCGGGTCCACCTGCGTGGGCTCGTAGCCGCGCAGGTAGATGTCGCGCAGCGCCTCGCGCGCCGACGTGCGGCTGCCCTTCACCGGCTGCCGCGCCAACTGGTGCGCCATCCAGCTGCCTTCATACGGCTTCACCACCGACAGCGTGGCGCCCACGGACTGGCCCTCCGGCTGCACCACCCGGTAGCCCAGCCGCGTCCGGCCCTCCAGCCGCGCCAGCGTGGCGTCGAAGCTGGGGTGCGCGTCCTCGAAGTCCTCCGGCGACTTGCCCGGCAACCGGAAGTAGCCCGAGCCGTCGAACAGCTTCCAGGTGGCGTCGTTCCAGTCACCCTCCACCTGGGTGCCCGGGTGCATCTGCGACTCCACCAGCGCGCGCCACGCCTGCGCGCCCGATGCATCCAGGGGGCGCACGGACATGCCGCAGCGGCGGCCCGCCGCGGTGCTGGAGATGTTGCGCACCTCCGCGCGCAGCCGCACCGGCGCCATGCCCTCCGTCACCACCTCCAACACGGGCTGACGCAGGCCGGGGTACAGCAGGTCCTCGCCGGGCTCCGTCAGGAAGGCGATGCCTTCGTAGGACAGGTCCAGCACCTGACGCCGCACGTGCACCTGCGGCCACAGCGGATGGTCGAAGGACAGCGTGCAGGGACGGCTGGGCGGCGCGCGCCGCAGCCAGCGGTGGCGGTAGCGCACCAGCTCCCGGGGCAGCGGCATCAGGACGAGCCCGGACGCCTCGCGCGCCTCGCTCACCTCCAGGTGCACCACGCTGCTGTAGCCGAAGGCCTCCAGGGTGAAGGGCTGGGCGGGCAGCTCGCCCTCGAAGCGCCAGCCCATGAGGCCTTCGTGCGCGTCGAAGTACGCGGCCGTCACCGGCACCTTGCGACCGTCAGCGGCCCGGGCCATGCCGCGCGCCTGCCGGCCCACCAACGCGTCGCAGATGCGCCGCACGCGGTCGGGGTGCTCGATGCGCTCCTTCCACACGGGCCGTGTCTCCGGCGGGAGCAGCAGGCCGTTGTCGCGCAGGGCCTCCAGCACGGAGACGATGCGGCGGCCCGCGTCCAGGGGCGGCGCCAGGAAGCGCAGACTCACTTCCGGCGCGCCGCGCACGTCCATGACCTCCACGTCCAGCGCGGTGGCCCAGCGCTCGCCGTGTCCCAGCACCACGGAGGCAGTCTCGCCCGGCTTCGGCGCCGCCTGCGTGCCCAGGTTCAACGTCAGGTGCTCCAACGAGAGCTGCACCAGTCGACACGGCGCCTGGAGGTTTCCGAACGACGCCACCGCCGTCAGTTCCGTCCCCATCCGGTAACCGAGCATCGACGCCCGGCCGCTCAACCCATCCAGCGTGTCCGCCTGCATGACAGCTCCGTTGTCTGAAGGACGCCGATTGTACGGCTTCACAGGTGCGAGACTTGAGAATTCTCACTGGAAGCGTGAGCACGAACGAGCCATGCGTAACCTGCTCTCCAGGACAGGTCTGGATGTCTTATTTTTCATGGATGTATGTCAGCCTCCCATCGGGTCCACCCACACCCATGACGCGCCCCTTTTTGAAGCCTTTGGGGTGAGAGGGTGTGGCATGGATTAACGGCTGGGCTGACGAGGGCTCGGCTGCTTGCCCGCTGAGATGGAACGTCGTCTGTCAGCGGGTTAGGGAGGGACGATGCCGCTCAATACCCTCTGCCTTCGTTGCGGCATGTGCTGTGACGGGACGCTCTTCACCCACGTGTCGCTCCAGCCGGAGGAAGCCCTGGCGCTCCAACGGCGCGGGCTGCCGATTGGCTCACGCACGGATGGCAGCCCGGCCCTGATGCAGCACTGCTCGGCCCTGGATGGGCGCGCGTGCACTGTCTACACGGACCGTCCGGCGAGCTGTCGGCGTTATCACTGCCAGCTCTTCTCCGCGTTGGCGGAGAAGGAAGTCTCATTGGATGAGGCGCTCGCCGTGGTGGACGAGGCCCATGCGCGGGTGGACGCCGTGGCGCGGACGCTGGCGCCTGCCTCTGAAGGCGCGCCGCGCTCCGTGTTGCAACGGGCCCGGCGCGCGAACCTGCCCGAGCACGGGGGTCCGCTGTCCGCGACGGAACTCGCCACTTATGAGCACGCGGAGGCCTATCTGGACACGCACTTCCGGGGACGCTTCGGCCGGCGAGGGTGAGCGTGATTGCGCGGTGAATCCCCGCTGGGGTGCACACCGGTGTGGCTACGATGCGGGCACGACCTTCCGGACCGCGCCTTCGAGGTCCGTGTGAGACAGATACCGAGGACCTCGATGAAGACGAACGCGCCCGTGCTCGCGGTGATGACCTGCTCCCTGCTGACCGCGCCGCTGGCCATCGCGGACGACTCCGCCCCCGTGAAGTCCGCGTCGGTGGACCTGAACGGCGACGGCAAGCCCGAAGCCGTGGCCATCCAGTTCGACGCGCCGAAGAACGAGTTCGTCCTCGAGGCGGGCAGCGCCACCATCCGGGGCCCTGGTGATGACAACGAGCCCGAGGGCGTGTTCATCGTGGACCTGGACGGCCGGGACACGCGCAAGGAGCTGGTGGTGCGCACCGGGCAGACGGACTACGACGCGCGCTCGTTCATCTACGGCTTCGACGGCAAGGCGCTGAAGCTGCTGGGCACCGTGCCCTCGCTCACCGAGGCCAAGGGCAACGGCATCATCCTGTCCGATTCGTGGCAGGGCTTCTGGAACCGGCGCGACAAGTACGTCGTGGACGCGAAGACGGGCAAGGTGTCCGAGGTGCCGCAGGACCTGTACGCCGTGGGCGTCGAGGCCACGGTGAAGCAGTCATTCCCCCTGGCGCGCAGCCGCACGGACAAGAACGCCGTCGCGACGTTGGCCCAGGGCTCGAAGATTCAGGTGCTCGCCGCCGCGCCCTCGAGCCGCAAGGGCGAGGGCTACCTCTACCTGGTGAAGTCCTCCACGGGGCTGCTGGGGTGGGCCACCGCGAAGGACTTGATGGAGAAGACCAGCGACCTGCCGCTGGCGGGTTGATCCGGCTCGCAGCTATCGCTGGACGGCGAGGATGCGCCAACCCCGTACGTCGATGGCGTACGTGGCTGCCTCGGTTGCGGTGGCTCCTTCACTGCGACATGCGCCTTCCTTCACCAGGAAGCGGACGAGGACGACCTCTTCGTTCAGAGGAGCCGCCTCGACATCGTAGGAGTCGCGGCGGTGGAGGCACACGTCATCCGGCGTGGCGTCCCTCGGAGGCTTCAGGTCCCGAGGAAGCATGTCGTCCATCGCGAGTTCGATGGCAGCGGCCATGTTCGCCGGTACCTGCACTCGGCCTTCTGACGGCAGCCAAAGAGGATAGGGCAGCTTCGCTGCTTCCTCCTTGGGTGCATGCTCCGGCCGGAAGGGCCGCTGGAAGAGAACACAACCAGGGAGCAGCACCCCCGTCAGCAACAGGGCTCGACACTTCATGACCCGCTCCTATTCGCCCACGTCCGTGACGATGCCGAGTGGCTTGTGCTCCGGCTTGATGATGCCAATGAGTTCCCAGGTCCGCCCCTTGCGAAGGTAGACCTCACCGGGCCGAGGCTCATTCGCGTGGGGAACCAGCTTCATCACGTGACAGTCCGTGTCGAACTGGATTCGGATGAGCCATCGCTGGTTCTTCTCCCATCTGTCTTCCGGTGTCAGGGGCGACGGCGCCCAGGGGTGGCTGTGGTAGTCCGCGATACCGACCGCCCGGCCACGCTCGTCTCGCACGTAGCGCGGTGAAGTGCATGACTTGCGCTTGTTGGGACCGATTCGCTGCATCTCACCGATGGGCGATGGATAGCTCGCGTGGAAGACGCCATCTCCGAGCGAGTACAGGACGCCGCAGTACTCCTGGCCGTACTCCTTCTCTCGCGCACCATCCATCTCCATGATGATGGGACAGAGCTGGTCGATGACGTCATCCACGTTCCGGGAAGGCTGGATGGCGGGCCATGGGCCTCGAACCCATACCTGATTGCCAGCAGGCCCGAAGTAGATGTCCCTTCCCGCGTAGCGATAGCCCGCCCCGCCGCACGCCGTCAGCAACAGGGCAGCCTTGACCCAACGGAGGCTCATCCGGGCGTCCCTCCCACACCCTCGTCAGTGGTTACTCCGCCAACGCCAGTTCGATACGGCCAAGCTGCTCGTCGGTGGACGACACCTTCACCATCACTGGCATGCCCACGGTGAAGGACCGCTCCTTGCCCACCAGGGACAGCTCGCGCGCGTCTGGCCGGAAGGGGCCTCCGGACAGCGCGTCCGTGGGCACCACGCCTTCCACCAACATGCCGTCCAACTGCGCCACCAGGCCGAAGGGCCGCACCCGCGTCACGCGCGCTGGGAACTGCTTGCCCACGTGCCCCGCCATCCACCGCGCCTCCAGCTCGCGGTGCCGGTCGTTCTCCGCCCGCGTCGACGCGCGCGCCTTCGCGTTGATGTGCACCGCGAGCGCCTCCACCCGCGGGTCCTCGTCCACGAAGTCCCGGCGCCCCTGCAGGTACCCCTTCAACGTCCGGTGCACCGCCAGGTCCGCGTACCGGCGAATCGGTGACGTGAAGTGCAGGTACAGCGGCGCCGCCAAGCCGAAGTGCGGCCCCGGCTTCACCGTGTAGCGCGACGGCCCCAGCGAACGCCGCAGCACCGAACGCAACGCCGGCTCCGCCACCGCGCCCGCAATCTGCCGGTCGAACGCCGCCAGCGCCAGGGGCGTCAGCTCCCGCCCGAAGCCCGCCGCGAAGCCGGACGTCTCCGCGAACGCATTCAGGTCCGCCACCCGCAGCGGGTCCGGCTGCTCGTGCACCCGGTACACACCCGGCAGGCCTCGCGCCAGGAGCCACCCGGCGATGGACTCGTTCGCCGCCACCATGAAGCGCTCAATCATCGCGTGCGCCGACGTCGGCTTCTCACTCACCAGCCCGGACAGCTCGCCCGTCGCCTGGTCGAAGGTGAAGCGCGCCTCGTCCCGCGCGAACTCCATGCCGCCTCGCGCCGCCCGCGCCACCGCCAGCCGCGCCGCCGCCAGCCGGAACCACGGCATCACCTCGCGCACCGGCTCCATGGGCGCGGACACCTCGCCCCGGTCCAGGAAGGCCGCCACCTCGTCGTAGTTCAGCCGCGCCCACGAACGGATGATGCTCTCGTACACGTCCGCCGCCGTCACCCGCCCCTGCGGGTCGATGCGCAGCTCCACCGTGAGGCACAGCCGCTCCTCGCCCTGCACCAGGCTCAGCCAGTGCGAGGACAATTCCTCCGGCAACATCGGGAGCACGCGCCCCGCCAGATACACGCTGGTGGCCCGCTCGCGCGCCTCGGCGTCCAGCGCCGTGCCCTGCTTCACGTACTCACCCACGTCCGCGATGGACACCAGCAGCCGCAGCGCCCCATCCGGCCCCGCCGGCAACACCGAAATCGCGTCGTCGATGTCCCGCGTGGACGGCGCATCCACCGTCACCGTGGGCACGTTCCGCAAATCCCGCCGCGCCCCCACCGCGTGCGGCACCGCGCGCGCGCCCCGCGCCTCCTCCACCACCTCCGCCGGGAAATCCTTGCGCAGCCCGTGCCGGGCGATGACGCGCTCCAGGGAGCGGTCCTCCCCCGCCTCCACCCGGTACAGCAACACCACCTTGCCGTCATCGATGCGCGCCACCACCGCGTCACCGGCCTGCACCTGCGTCCCCGCGGGGTCGAGCACCCAGTCCGCGTTGGCCACCTCGCGGTCCACCCGCAGCAGGGGCGCGCCCTTGCGCAGCACCACCTCGCCGTAGACCTGGGTGCGCGGGCGCTCCACCAGGGACAACTGGCTGGCCGACCAGCGGCCATCCGCGCCCGCCGTCACCGTGGCCGTGACGACGTCCCCGGCGAAGTAGGGGTTGAGGTCGGGCGGGGGGACGAAGGCCGACAGCACCTCGGGCGAGCCGGGCGTCTGCACGGTGAGGAAGCCGAAGCCTCGAGGGTGGACGTCGAGACGGCCGGTGACGGTGCGGGGCGAAACGGAAGTATCCATGGAACCTTGAGCGCGTCTTAGCCCACTCCCATCCAGGGAAAGCAGGGGGCGCGCGGGAAAGTGTCAGCCCCCGGGAGCACGGCCCTTGGGGCCTGCGTCTCACCGGGAAAGCCATCGCCAGGATTGGCGAGCTGGCGCCGTGGACGCGGCCGGCCTCCGGCGCCTGACGCGCTCCGTCCGGGCCCGCCCACGATTCCCCACCTGAATCCGGCTTCAATTCCGCCCTACCCGGGAAGTCACCGGGTCCAGTAACAAACCCGTGGGGGACGGGGCTTTCGCGTCCATCCGGCTCACGGTGTACATTCGACGCCATTCGATGAGTGGGAACAGGCTGCCGCTCGCGCCGGAAGCGCGCTCGCTGGGCAAGTACGAGGTGCTGTGCCGCCTGTCGACGGGCGGGATGGCGGAGATTTTCCTCGCGTCCCAGCGTGGCCTGGCGGGTTTCCACAAGTTGGTGGTGCTGAAGCAAATCCTCCCCGACATCCGCGGCGAGGAGGAGTTCGTCCGGATGTTCCTGGACGAGGCCAAGGTGACGGCCGCGTTCAACCACCCGCACATCGCCCAGGTGTACGACCTGGACATCGCCGACGGAGAGCTCTTCCTCTCCATGGAGTTCGTCCCGGGCGCCACGCTGGTGGAGGTGGCCCGCGCGTGCCGGCAGGCCAACACGCCCATCCCCATGGGGTACAGCCTGATGGCGGTGCGCGACACCGCCGTGGCGCTGCACTACGCGCACACCTTCACGGATCCGCTGGGCCGCCCCTCCCCCGTCATCCACCGGGACGTGGCGGAGAAGAACATCATGGTGACGTACGAGGGCGTCACCAAGCTGCTCGACTTCGGCATCGCCAAGAGCCTGGCCCGCGCCAGTCGCACCGCCGTGGGCATGGTGAAGGGCACCAGCGGCTACATGTCGCCCGAGCAGATCATGGGCGAGCCGTTGGACGCGCGCAGCGACTTGTTCAGCCTGGGCGTGGTGCTGCACGAGTGCCTCACCGGCATGCGGCTGTTCTACGCCAAGCAGGCCGACGCGATGATGAACGCGGTGCTGCGCTGCGAGGTGACTCCGCCCTCGCGCACCAACAAGCAGGTGCCGCCGGAGCTGGACGCCATCGTCATGCGCGCGCTGTCCAAGCGCCGCGAGGACCGGTACGCCTCCACGCTGGAGTTCGCCCGCGCCATCGAGCGCGCCGTGGGGCCCTCATCTGGCACCCGGAGCAGAGCAGCGAGTTGATGCTGCGCCTCTTCTCCGACCGGCGCGATCAGACGCGGCAGCTCCTGATGAGCGGGCAGGACGAGACGGGGGACACCACCGGCGTGGTGAACCTGGCCCGGGTGATGGCCATGGGCGTCGAGCCCTCCGAGCTGCCCACCGGCGGCGTCACGCTGCCGCCAAACAGGGCCAGCGGAGCGGCTCGGAATGCCGCGCCGCCCCCCGCGCCCCGGCGCG
>JBKGHI010000480.1:0-3009 GCA_046520405.1 Myxococcus sp. 1LA
CAGCAGCGCCGCGGCGGCCATGGGCGCTCCCACCGCGAGCGCGGCGCGCACCCCGGCGCCGTAGGCGGGGCGGCCCGGTTCGACCCGGAGGAAGGCCTGCAGGTGGTGGCGAAGCGAACTCATTGGGTGACGTAACGCGCGCCCCTCCAACCTGGCAACCCGCTTCGCGCCAGCGGCCCGTCACCTGGCCCTCGCGCATCGGCGTTTCTAATGCGCCCACCCCACCCGGCGGCATCCGGGCCCGCATGCTGTCGCCGAACGGACAGTGCCCGGGCGGCCGGGCCCTCGCGCTCGTGTCAGTTCCCCGTACGAGTGTCAGCAACGGAGGGAGCGCCAATCGCAAAGGTTCGAACATGATGCGTGACCTCCCGAGAGGGCACGTCGCCATCGCCGATGCCCGTGCAGCCGAAGCGACGTGCTCCCTGAATCGGCTCAAGGCGCTGCGCGTCCGCCAATCTCCGGAAAGCGCTCGTAGGTTCGCTTGAGCGTGTCCAGGTGGGTTGGGTCGTCCAGGTCGAGCGGTGCATCGGTGAGCTGCACGACCCAGCCGCCCGATGCCGTGCGCCGCGCCCGTGAAAGCAACTCGGCGTCACGAGTCGGGTCCGGGAACCCAATGACCTGCGCGGCGGCAGCCGACCAGTAGTTCAACCACCCCAAATAATAGGGAATCTCGGGCGCACGAATGTGCTCGAAGAGCTTCAGGGCAGGCAGCCCTCGACGTGGGGACGGCGGCCCTCCAGCGTGGGCGCTGTCTGATACGCGATGTCCACCGCAGCATCGTGAGGGGTCGCACGGCCCCAGAACGCGCGTGTGCCCTCCGCTACGCGATCCAGCATCTCCGCCGCTGCCGCAACAACCGCCGCATCGAGCGGCAACTTCGCATGGACTTCAAACAGAGCCTGACCGCCAGGGCTGAAGAGACCCGAATTGCCCCTCCCCATAACCGTCACGGGGTAACTCTCGTCCCCGTTACACACAAGAGGGAAGCCTCCGTCCTTGATTTTCTCTACAAGCCACGCGTCGCGCTGTGGCAACGCAGCAAGCCGTCGCCTCCCGGTAACTCTCCACTCCAGACGCAAGCCAGGGAGCGCCTTTTCCATCCCATGAACGGCGGCGAGCGGGCGTTCATCGTCACCTACGAGTGCAGGCGCGTAGACGGTCAGAACAAGGCGATTCTGGGTGGTCATCGTTTGCATCCCGTGACGACGATCCTGAGGGAGGGAACAACAGCGAGCAGTGCATCTTTGTGCGCTTGGGTGCTCACCCCAATGACGAAGCCATAGCCACACGCCGCCGCAGCTTTCCGCTCCCTTTCTATTTGTTCCAACTCCTTCTCGATCTCCCGCTCCTGGATGAAGTCAGGGTACGTATCAAATCGATGGGTCTTGATCTCCCACAGCACGCGCACGCCGACTTGCAGCGCATCGAAGCGCTCACCGCCCACGAAGACGTCCATGCCCGGATATCGGTTCGGAGGAAACCTGTCGGCGCACTCGTTATGCGGGGCATCCTTGCCCGCGTGCGGCACCGGGACCGGCCTGCACTCAGGACGATGCTCTCGGTCCAAGGGGTCGGTAAGCACCGGAGGGAACCCATCCTGCCCTGATGGCTCAGGCTTGAGCTTTCGGTGCGTCAAACGTTCCTGCGCATTGGATGGCCGCGCTTGGGTCTCAGGCTTGGCTCGCTCGCGAGACGCCCGCCGATATGCATCCAGTTCCTCTTTGATGGCGACTGCCACCACGACAGCACCGGCGACAATCACGGCTCCAACGACGATCTCGGGTGCCATCAGGATGCAGACGCCCAACCCAATAACAGCGGCCCCCGCAGAGGCAACACTGCATTTTCCCGTGACATCGCGAAACGTGATCCGGTCATGGTCGAGCGCGTGAAAGCACCTCTCCACGAGCACGCTCCATTCATTGGATGCCTCCCGCACCACGCATCGCCCGCCATCCGTCCACGGCAACGTCGCCGCACGCTGGAGGTTGGCGACCCTCGGGTTCCAGGACGCGCGCTGTCTTGGGCTCGGGGCCGACGTGGCGCAAGCCGAGAGGAAGAGCAGGAACGCAGCCCAGGCGCGGAGTCGCATTGCGTCGTCCTTTCCGCAGAGCCAGCGAGCTGTGGGGCCAGGCTGGCAGCATGCAGAGCATGCCAGCAGCCGCGCATCGCGTGGATACTCGGAACGCGCCGAGGCACGGCGGCATGGCCCGGAGCGCCCCAGCACAATCGGCGGCGTAAGTCGCGGAGCAGCGGCATCAATCAGGGCAGCCCGCCACTCATGACGCTCAGGGTCGATTCGGGTGCCTACCCTGCCTCCCGCTCCGGGCCCACGTCCTCGAAGTCCTCCTCCAGGGGCGCGGCCTCCTGGAAGGCGCTGGGCAGCAGGCTGAAGGGCAGCACCTTCGCCAGTGCCGCCAGCAGCAGGATGCCGCCGGGCGCCGCGAAGATGGCCAGCGCGGGAATCGCCTTGGCCACGTCGATGAGCTGCGCGCGCATGCGCTGGCGTTCATCGCCCGTCAGCGGCTGGCGCCGGGCCGCCTTCGCCAGCAGCACCGCCAGGTCGCCGGTTTCGCGGACCTCCTGCATCAGCCGGTAGAAGTTGTTCTCCAGCGTCTCCTGGATGCCGGCCACCAGGTCATCCCCCATGGCGCCCGCCGCGTCCGACACGGTGAAGACGTCCACGATGGCGCGGTGGCGGGCGTAGAACTCCGCCATCTCCAGCTCCAGCCGGTGCAGCTCCGCGTCCGGGACGTGGAGCGCCTGGGCCAGTTCGCGGATGAAGACGCGCTCGCGCCGCGTCTTGCGGCCGTCCACCAGCGCCGCCAGCAGCGTCTGCTCCAGCAGGAAGTGGCGCACGTCCACGCTGCGCACCTGGCGCACCACGTCCCGCACCGGGCGGCGGCGCGCGAAGGACTGCTTCACCGCGGCCTTGAGCTCGGACGTCATCGCCGCGGGCAACCGGAGGGACTCCACCTGCCGCAGGATGGCGCGGCGCGCGGGCAGGCC
>JBKGHI010000481.1:0-3004 GCA_046520405.1 Myxococcus sp. 1LA
GCGTACGGGTCCGCGGGCTGCTGCGTCTGCCGGCTGCGCATACGGGTCCGCGGGCTGCTGCGGCTGCCCGTACGAATCCACGGGCTGCTGCGGC
Organism: Myxococcus sp. 1LA; assembly: GCA_046520405.1. Classification (GTDB taxonomy): domain Bacteria; phylum Myxococcota; class Myxococcia; order Myxococcales; family Myxococcaceae; genus Myxococcus. Next base: position 95 of record JBKGHI010000481.1, read on the forward strand.
TGCGCATACGGGTCCACCGGCTGCGCGGACGACGGCGGCTGCGCATAGGGGTCGGCGGGCTGCTGCGGCGCCGCCGGCTCCGACTGGCGATACGTGGGCTGCGGCGGGGCCGCATAACCCGCGGGGGCAGACTGCGGCCGCGCGTACCCGGGGGATGGATAGGTTCCGCCCGCCTGCGCCTTCGCGGGCTCCGGAAGGACCAGCGCGAGAGCGAGGGCGGTGATGGGGAGACAGCTCCAGGTTCTCAATGATGACACGCAAGGACTCCTTCGGTCCGGCCGGGCGGCAGAAAACCACAACCCGTCCTCCGGTGCCGGAAATTGGAGCGCCATCCGACCTCCCGTGTCCCTCCGTTCACAGCCACGCACTTCTTTTCTTCCGCGACGCGAATACGGCTCGCGTATCAAGTGAGGCCCCATGCCTGAAGGCTTCTCGTGGTCCGAACTCGGCGTTGATTCGGCGCGCGTGCAGGTGGTGAAGGACCTCCCCCTTCCCTCCGGCCGCCGTGAGTTCGTCCTCTACTGGTGCATGGTCAACCATCGCGCCGAGCAGAACCACGCGCTGGATGCCGCCATTGGCCTGGGCAACCACCTGGGCCTGCCCGTCGTCGTCTACCAGGCCATCCGCCCGGACTACCCCTATGCGTCGGACCGGCTCCACGCCTGGGCGCTGGAAGGAATGATGGACATGGCCTCCGGCTGCGCCGCGCGCGGGCTGCCCTACTGGCTGGAGTTGCCACGGACGCCCCAGGAGCACCGTCCCCGGCTGGCCCAGCTCGGCCGTCGCGCCGCCGCTGTCGTGTCGGACCTGTTCCCCACGTTCATCATCCCAGGCCACCTGCGCGGCGCGGCCAAGGCCCTGGACGTCCCGCTGTTCGCCGTGGATGCCTCGTGTGTGGTGCCCATGCAGCGCATCGCCACGCGGCAAATTGGCGCGTACACCTTGCGGCCCAAGCTGAAGAAGCTGTGGCCGGAGTACCTGGACCGCACCGTGCCCAACCGCGCGGTGAAGGCCGCCGCGACCGGGCGCAAGCTGCAGCCCGACTTCGCCACCTCGGACGCGCGCGAGGCCCGCGAGGCCTTGCACACCTTCGACTTCGACCACGGTGTGGCGCCCATCGCGGAGCGCGGCGGACGGAAGGCCGGCCTCAAGGCCCTGCGTGCCTTCGTCCAGCAACGCCTGGAGGGCTATGACACCGGCCGGAGCGACCCGGGGCTTGGACAGCACTCCGGCCTGTCCCCCTTCTTCCACTGGGGCAACCTCTTCCCGGGCGAGGCCGCGCGCGCCGCCATCCAGGCCCGCGGCGCCAAGGACGCATCCGTCCAAAGCTTCATTGAAGAGCTGCTCGTCCGCCGCGAGCTGGGATTCAACTACTGCTTCCACACGCCAGAGAAGCAGCAGCTCTCCGTGACGTCCCTGCCTCCGTGGGCAAGAGACACCCTCACCCGGCACCAGGAGGACGCGCGCGAACACCGCTACTCACTGAAGCAGTTGGAGACGGCGCGCACCGCGGACGGCCTGTGGAACGCGTCCCAGCGCGAGCTGCTGGAGCGCGGCCGCATCCACAACTACCTGCGCATGCTGTGGGGAAAGAAAATCCTGGAGTGGAGCCCGTCTCCCAAAATCGCGCTGCAACGCATCGCGTTCCTCAACGACAAGTACGCGGTGGACGGCAGGGACCCCGCAAGCGTCGCCAACTTCATGTGGGTGCTGGGACTGCATGACCGTCCCTTCCAGGAGCGGAAGGTGCTGGGCAAGGTGCGGCCCATGAGCTCCGTACGCACGGCGGCCAAGTACAACCTGGCGCCCTACCTGGCGCGCTGGGCCCGCCCGGAGGACCCACCGGTGAAGCTCAAGGGCGTCCGCAAGGCGGCAGGCCCGTGAGCAAGCCTGTTGACATCCGAGCGCCCAAAAGTGACACGGCGGTTCCATTCCCGCTCGGGCACGGCTAAACGCTCGAAGCGGGACACCGAGATTGGAGCCAGCCATGGGAATGATGAAGTTCGATATCCCCCACTCCCTCCCCAAGGAGGAGGTCAAGCAGCGCGTCGAGCAGTTGCTCCAGTACTGGGGCGGCAAGTACGGCGTGAAGGCGGACTGGCAGGGGGAAGGCGCGAAAATCGTCGGCAAGGTGATGGGCATCCAGATGGACGCCTCGTTTGTCATCACCGACAAGGCCGTCGAGGGTGAGGGCACCGACCCGGGCATGCTCCTGCGCGGCCAGGCCAAGAGCTACCTGCAGAAGAAGTTCGGCTCCGTGCTGGACCCGAGCAAGAGCCTGGACCAGGTGAAGAGCAGCCTGGACTGACGTGAAGCACCGGGCGCGGCCCCTGCCTCAGCGCAGGGGCTGCTCCTCCAACGCGGCCAGCGCGTAACGCGCCGCGCGAGAGATGGCCTCCGCCGAGTCCGGCATCTCCGGGTAGTGCCCCGCCAGCGGACGCTGCGGGAAGCGAAGCTGGGCAATGGCGTTGCGGTAGCTGCGCCGTGCCGCCTCGTGGTCCTGCGTGCGCTCGTGCACCTGGGCCAGCAGGTAGTGGCCAATGGCCAGCGTGGGCTCCAGGAACAGGGCCTTGCCCAGTTCGGAGCGCGCCTCGCCCAGCTCCCCCGCCTGCAACGCGGCGACCCCGCCAAACACCCGCGCCTCCACGCACAGCGGCTCGCGCTGAATCGCCTGCGCGAAGGCCTCGCGCGCCTCGGGGATGCGGCCGGTGAGGGAGAACAGGTTGCCCAGCGTCAACAGCCCGTCCAAATCACTGGGCTCGTCCGCGAGCAGCCGCTGCACGCCCGCGATGGCCGCGGAGAAGTCCCCCTGGGTCATCTTCCGCACCGCCATGGCCAGCCGCTCCGCCGGGGGCAGCAGCGTGGGCCACGCGGGCACGTCCACGCTGGAGGGCGCGCGGCGGAGTGGCC
>JBKGHI010000482.1:0-2953 GCA_046520405.1 Myxococcus sp. 1LA
CGCCGCCGCGCCGCCGGTGGGTGGCGTTGAGGGCGCGCCGGCTGTGGGTGGCCCCGTGTCCGCGCCTTCCATCGCGTCCACCTCGGGCGCGAGCGGCGGAAAGGGGCTGGGCGGAAACCTGCCTCCCGCGCTGGAGAAGCTGCGCCCGCTCATCGAGTCCGCGGCGGCCAAGGCGGGCGTGCCCGCGGAGATGATTGCCGCTCAGGTCTGGGCGGAGTCGCGCGGTGACGTGTCCGCCACGTCCACCAACGGTGGCAACGGCCTGACGGACACCGGCCTGATGCAGGTGAACCCGAACACCTTCAAGGAGCTCCAGGCCAAGTACCCGGACCTGCAGGGGAAGGACCTGTCCGACCCGGCGACGAACATCCTCGCGGGCGCCTTCTACATGAAGGACATGAAGGAGCAGTTCGGCAGCATCGACCTGGCCCTGCGCGCGTACAACTCCGGCCCGAACGGCGTGGACAAGAGCAACCCGCACGCGATTCCCGCGGGCACGGGGGACGCCAACTACGTGAAGAAGGTGTCGCAGTTCATGGACACCCTGGCTTCCGGCCAGGGCACGCTGCCGGCGTAGTCGACGCCGGCAGGGAGGGCGACGGCGGGAGGCTTATGAGGACTCGCGGCCGAAGCTGCCGCGGGCCCGGGAGCCACCGCCGTCGGTGTCGCCCAGCACGCTGGTGTGGAGGTTGGCCTTCTCCACCAGCGTGCCTTCGTCCATGGCGCTCTGCGGATCGCCCACGACGAGCATGCCGCCACCCTGGTGCAGCTCCCACGCGGAGCCCACGGCGTCGGCAATCTGCTGACCGGACACGGAGTACTTCGAGCCCGTGTTCGTGTCCTTCACCTGGTAGTTGCCCTTGTCGTCCATGCCGTCGACGACGACCCAGTGCGAACCACCGGCGACCTTGGAGTCCACGCCCGTGGCGAGCCGGTTCGTGTCCAGCTGGACGACGACCTGCTGACCGCGGCCTAGCGCCTCGTTCACCGACGGCATGTCGAAGTTCGAGGTGCCCTTCTTCACCTCCAGGCCCTCGTGCGCGAGCATCTTCGCCAGCTCCGCCGGCGTGGTTCCGCCGCCGTCGGTGAAGCGCGACTCCAGCGCGTCCATCTTCTGCGCCGCCGCCGCCCCGCCCTTGCCGGCGGTGGGCGACAGCATGGTGGCCACCGCGGCGCCGCAGTTGGCGTCCTTGGTCTGCTTGACGACGTCCGAGGCGCCCGCGGGCTCGAAGCTGTCGGTGAAGTACCGGGCCACGATGTCCGGCACGGAGGGCTTCTGGGGCGCCTGGGCCTGGGCGGGGCCGGTCGCCGCGGGCTGCACGCCCTGCTGGGGCCGGGTCTCCGCGAGCCTCGCGATGGACTGGAACAGATTCACTCGCATGGGCGGTCTTCCCTGGGGGTGGGAGGAGCCTGCATGACTCCAATTCGAGGTTATCTCCAAACTCTGGAGAAAGTTGCTTCGGTGCCGTTCAAGGCCCGCCGCTCGGTTCGATACCGTGCTTTTTCAAGAGCTTGCGGAGGTAGACGCGGTCGATGTCGGCCTCGCGGGAGGCGCGGGAGATGTTGCCCTCGCAACGCTCCAGGAGGTTGCGGAGGTAGTCGCGCTCGAAGCCCTCCACCAGCCGCTCCTTGGCCTCCTTGAAGGGCAGGTCCAGGTCGGCGGCGCTGGAGCCGCGCTCGCTGTCGGAGGACTCGAACTCCGGGAGGGCCTCCTCGCCCAGGTTCACCACCTGCTCCACCACGTTGCGCAGCTCGCGCACGTTGCCGGGCCAGGGGTACTGGGTGAGCAGCGCGCGCGTCTGGTCCGACAGGGCGCTGGGCGGGCGGCCCGTCTGCTCCAGCATGGTGTCGATGAGCTGGGGGATGTCCTCGGGGCGCTCGCGCAGGGAGGGCATCGTCACGCGCAGCACGGCGAGCCGGTGGTAGAGGTCGCGGCGGAACTTCCCCTGCCGCACGGCGTCCTCCAAATCCCGGTGGGTGGCCGTCACCACGCGCATGTTGACGGTGATGTAGTCGTTGGCGCCCACGCGCTTCACCTGGCGGCGCTCCAGCACGCGCAGCAGGCGGGGCTGCAGCTCCAGCGGCAGCTCGCCGACCTCGTCCAGGAAGACGGTGCCGTTGTTGGCGCGCTCGAAGGCGCCGGCTCGGTCGCTCTGGGCGTTGGTGAAGGCGCCCTTCACGTGGCCGAACAGCTCGGACTCGATGAGCGAGGGCGCCACGCCCGCCAGGTCCACGATGACGAAGGGCCCTTTGGCGCGGCTGCTGTTCTGGTGGATGGCCTCCGCGCACAAGTCCTTGCCGGTACCCGTCTCACCCTGGATGAGGACGTCCGCGCCGCCCGGGGACAGGCGCTCCAGCAGGGTGAAGACCTCGCGCATCCGGCGGCTGCCGCCCACCAGCGCGCCGAAGCGCTCGCGGTTGGACAGCAGCAGCGTGCGCTTCGCCGTCTCCTCCGGCACCAGCTTCAGCTCGGTGGTGCCCAGGGTGATGATGGTGCCCGGGTGCAGCTCCAGCTCGGTGAAGCGGCGGCCGTCACACGAGGAGCCATTGCGCGAGCCCAAATCCGTGGCCACCACGTGCTCGTCGTGGACGGTCAGCTTGAGGTGCTCGCGGGAAATCGTCTTGTCGGTGAGGACGATGTCGCACGTGGGGGACTTGCCCAGCACGTACTCGGACTTGGTGAGCGCATGGCTCTGGCCGGACTCGGGGCCGGACAGCACCATCAGCTTCAGCCGGACGCGCCCCTGCCGGGCGCGGCTCAGCGTCAGCGTCGGATCCAGCGCGGGTTCCTCTTCGTTCGACGGGGCCACGGGAGCGGGACGCTAACACGGCCGAAGCGCCCCGCCACCCGTTGGGTCCAGGGAGACTTCACTGCCGGGGCTTGCGAGCAGGCGGCCGGGCCGGGGCGGGCGCCTTCTCGGGCGGCAGCGTCGCGAGCCACGCGTCCACGTCC
>JBKGHI010000483.1:0-2930 GCA_046520405.1 Myxococcus sp. 1LA
CAGACAGGCTTCGTCTTCTGGGCCTCGAAGAATTTTCGGCGCACATGCGCCCAGCTAGCGACAGGCGAAGCCTGGGAAAGGGGAACGACGATGTAGCCAGAGTCCGAAACCTTTCGTAGCGCTCCAGAGGGTTCGACTCCCTCCCGGTAAAGGTCAGCAGCCAGCCGGAAGCGAGTCTTGCATGGGGGGCGGTGACGTTCCTCGTGAAGCGTAGACAGCAGGTACTGAAGCCGTGCCATTGAGCCTCGAAATCATGAGACCGCTGGAGCCCTCGCCGTGTTGGGCGCGGGGGCAGCACTCGGCACACCGCCATGCGAGGGGTGCGGAGTCTGGCCGGGGTCTGGGCACACGGCAGAGGTACGGGATGGAGCATCCAGGAACCTGTGAGTTCCCATGCACCTCCACGTGTAGAGCCGGTGACGGTCCCCCGGCACACGTTGGACCGGGCCCGCGTGCAGGCGCCTCCGGCGCGCGGGAGCGAACAGAGGGGCAACACGTGGAGCCGGGGCGCGAAATCATGAGCGACCCGGCAGAGGACATGGGACGTCGTAGCGCCCTCGTAGTACCGGTGAAGGCGGGGAACCCGGCTCAAGGGGACCCGGTGGAGGGAAGGGGGGCGTCATGGAAGGAGAACCGCGCTTGGGAAACACGGAGGGCGCCTTGAAGCCCGAAAGTGTGTCAACGAAACAGGCGCGGATAGCCGCACTGACGAGGAGCGACCCGAACCGGGTGCTCACCTCGTTGAACCACCACCTCGACGAGGAGTGGCTGAGGTACGCGTACGAGCAGACGCGCAAGGATGGCGCTGTCGGCATCGACGGGCAGACGGCGGCCGACTACGAGGCGAACCTGGAGGCCCATCTGAAAAGCCTTCTGGAGCGCATCAAGTCGGGTCGCTACAAAGCTCCGCCGGTCCGGCGTGTGTACATTCCGAAGGCGGATGGCTCGCAACGTCCTCTGGGCATTCCCACCTTCGAGGACAAGGTGGCGCAGCGGGCGGTCGTGATGTTGTTGGAGCCTGTCTATGAGCAGGAATTTCACTCTTGTTCGTACGGGTTCCGGCCGGGGCGCTCCGCGCACCAGGCCCTGCGCGACTTGCGCTCGCGCATCATGGAGCGCAATGGACGCTGGGTACTGGACGTGGACCTGCGGCGCTACTTCGACACGATTGAGCACGGCCGGCTCAGGGAGTTTCTCGCCAGACGAGTCGCGGATGGCGTGGTTCGACGGATGGTTGATAAGTGGTTGAAAGCAGGAGTGCTGGAGGAGGGGCAACTTCTCCGACTGGAGCAGGGAACTCCGCAGGGTGGGGTCATCTCTCCGCTGTTGGCCAACGTCTACCTGCACTACGTGCTGGACGAGTGGTTCGAGCGGGAGGTGGTGCCGAGGATGAGGGGGAAGTGCTCCCTCATCCGGTACGCGGATGACCTCGTGATGGCGTTTGAAGACTTCGGGGACTGCCGACGTGTCTTCGAGGTGCTGGGCAAGAGGCTGGCGAAGTATGGCCTCTCCCTGCATCCGGAGAAGACGCGCATGGTGGACTTTCGCTTCAAGCGTCCGGGAGGGCAGAGGCACCCGGCCACGAAGGCGACGGCATTCGACTTCCTGGGCTTCACCCATGTCTGGGGAAAGTCGATGCGAGGGAAGAATGTCATCTACCAGTGCACGGCGAAGAGCCGCTACGCGCGGGCGGTGAAGGCAGTGTGGGAGTGGTGCAGGCGTCACCGACACTGGTCGCTCGTGGAGCAACACGGGCGACTGAGCCGGATGATGCGCGGGCACTACGCCTACTACGGCATCACCGGCAATTCCCGGCGTCTGCGCTGGTATGCCCACCAGGTGGAGAGGACTTGGTACCGGTGGCTGTCGGAGCGGACAAGGAATGGCCGTATCCGATGGGACCGATTCCAGGGGCTCCTCAGAAGGTATGCACTGCCCAGACCACGCATCGTCCATCGCTACGTCGCCGCGAGCGAAACTCCACCGTGAAGAACCGGATGCGGGAAAGCTGCACGTCCGGGACTGTGAGGGGCGGGGGCGGTAACGTCCCCGCCTACTCGGCAGAAGGCCAGTTGGGCAGGGGCTGGGCCATCCGCGCCGGACTTGGTGGCCGTCTGGTACGCCGCGTAGCCGTCGATGAGGACAACGCCCTCATAGTCTCCCAGCACCGTCTTGGCCGTGGCGCCGGAGCGGCTGGGAAACATGCGGTGGTACACGGCGTGGGGACTGGCCACCGTCCACACGTACCAGCGAGTACCGGTACCCGGCACCAGCAGGTGCCAGTGCGTCTCGTCGGCGTGAATGAGGGGCGAGGTGAATACCTCGGCCAGCAGCGCCTCGTAGGACTTCTCCAGGTGGCGGGCGAGAGCTTCGAGTTGGTCCCAGAGTGTCTGACTCTCCACCACCAGGCCCTCACGCGCATACAGCTTCTGCTGGCGCGCCAGGGGCAGGTGGAAGCCGTACTTCATGAGGGCCACGTGGACGGCGAATTCCACCGAGTAGCGGCCGCCGGGAATGAGGCGCGGCGGGGCGGGCGCCGTCACCGGGACGCAGCCGTGGCCGCAGCGGTACTTCTGCCTCTTCATGCGGCGCAGCACGAAGCTGCGCTCCACCACGGTGACTTCCTCCGCGTCCTCCGTCTGCCCCTCCCACGCGTGCAGTCCCTCACCGCACAGGCCGCATACCTTGTCGGCGTCGTCGAGGGGCAGCAGCACCTCCTGCACCCGCAACTCGGGCTGGGCGCGGGGGCCATGCCCACGCTGGGGCCTGGTGCGCGGCGGCTTCACCCCTGGTGCGCGGGGCAGCTTCTCGCTGGAGGTGCCGAAGTGCAGGCGCTGCAGGGCGGCCAGTTTCTCCTTCAGTTGCTCCATTTCCAGCTGAAGCTGGGCCGCCCCGTCCACGCCCTTCAGTTGCGCATTCTCCCGCACCAG
>JBKGHI010000484.1:0-2923 GCA_046520405.1 Myxococcus sp. 1LA
CTCCGGTGAGCGCCGGGAGCGTCCGGAGCGCCGCGAGCGTCCCGCCCGGGGCGAGCGTCCGGAGCGTGGCGAACGTCCTGAGCGTGGCGAGCGTCCGCAGCCCGAGCTGACGGGCACCTGGGACGAGCAGGCGAAGCAGCTCGAGGCCATGGGGCGCACCCGTGACGCGGGCCGCCTGCACGAGCGCAACAACTCCTTCGCCGACGCGGCCCGCCTGTTCGAGACGGGTGGCGACCTCAAGAGCGCCCTGCGCAACGCCCTGGCCGGCAACGACAACGACATGGCCCGCCGGCTGGTGGGCACGTTGCCGCCGGATCAGCTCGCGCCCACGCTGGAGAAGGCCGGTGCCTATGAGCTCCTCATGGAGCACTACATCGGCAAGGCGGACTTCGAGAACGTGGCCCGCCTCTACGAGCGCGCCCGCCAGTTCGACCAGGCGGCGCTCGCGTACGAGCGCGCCGGCAAGCTCACCCTGGCGCGCAAGTCGTACGAGCGCTCGCGGGACGTCGCCAGCGCCAACCGCATCCGCGGGTTGGAAGTGAAGAGCCTGGTGGAGCGGGGGGACCGGCTCGGTGCCGCCACCCTGCTGGCGGCCGTGGGCCAGCGCCGCGAGGCGGTGGAGGTCCTCAGCCCGCTGCCTCCGCCCAAGGCCTTCCACTTCATGCAGCGTCTGAAGCTGGACGACGAGGCGAAGGAGCTGGCGCAGAAGGAGCTGGCCCGGGCCGAGCAGGAGCAGAAGCCGGCCGGCCGTGCCCGGTGGCTGGAGCTGCTGGGTGACGTCACCGCCGCCGCCGAGGCGTGGGAGGGCGCTGGCCGCAAGGACAAGGCGCTCCCGCTGCATGAGAAGTTGGGCAACCTGCCTCGCGCCGCTCAGCTCGCGGAGGAGCTGCAGCAGCGTGACAAGGCCATTGCCCTCTACACCCAGCTGAACGACAGCGCGGGTGTGGAGCGTGCGAAGGCGCTTCCGGAGACGACCGCACCTGCCCAGGCCCCCGCGGCGGATGCGGCGGACGGAAGCGACGGGGAGGGTGGCGAGACGCCGCCTGACGCTCCCTCGGTTGGGTAGCAAGAAGGTCAATGATTCCCGCCGTTTGGCGGGTTTTGCACGATTGCTCGGGGGCGCTGGCGACCGGTAGAGTTCCGGTCACTGGCGCCCTCGCTGCTTTTTCTTTCCATTCCAAGGCCCGCCCCTCCATGCAACAGCCCACGCCCTCGTCGCGTCCCACGCTGCGCGTGTCCGATGACCGCACCTTCGTTGAAACCGAAGCGGCACTCGAAAAGGCCGGCCGAGTCGAAGAACTGATTCGCCTCTACGAGGGGCGCTCGCGCGATGTCATCTCCGACGAGGCGGTGCGCCTGCTGTGCCGCGCCGCGGAGCTCGCGCATGATCGCCAGCGCAACACGCAGCGCGCGGAGGAGTTGCTCAAGCGCGCGTTGCTGGTGGCGAAGGATCCGCTCCCCGCGCTGCGCGGACTCAAGCGGCTGCACGAGTCGCGGCAGGACGGCGCCGCGCTGGTGGACGTGCTCGAGCGCCTGGGCGGCGTCACGCAGGGCGAGGAGAGCGCGGGCCACTACCTGAAGGCGGCGGACGTCTACGAGCAGAAGCTGTTCCGTCGAGACAGGGCGGTGCTGTGCCTGCAGCGGGCGGCGCGCGCGAAGCCGGACCGCGCCCTCTTCCGCCGCGTGCGTCAGTTGCTGCTGTCGGAGGAGCGCTTCCAGCCGGCCTTCGAGGCGCTGGAGCGGGAGCGCGCGGCGCTGGGCAACGAGGGCATGGTGGAGGAGTACGCCGCGCTCGCCGAGCGGCTGGTGGACGACCCCACCGAGCACGAGCTGGCGCAGCGGGTGGTGGACGTGGCCCGCTCGCTGGAGCCGCAGAACGCGCGCCTGGAGAAGGCCGCGCGGGCGCTGCAGCGCTTCGAGCAGACGTGGCGCGACCGGGTGCGGATGCTGCGCAGCATGTCGCTGGAGGAGCGCGACCGGAAGAGCGCGGCGCGCCTGTCGCTGCTCGTGGCGAAGCTCTTCGCCTGGTACGACCCGAGCGCGGCGGCCAAGGTGAAGGAGGCGCTGGACCGCTGCTTCCTGCTGTGGCCGGGCATGCCCGAGGCCCTGTCGCTCATCGAGAAGCTGACGTTGCGCTCCGGCGGGGACTTCGCGCCGGCCATCGCGCAAATCGAGTCGATGGCGGGCGAGGTGAAGGACCGCACCGCGCAGGTGGACCTGTGGCTGCGCGTGGGCACGTTGCGGCTGGGCCGGATGAACGACGCGGACGGGGCGCTGGCGGCCTTCGAGAAGGCGGTGGCGGCGGACCCGTCCCGCGCGGACGCGGCGAGCCTGACGGCCGAGCAGTTGCTGGAGAAGGGCCGGGCTCCGGAAGCCGTCGCGGTGCTGGAGCGCTACCTGGGCACGGTGAAGGACCGCTCCAATCAGGCGGGCATGCGGCTGCGGCTGGCGGACCTGTTCCTGACGCAACTCAAGGACGCGGACGCCGCGCGCGAGCACCTGGAAGCGGCGCTGAAGCTGGACCCCACGCAGGCGCTGGCGGCCTTCCAACTGGCGCGCCTGCTGGCCGAGGACGACGAACTGGACGCCGTGGTGCCGCTGCTGGACCTGGCGCTGCTGGCGCCGCGTCCGCGCCCGGAGCGCGTGGCCTTCTGCGAAGCGCTCGCGCTGATGTTCGAGGAGAAGGACGATTCGCGCGGGGCCTTCGAGGTGCTGTCGCGCGCGCTGGAGTTGGATCCGGGCCGGCCGTTGCTGCTGGGCACGGTGGTGGAGCACGCGGAGAAGGCCCAGGTGCAGCCCGCGCTGGCCTGGCGCTGCAACGCGCGGAGCACGCGGCGCCGGTGGCGGAGGTCGCGGCCACGCTCTGGCGGCAGCTGGCGCAGTTGCTCCAGGGCCCTCTGGGGGACCCGTCGCGCGCGGAGGC
>JBKGHI010000485.1:0-2906 GCA_046520405.1 Myxococcus sp. 1LA
AGGCCGACGAAGGCGCGCGGCGCGGCAGCGAATCCTCCAGCGCGCCCGCGGCCAGGACATTGCGGCGAGCCCCCGTGCGCGGCGGCCTCGCCTCCTGCGTCACGGCGCGCGCCGCTCCAGGCATGGGCACCCGCAGCGCCACGCTCCCCTCGGCGTCCACCGTCTCCAGGCCCAGGCCATTGGTGAGGGGCACCTCGGCGGGAGAGACGAAGAGCAGCCCGCCGGGGGCCAGCGCCTCGATGAAGCGCCGCAGCACCTCCCGCGCCAGCTCGGTCGGGAAGTAGATGAGCACGTTGCGGCAGAAGATGGCGCCCAGCCCCATGAAGGGCGGCGGGTCCACGGCCAGGTTGTGGCGCCGGAACTCCACGGCGCGCCGGACCTGCGGGACGACGGAGAAGCCCTCGCCGTTCGCCACCAGGAAGCGCTTCTCCTGCTCCGGCTCGATGCGGCGCAGGGACCACGGCCCGTACACGCCCTCTCTCGCGCGCTCGAGCGCCCGGCCCGACACGTCCGACGCCAGCACGCGGAAGCGGCCCTCGGGAAGCCCCTCCGCCAGCAAGGCCATGGCGATGCTGTAGGGCTCCTCGCCGCTGGCGCAGCCCGCGCTCCACACCTGGAAGCACGAGGCCGGATGCGCGTGCGCCAGCCGCGCCACCGTGCGCAGGTGCTCCGGGTGGCGGAAGAAGTACGTCTCTCCAATGACGGCGTGCTCGATGAAGCACTCCACCGCCGCGGCCTCGCGCACCAGCAGCTTGCGCAGGAAGGCGTCGGGCTCCAGGCCCCGGGAGCGCGCGGCGCGGCCCAGCGCCGTCTCCAGCGAGCGGCGCAGGCTGCGCGCCAACGTCACGCCGCAGGCCGACTGGAGGACCTCCTCCACCCGGCCCAGCGTCACGTCGTCAAGCACGGCCTCGCTCACGGCGCCTCCGGCCCCACCAGCACCGCGGACATCCGCAGCAACGGGCGCACACCTTCCGGCGTCCGGCACAGGCCCGCCATCAACCCGCTGGCGTCCCAGGGCAGCGGCGACGTCCCATCCGGCGTCCCATCCACCAGCACCGGGGACTCCACCAGGTCGCGGACGCGGTCCACCAGCACCGCGATGGTCCTCGCGCCCCCACAGACAATCAGGTGCGCGTCCAGCGAGGCCTCCCGCTTCACCCCCAGCAGCGCCGCCAGGTCCACCACCACCGCCGGGCTGCCTCGGTAGACGAAGGTGCCCGCCACGTGCGCGGGCGCACCGGGCAGGGGCTCCAGCTCCACCAGGCGGACCACCTCCTGCACCGTCTCGGCGTCCAGCAGCGCGCTGGTACCCGCCGCGTCCACCGTCAGGTACATGCCCGGCAGTCGCAGCTCGCCCGCCAGCGACGCCAACTCCTGACGCAGCCGGGCCTGCTCCGCCTCGAGCTGCCCCAGCCGCTCCTCGACGGAGAGACGGCGCGACTGCGCTGCCATGGAATTCTCTGGTGTGTCTGGCATCAGGGGAACTCCCGCCTGTCACTGAAGCGCGGGATTGGAGCACGCTAGTCTGTCAGACAAAGAAGCGTCAATGCGGGCTAACCGGCATGCACTCTCACACGTTTGACGAGTGATGGCGTCAACGGAAGGCATCAGACGTGCTGGATCGGACAGCCCCCTGGTGCGGAGCGCGAGGCAGGTATGGTTTGATGAAGTGCGGCGACACTTCAGGAGAACCGATGTTGCTTGCTGTCTGGGGCTACGAATGATCAAGGGCGACTCGCCGAATCCCGAGGCACCCGCTGGAACGGGCGCGGATCCTCTCATCGGGCGGACCCTGAACGGCCGCTTCAGCATCCTGGAACCGCTGGGCATCGGGGGCATGGGGCGGGTCTACCGCGCCCTCCAAGCGCCGCTCGAACGCGTGGTGGCGCTCAAGGTGCTCAACCCCAGCTTCCCCAGCAGCAGGGATCCGGGCTTCCAGAAGCGCTTCCTGCGCGAGGCGTCGCTGACGTCCAAGCTGCGCCATCCCAACACCGTCACCGTCATCGACTACGGGCAGACGGACGACGGCATCTTCTACATCGCCATGGAGTACCTGGACGGCCGGACGCTGGCCCAGGTGCTGGGGCAGGCCGGCCCCCTGACGTGGTCGCGCGCCATCGCCGTCACCCAGCAGATCTGCCGCTCGCTGCGCGAGGCGCACAGCCTGGGCATCATCCACCGCGACCTGAAGCCAGCCAACATCATGCTCCTCAACGAGCAGGATCAGGACCTGGTGAAGGTGCTGGACTTCGGCCTGGTGAAGTCCGTGGCGGCGCCCCAGGAGGGGCAGCTCTCCCCCGAAATCACCCAGAACGGCACGTTCCTCGGCTCGCCGCAGTACATGGCGCCCGAGCAGGCGCGCAACGCCACCGACGCGCGCAGTGACGTGTACTCGCTGGGCATCGTGCTCTTCCAGATGCTGATGGGGCGGCCGCCGTTCATCGCGCGCGACCACATCGAGCTCATCTTCGCCCACTACAAGGAAGCCCCGCCCACCTTCCAGCAGGTCCGGCCGGACCTCCACGTGCCGCCGGAAATCGAGGCGGTGGTGCGTCGCTGCCTGGAGAAGGACCCGGCGCGTCGCTACCAGACCATGGACGAGCTGCTCGAGGGCCTGCGCGAAGCGAGCATGGCGGCGGGCGGCAACAGCGGCATCTTCAAGCGGCCCGGCGGCGCGACGACGACGGGCCCCTACCCGTCCCCCGCGCTGTTCTCGAACGTGGGCAACAACACGGAGTCCGGGGACACGCTGGCGGTGGACATCAGCGTGGAGGTGCCCAAGGACGTCAAGCGCGCCCGGCAGCGGACCCTGCTGACGGGTGGCCTGGGAGGCCTGGTCGTCGCCGGCCTCATCGCGGGCGGCGCGGTGTTCTTCCTGTCGAACAAAGAGACGCCGCCGACGCCCG
>JBKGHI010000486.1:0-2897 GCA_046520405.1 Myxococcus sp. 1LA
GCCGGAGCCGGAGCCGCGGCGGGCTTGGCGGCGGGAGCCCCCGCGCCGGCCTCGATGAGACCCAGCACCTCGCCCACGCGGACCTTGTCGCCCTCCTTGAAGGCGATGCTGGACAGCGAGCCCGCGGACGGGGCCGGCACGTCGATGGTGACCTTGTCGGTCTCCAGGACGACGAGCGGCTCGTCGGCGGTGACGGCGTCACCTTGGTTCTTGTTCCACTTGCCGACGACGGCTTCGGTGATGGATTCGCCCAGGGGGGGCACTTTGATTTCAACGGCCATTCTTGGTCCCTCGGAGGATGGCTTCCTCGATGATGAGCTGCTGCTCGTATTCGTGTGTCTTGGGGAAGCCCGTGGCGGGGCTGGCGGCTTCAGCGCGACCGATGTAGCCGATCTTCACCTGCTGCTTCGACTGCGTGGAGGCCAGGTCGTGCAGGCGGGGGAACATGAAGTGCCACGCGCCGGCGTTGCGCGGCTCTTCCTGCACCCAGAGGAGCTCGGCGAGCTTCGGCATCTTCGCGATGAGCCCCGCCAGCACGTCGGACGCGAACGGGTAGAGCTGCTCCAGCCGGACGATGGCGATGCTCTCGTCCTTGCGCTCGTCCCGCGCCTTCACCAGGTCGTAGTACACCTTGCCGCTGCACAAGAGCAGCCGCGTCACGCCCGCCGGGTCCACCCGGTCCTGGATGACTTCCTGGAAGGTGCCCGTGGCCAGCTCGTCCACCTTGCTGGTGGCCTCCGGCCGGCGCAGCAGGCTCTTGGGCGACATGATGACCAGCGGCTTGCGCACCGGGCGCAGCACCTGGCGGCGCAGCAGGTGGAAGATCTGCGCGGGCGTCGTCGGGTAGCAGACCTGGATGTTGTCCTCGGCGCACAGGTCCAGGAAGCGCTCCAGACGCGCGCTGGAGTGCTCCGGGCCCTGGCCCTCATAGCCGTGCGGCAGCAGCAGGGTGAGGCCGCTGAGGCGGCGCCACTTGCTCTCACCCGCGGCCATGAACTGGTCGATGATGATTTGAGCGCCGTTGGCGAAGTCACCGAACTGCGCTTCCCAGGCCGTCAGGCCGTCCGGGACGTCCAGGCTGTAGCCGTACTCGAAGCCGAGCACGCCCATCTCCGACAGCGGGCTGTTGTAGATGTGGAAGCCGCTCTTGCCCTTGCCGCTGACGAACTGGCGCAGCGGGACGAACTTCTCACCCGTCTTCACGTCGTGCAGCACCGCGTGGCGGTGGCTGAAGGTGCCGCGCTCGCAGTCCTGGCCGGTGATGCGGACGTTGTAGCCCTCGGAGAGCAGGGTGGCGTAGGCCAGCGACTCGCCCTCGCTCCACTGCAGCTCGCCGCTGTCCAGCATGCCCAGGCGCTTCTTGATGACGGTGCGCTCCACGTCGCGGTGGACGTTGAAGCCCTCCGGCAGCGTGGACAGCTTGCGCAGCGCATCGCACAGCACCTGCTTGTCCACCGCGGTGGACACGTCCGGCGCGCTCTTCAGCGAGCCGCCCTGGTACTGCTTCCACAGGCCTTCCAGCGCGCTGGGCTCCTTGAACTGGCTCTCCTGGCGCGCGCGGGTGAGCGCCGCGTCGAAGTCCTGCTGGCACTTCTGCTTGATGGCCTCGGACTCCTCCACCGGAATCTTGCCCTGCTCGGCCAGCTTCGCCGCGTAGAGCGTGCGCACCGTCGGGTGCTTGCGGATGATGTCGTACATCGCCGGCTGCGTGAACGAGGGCTCGTCGCCCTCGTTGTGGCCGTAGCGGCGGTAGCAGACCAGGTCGATGACCACGTCCGTCTTGAACGTCTGGCGGTACTCGGCCACCAGCTTCGCCACGTGGACGCAGGCCTCCGGGTCATCTCCATTCACGTGGAAGATGGGGATGTCCAGCATCTGCGCGATGGCGGTGGAGTAGAGGGACGAGCGCGAGTCGTGCGGGTCGGTGGTGAAGCCGACCTGGTTGTTGATGACGACATGGACCGTGCCGCCCGTGGTGTAGCCCTTGAGGCCGGACAGGTTGAGCGTCTCCGGCACCACGCCCTGGCCGATGAAGGCCGCGTCGCCGTGGATGAGCAGCGGCATCACGCCGGTGCGCTCGGTGTCCCCGCCGCGGTCCTGCTTGGCGCGCACGCGGCCCTCCACCACCGGGTCCACTGCTTCCAGGTGGCTGGGGTTGAAGGCCAGCGACAGGTGCAGCTTGCGGCCCTGGCGCGTGGTGTGGTCCGACGAGAAGCCCATGTGGTACTTCACGTCGCCGCGGCCCAGGTAGGCCTGCGGGTTCCGGGGACCGTCGAACTCGCTGAAGATCTGATCCGGCTTCTTGCCCAGGATGTTCGTCAGCACGTTGAGGCGGCCGCGGTGGGCCATGCCGATGACGATCTCCTTCAGGCCCATGCCGGTGGCCACTTCACCCAGCGCGTCCAGCATGGGGATGAGGGCCTCGCCGCCGTCCAGGCTGAAGCGCTTGGCGCCCACGTACTTCGTGTGCAGGAAGTGCTCGAAGCCCTCCGCGTAGGACAGCTTGGTGAGGATGTGCCGGCACTCCTCCACGGAGAAGTCGGTGCGGTTCTCCGCGAACTCCATCCGGTGCATCAGCCAGCGGCGGCGCTGGCTGTCGAGCATGTGCATGTACTCGACGCCGATGGTGTCCGTGTACGTGCGGCGCAGGCGCGCCAGCAGGTCCGCCAGGCGCACGCGCTGGTCGCCGAACACGCCGTTGGTCTCCACCTGGTGCTCGGCCTCGGCGTCCGTGAAGTGGCTGTCATCCACCAGGGCCACGTCCGCCACGTGCTCCAGCGCCGGGCGCGCGCGGCCGAGCGGATCCAGCTTGGCGCGCAGGTGGCCGCGCAGGCGGAAGGCGAAGATGACGTGGTCCACGCGCGCCTGCAGCGCGATGTCGTGGGTGGCCGGCGCGG
>JBKGHI010000487.1:0-2881 GCA_046520405.1 Myxococcus sp. 1LA
CACGCCGCGGGTGGGAACGGGGGCGCAGAACCTGCCGCCGAGTCCGCCGGGCATCGCGCCCAGCTCCATTGAGGAGACGCCGGGCTCCGCTCGTCCGGACCGGACCATCTCCCCCGCGCCCGCCCAGGCGCCTGGCGCCGAGGCGGAGCAGGTGAAGGACGCCGTGACGGAAGCGCCGGACTCGGACGAGCAACCCGCGCGGAAGGAGCCGCTCACGCTGGCGAAGCTGGTCGCGCGCGCCCGCGAAGCCGACGCCCGGGTGGAGGAGGCGACCGCCGAGCTGCACAAGTTCCAGGCGCTCTACCAGCAGGCCCGGTGGGCCTGGTTCCCCAAGTTCGAAATCACCGTGGGCGCGGGCGGCCCCACGCCCGAGGCGCGCAACGATGGCCTGGGCGGGCCACCCACGACGCGGGCCACCCTTAAAGGAGACCTGAACTTCGGCCGCGTCGGCGTGACGGCCTTCTCCACCGGCAACGCGGTGCTGCCGCTCTACACCTTCGGCAAGCTGACGGCGTTGGAGAAGGCGGGCGCCCAGGGCCCGGTGTTGGGGGCCGCGCTGCGCGAGCGGGTCCGCAACGAGGTCGGCTTCCAGGCCGCGCAGGCGTACTTCGGTTACCAACTGGCGCGGAACGGCCTTCAGCAGATTGAAGAGGTGTCGAAGCGGCTGGAGGACGCAGGCCAGCGCATCGAGCGGTTGCTGAAGGAGGACTCCGGTCAGGTATCCGCCGTGGACTCCTACAAGGTTCGCTTCTTCCGGCAGATTGTCGAAGCGCGGAAGGCGGAGGCCCTTCAGGGGCGTCAGTTCGCGCTCGCGGCCATTGGCCTGCTGGCCAACGTGGGGCCCGACGACACCGTGACGGTGGTGGAGGAGGACCTGGAGCTGGAGGAGGACGTGCCGGTGCCCAGCCTGGAGCAGGCGCTGGTGCGCGCGGAGCAGTACCGTCCGGAGCTCACCGCCATCACCGCGGGCATCGCCGCGCGCGAGCAGGAGGTGTTCATCCGCCAGCGCAGCTACTACCCGGACCTGGGGCTGGCCGGCTTCTATGACGTGCGCTTCACCACCAGCGCCACGCGGCAGCGCACGCCCTTCGCCTTCGATCCGTTCAATGACCGGACCGCGGGCCTGGGCCTGGTGATGCGCGGAACGTTCGACATCCCCATCAAGGATGCCCAGCTCGACCAAGCCCGTGCGGAGCTGGACAAGCTGCGCGCGCAGGAGAAGCAGATTCGCGCGGGCATCCGGCTGGAGGTCGCCAAGGTGCACGGCGAACTGGTGGCCGCTTGGAGCCGTGCCCGCTCCTTTGGCGAGGCGGAGCGGAGCGCGCGTCGGTGGGTGACGGCCGCCTTCACCGCTTTCGACCTGGGAACCGGCGACACGCGTGACCTGGTGGACGCTTTCACGGCCTATGCCCAGGCTTCAGGTGACAAAGGCAAGAGCTGGCACGACGTTCGGGTGGGCATGGCCGCCCTCGCGCGGGTTACCGGGGCGCCGCTGACCCCGGGTGAATAACCATGCGCTCACCACTGTCTTCCCTGTCGTCCTTTCACTCGGAGCCCATTGAATGATTGCTTCCCTGCTTGCCGCCACCTTGCTCGCCGCCGCACCCGGCCCGCTGACGGTCGTCAAATCCGGGAACGCGGACGTCCAGAAGGCCGCCAACGCGCCTGGCGCCACCGCGCAGTCGCTCGCCAGCGTCGTGGAGAAGTTCGTCGACTTCGAGGAGCTGGCGAAGCGTGCCCTGGGGGACAAGGCCTGGGCCGACCTCAAGCCCGCCCAGCGCAAGGAGTTCACCGAGACGATGACGGGCCTGCTGCGCGCGTCCTATGCTCAGAAGGCCCTGGGGCAGGCGCAGGCTCAGGTGAAGTACGGCGACGAGGGCGTGGAGGGGAACGAGGCCACCGTGGGCACCACGGTGACGGTGAAGAAGGACACCATCCCCGTCGACTACCGCCTGTACCGCACCTCGGCGACCGGCGCGTGGCGCATCTACGACGTCGTCACGGACGAAGTGTCCCTGGTGGACACCTACAAGGGCCAGTTCCGCAAGCTGCTCTCCGACAAGGGCTTCGACGGCCTGCTCTCCACGCTGAAGAGCAAGCGGGCGCAGTTGGAGAAGGAGAACGCGGCGTCGGCGCAGAAGAGCGCCGGGCAGACGGCCGTGCCCTGACGGCGGCGTCGCTTCCGGTGTCCTCATCCAGGCCGGGGTGCTCCCACGAGCGCCTCGGCCTTCGTGTTTTCAGCGGCCCCCGGCCTCGTGGAAGGCGGCCAGCGTCCCGGCCAGTCCCTGGGCCAGGGGGATGCTGGGGAGGAAGCCCAGCTCGCGGCTCGCGCGCTCGGTGGAGCACGTCCACGCCGCGCACCGCATCTCACGTACCTTGTCCCGGTTGAGGATGGGCACCGTGCCGCGCAGCCGGGCCACGGCCTCCGAGCCCAGCCCCACCACGTAGCTAACCGTCTGCGGCACCGGCAGCACCGCGGGCCGGCCCTTGCCGAGCGCCCCGGCCATGGCCGCGCAGACGTCCTCCCACGAGTGCTCCACGCCGTCGGACACGCCGTACACGCCGCGCGCCGCGTCTTCCTTCGACACGGTGGGGCCCCGGTCCGCGGCCGCGAGCAGCGCGGTGCACAAGTCATCCACGTGGATGAGGGAGTAGCGCTTGGGCCCGAAGCCGCTCTTCAGCGCCAGCCCCAGCTTCGCCATGGGCAGCAGCGACGGGAGGAACTCCACGTCACCGGGCCCGTAGACGATGGGCGGCCGGACGATGACGGAGGGGACGCGGTCCGCGAACGCGCGCACCGCCTCCTCGCCGCCCAGCTTGCTGCGGCCGTAGATGGACACGGGCGCGGGCGGGTCCTCCTCGCGGCGCGGGCGCTCCGGCG
>JBKGHI010000488.1:0-2860 GCA_046520405.1 Myxococcus sp. 1LA
GGCCCCCCAGGCCCGGGGCGGCGGCGCGCGGCTGGGCGGCTCGTCCGCCTTGGCGCGTCTTGCGACTGCGTGAGGGTGCGGATGACGGTGAGCTGATCGCGGAAGTTGTAGTCGAGGATGACGTCGCGCCATTGCGACTCCACGACCTCGTAGAAGTTGATGAGCTGCTCCAGCAGCCGAGGGGACTGGCTGGCGCGGTGGGCCGGAGGCGTCGCGTCCACGGTGATGAAGCCGCGCTCCGGCACCAGCACGTGCGTCCAGGCGTGCGCGTCTCCGGCGCGGACCACGTAGCCGCCCGTGACGCGCTCACCGCCGAAGAAGCCGGTGGCCAGCCGCGCGCGCATGCCCTGGGTGCGCAGCATCAGCGTCAGCGCGGTGGCGAAGTGCTCGCAGTGGCCCTGCTTTCGCTGGAAGAGGAAGTCGGCCACCGGGTCCGGCACGTCGCCGCTCAGCTCCAGCGTGTAGCTGTACTCGCGTTGCAGCCACGCGGACAGCTTCTGCGCCGCCACCAGCGGGTCGCGTTCTCCGTTCAGCACCCGCGCCGCCGTCTGGGCCACGCGGACGTCCAGTCCCTCCGGCAGCGTCAGCAGGGCGTCCTGCTCCTCCGGAGGCAAATCGCGCAGGTCGTCCCCGCTGGCGGTGGGCGGAAGGCTGTAGGCCTCGTAGGCGTAGGCGATGCCAGTGTCGCGGAAGCGCACCTCGCCGCCGCCCATTTCGAGGATGTGGGTGCGCCGGGAGCCCTGCTGGGAGTGGACCACCGCGTTGCCCAGCCGGGAGGGCGTCTCCAGCGCCACCAGCGTGCGCCCGCCATAAGCCGGCATCAGCTCCACGCGCTGGTGGACCAGGTTCTCCCGTCCCGGCCGCAGCGTGGTCATGAACTCGCCGCTGCCGCCGGTGGTGCGCGCGTTGGACCACTCCTGGCCGTCGAAGATGTCGTAGGTTCGGCCCACCCAGTACGCGTCCAGCGCCTCCTTCTCCGGGTCCGGAGACAGGGTGGCGCGCAGCACGATGCGGGGGTTGCCCTTGATGGTGCCCGTGCCGCCCAGCCGCACGCTGTTGGAGAAGCCCGCCGTGGCCGCGCCCAGCCCGGGCGCGGCGTTGGGGCCAATCATGTTCCAGTTGAGGCGCGGGAAGAGGATGAAGAAGGCCACCGCGCCCAGCACGGCGAAGCCCACGCCCTTGGCCAGGGGCCCCATCACCGCGCCCACCGGCACCGGCTCGCCGTCCGGGACGGCGGCCTCCACCACGCCCAGCGCCAGGGCGATGCTGGCCAGCACACCGAAGAGAATCAGGAACAGGCCGTAGACGAGCTCACCGGAGAGCGCCGCGCCGCCCGCCACCATCAGCAGCCCGGACAGGTGCACCTGCCCGTCGGTGGCGGCGTCGGGCGTGGAGAGCAGGCGCTGCGCGGAGATGAGCCCCGCGAAGGTACAGGCCGCCACCACCAGGTTGAGCGAGCCCGCGAGCACGTTCGTCCCCAGCGTCACCGCCACGGCCAGGAGCAGCAGCGCCGTGAGCTTCACGCGGTTGGAGAAGGGACGCCGCCCGCTCAGCGCCACCACCAGCGCCACGCCGTAGAGGCCCAGGCCCCAGATGGGGAGCTGGCCGGACACCGCCATGGAGGCGAAGGCGAACCCGGAGCCCAGGTCCCGCAGCACCAACCTCAGCCGCGTGCCCTTCCTCATGCCGCCTCCTCGTCACCGCGAGGGCGCTCGTGGCCGAGCCACGCCAGCGCACGCAACAGGCGCCGCTCCTGCGCCGTGCCCGCCGCGGGGCGGATGCACTCCTCCTGCGTGTCCAGGCCCACCTCGTGTCCTTCCTCGATGAGCCGGTGGGCCAGGGCGGCCACTTCCTCGCAGCGGCGCTCGAGTGCTTGCGCGTCCAGTCCGGCGGCCACCGTCAGGACGAAGGTGCGGCGCTCCTCGCGCTCGCGCTCCACCCGCAGCAGCTTCCCGGCGGAGGCGCTCTTGCGCCAGTGGATGCGGCGCGCGTCCTCACCCGGCGCCAGCTCCCGCAGGCCGACCAGGTCCCCGTTGCCGTCATTGCGGCGGGGGTTGCCCGCGTCGCCCACGGGGCCCTGTTCCGGCGCGCCCGGGTCCTGGCAGGCGTAGGTCCGCCGCGGGTAGATGAGCAGCGTGCTCTCCAGCGGAAAGACGCGCGTCTTGGCGAAGAGGCCCAGCGGCCACGTGGTGGTGACGCGCACGCCCGTGAGCAGCACCGGGCCTCGCTGGGGCGCGGTGAGGTCCGCGCGCACGACGTGCTCCACGCCCGCGGGCAGGGAGCCCACGCCGCCCGAACCGGTGAGCGGCGAGTCCGCCTCCGACAGCGTGAGCGCGAAGGCGTGGCCCTGTTTGCGGGAGAGGGCCCAGCGGAAGGCGAAGGGCTCCTGCGCGAAGGCCGCGTCCGCGCCCACGCGCCGCACGGACAGGTAGCGCAGGCAGCGCTCGGACAGGACGCCGGACACCACCACCATGCTGAGCAGCAGGCCCAGCAGCAGGTAGAGGAGGTTGTTGCCGGTGTTGAGCGCGCCCAATCCCACGCCGAACGTCACCACCAGGTAGGTGCGTCCAATGCGCGTCACCTTGAGGGTGCGCGGCGGGCGGAGCCGCGAGCGAACCCGGGCCCACCATGGCGGGAGCCGGGACTTCACCGGGGCGCCGGGACCTTTCGCGCGATCTCCTCCAGCAGGTGCGCCGCCTCGTCGCGCGCGGACACGCCTTGAACGGCGCTCCGCAGGAGGATGCGGTGGGCCCAGCACGACACCAGCACGGCCCGGACGTCGCCCGGGGTGACGAAGTCGCGCGCGTCCCACAGCGCGTTGGCCCGTGCGGCCGAGCCCAGCGCGAGCACCGCGCGGGTG
>JBKGHI010000489.1:0-2853 GCA_046520405.1 Myxococcus sp. 1LA
CGGCAGTGGAGGAGACGAGCCTCGCGCCGCCTCCTCGGGCCGCTGCGGACGGCGCGCAGCCGGTGCGGACGGGCGCGCAGCCGGTGCGGACGGGCGCGACGTGCGCCTGCCTCCGCCG
Source organism: Myxococcus sp. 1LA (assembly GCA_046520405.1). Classification (GTDB taxonomy): domain Bacteria; phylum Myxococcota; class Myxococcia; order Myxococcales; family Myxococcaceae; genus Myxococcus. The sequence goes on from JBKGHI010000489.1 coordinate 119, forward strand.
GGCACGGTGCTGAAGCGCGTGTTCAAAGGGGCGCAGCACCAGGTGACGGTGCGCGAGGACGGAATTGAGTACGAGGGCCAGCTTCACCGCAGCCTCTCCTCCGTGGCCAAGCTGATTACAGGCACGGCCTGGAATGGCTTCACCTTCTTCAGCCTCAAGGACGGCAGCCCGAAGGCGGTGACGCGATGAGCGGCCCTTCCTTCTTCCAGACGCACATGGGGCAGCGCTTCTACGAGGGGACGATGCCGGGGCTCGTCCGTGAGCTGAAGCGCCTCAACGACAACTTTGAGCGGCTGGTGGCTGTCGCGGAGCGGCTCGCCGGGCAGACGCCGCCCGCGAGCGCCGAGCCGGTGACGCCGCCGACGACAGAGGGGGTGGAGAAACCATGAGGAAGAGCAAGCCAGCACCCTCGGACGCGAAGCGTTGCGCCGTCTACACGCGCAAGTCCACGGCGGCGGGCCTGGAGATGGAGTTCAACTCGCTGGACGCCCAGCGCGAGTCCTGTGTCTCCTACGTGCAGCGCCAGCCCGGCTGGGTACTGTCGGATGAGAGCTACGACGACGGTGGCTTCACCGGCGCGAACATGGAGCGGCCCGCCTTCCAGCGGCTGTTGCAGGACGTGGACGCGAGGCGGGTAGACGTCGTCGTGGTCTACAAGGTGGATCGCCTCTCGCGCTCCCTTCTCGACTTCGCGAAAGTGATGGAGCGCTTCAACGCGGCGGGCGCCTCCTTCGTCTCGGTGACGCAGAACTTCAGCACGGCGGACGCGATGGGGCGCCTGACGTTGAACATGCTGATGAGCTTCGCCGAGTTCGAGCGAGAGATGATTTCCGAGCGGACGCGGGACAAGGTTGCCGCCGCGCGCCGCAAGGGAAAGTGGACGGGAGGACGCGCGCCACTGGGCTACGAGGTGAAGGACAAGCGCCTCGTGGTGAATGAGTACGAGGCAGTGGTGGTGCGGGAGGCCTTCGAGCTGTACCTCCAGCACCAGCAGGCTTCGGTGGTGTCGCGCCTCCTCAACGAGACGGGGCGCAAGACGAAGCGGTACGAGGCCCAGAGCGGTGCCACGCGCGCGGCCCGGAAATGGACGACGCAGGACGTGCTGCGCCTCTTGAGGAGTCCCCTGTACGCGGGCTTCGTGCCGTATGGCGACGAGGCGCACCCAGGCGAGCACTCGCCCATCGTGGACAGGGCCACCTTCCATCAGGTGCAGGACATCCTGGAGGGCCGCGGCCCGGGCATCCAGTACCACGGGCGCAACCCTGACTACGTGCTGCGAGGCCTCCTGCGCTGCGGCCTATGCGGCGAGGCGATGACGCCCGGCTCCACGCGCAAGGGCACGCGTGAGTACCGCTACTATCGCTGCGTCACCCGGGACAAACAGGGGAAGGAGGGGTGCCGGGCCTCACCCCTTCCGGCAGCCGCCCTGGAGGACTTCGTCGTCGCCCGGCTGCGGGAAGTCTCGGTAGGTGGGGGCTTCGCGACGCAGGTACACGCCCGCCTCACGTCTCGGCTGGAGGAGAAGCACAAGGCCCTGCGCGCTGAGCGCATTCAGCTCCCGAAGGACTTGGCCAAGCTCGCCGGAGAGTCCGCGAAGTGGGTGGACTCCCTCTTGAAGCTGGAGGGCCCCTCCCGGCGGCTCTTGGAGGAGAAGCTGACAGCCGCTGAAGAGGAGTCCGCCGGCATGAGGCGGCGGCTGGCGGAGGTGGAGCGCGCCCTGGACGCCATGGAGGGGGAGAAGCTGGAGGCGGCCTGGGTGGCCCAGGCCTTGGCGGACTTCGACGCGGTGTGGGACGCCCTCACGGCCGCCAACCGGGGTCGCCTGCTGCAGGCACTCGTCGGCCGAGTCGTGGTGGACGAGGAGACGGACAGAGTGGATGTGCACCTGGCTCAGGCCGGTGAGTCCGCGCCGCCCGAGAGCGAGGAGGTGGCGGCGTGAGCGCGAGTACCGATTCTCGGCCGGCGGAGGCCGGCCTCGTCAGCGCGCAGTTCCACCGCGTGCGTCGGGCGACGGTGCGCTTCCGGGAGGGGGCGAGCCCCCCGCCGCGAGAAGCGGCGCGCCGGCCCGCGCACGTCGCGCGAATGCTGGCCCTGGCGCACCATGTGGAGTCCGCCATTGAGCGAGGACTGGTGGCGAGCGCGGCGGACGTCGCTGGTCAACTGGGCTTTACCCGCGCGCGCGTGACGCACCTGCTGGACTTGCAGTTGTTGGCGCCGGACATCCAGGAGGAGGTGCTGTTCCTTGAGGCCGTGGATGGGGAGGAGCCTCTCAGCGAGAGGGGACTCCGGGCCATTGCACACGCGGGGACGTGGGCGGTGCAGCGCGAGCGTTGGCGCGAGGTGAAGGCTTCATTCTGAGACGGGAGTCCGAATGCCTGGACTCGTTGATGTAGCGTGAGTGCAAGAGGCTGAATTGTTGTCCGCGTTGAGCGTGCGCGGGCTGTATGCCCCGCGAGGAAAGAGAGCGAGAGCACATGCAGAACGACATGAAGAGCACCATTCAGGCTGCGGTGGCGGAAGAGGTGGGGAAGGCGATGGCCCGGCAGTTGGAGCTGCTGGAGAAGATTGCTCAGTTCCTGGGCATTGAGCCTGGCCGCGCTCCTGCGGCGTCCGCGCCGAAGCGCGCGCCTGTGCCCGCACCCGTGTCGAAGCGCACTGCCTCGGTGCCTGTACGGAAGTGGGCGAGGCAGGAGGCCGCGCCGAAGCCCACGCGGGCGGGGCCCGCGCCCCAGAAG
>JBKGHI010000048.1:0-42140 GCA_046520405.1 Myxococcus sp. 1LA
CCACGGCCGCTGCCGCCGCGCTCGCCTCCACGGCCACCGCCACGTTCACCCCGACCGCCGCCCTCGCTGCGGGCTCCCCCGGAAGGGATGCCGAGCATGACGTCACCGAAGGTGGCCTTCGGCTTCTTGGGACCCATCCCGCCAGAATTGGAACCGTTCTTCTCGTCGCTCACTGCCGAGACCTTCCTGAAGCGAATTCGACCCTGGCTTCCCGAGAAGCCGGGCCCCGGTGAAAAAGGCGGCGCACTCTACACGCGCGCCATGTGGGGAGGAAGCCAGATGACGCACACGCCGTTCAAGCCAACGCTCCGTCCATAACGGAGGCAGCGCGTCAGACCATCCCCGGACGGATGGTTGAAGCGCCAAGCACCCGAGGCTCGCATGGCAAGGAGCCAAGCAATCCCGGGTATTTAGCGCACCAGACGCAGCTTCCGCCCCACCTTGCGAAACACCGCTGAGGCCTCGGGGATGCCCTGCGCGGCCGTCACCGTGAAATAGATGGCACCGAACGGCAGCGCCACCGCCGCGAAGCCCAGAATGGGGTGCAGGCGGGGTGGCGCCAGGAAATCCCCCCCCCACTCCGCCGCCACGCCGGGCATCGGACCGAGCAGCGACGTCAGGCCCCACTTGATGCCCAGCGCCACCAGTCCGGCCACCACCGCCGCGCCCCACAAGCGAGGCAGCAACCCCTGGGGCACGCCGACAGGCCCCAACTGCCGCACCAGCTTGCGGCGCAGGAGCCCCGACTCCAACCACGCCACCAGGCCGCTGGCCACCGTGAGGCCCACCGCGCCCATGTGCTGCGGCAGCCCGAGCCAGCCCGGCAGACGCAGGCCGAGCACCCACGCGCCCAAGGTGCCCACCAGCACGCGCACCACCGCGAAGCGCAGCGGCGTCTTCGGGTCCTTCAGCGCATAGAAGGCGGAGGCATAGAGGCGCCCCACCGTGGAGGCCACCAGCCCCAGCGCCGCGCCCATCAGCAGGTACCAGAGGTAGCGCGAGTCCGCGGCGTCGAAGCGGCCCGTCTGAAGCAGCGCGGCCGCCACCATGTCCCCCAGGAACAGGAAGGCCGCCGCCGAGGGGACGACCCAGAAGCAGATGCGCCGCGCGCCCCCGTCGATGCGCTGGCGCAGCTTCGCGGCCACATCCGCCCCCTCCCCCGTGGCGCGCGACATCTCCGGCAGCTCCGCGGCGGACACCGCCATGCCGAAGAGGCTCACTGGAATGAGGTAGATGGTCTGCGCGTAGAGCAGCGAGGACAGCGCGCGGTTGCTGATGAGCGATGCGAAGGCCGTGTCCACCCACGCGCTGAACTGGACGACGCCGCGGCCCAGCACCACCGGGCCGAAGTTCTTCAGCACCTGACGCACGGGCTCCGCCGCCAGCGACAGCGACGGACGGAAGCGGCCGAGCAACTTCAGGACGGAGGGCACCTGCACCGCGAACTGGAGGAAGCTGCCCAACACCACCGCGTAGGCCAGCACCGACACCAGGTCCTCTTCGGCGTAGCGCCCCCCCGCGGCCACCAGCGCGGCGATGATGACCAGGTTCCAGACGACGGGCGCCAGATACGAGAGCAGGAAGCGCCGGTGGCTGTTGAGGATGCCCAGGCACCAGGCGCTCAGCACCAGCATGCCCGTGCCGGGGAAGAGGATGCGCACCAGGTGGATGGCCAGCACGCGCTCCTGGCCCTGGAAGCCAGGGGCGATGGCATCCACCAGGAACGGGGTGAACACCATGCCCAGCGCCACCACCACCGCCGTGGCCAGCGACAGGATGCCAAAGACGGCGCCCGCGACCCGGTCCGCGGCCTCCGAGTCCTTGCGCCCCAGGAGCTGCGCGTACACGGGAATGAACGAGCCGGAGAGGACGCCCTCACCGAACAGGTTCTGGAGGAAGTTGGGAATGCGCAGCGCCGCCTTGAAGACCGCGGCGGCCTCCGCGTTGCCGAGGTAGTGGGCGAAGACGCGCTCGCGCACCAGGCCCATGAGACGGGAAGCAAGGATGCCGGCGGCCACCAGCGCCGCGCCGCCGCTTGAACGCTCGGGGCGAGGGGCGCGACCGGCGGCGGGGGCGAAGACTCGGGCGAGGACGTGGTCACGAGAGCGGCGGACTCTACGCGCGCCGTTGGATGGCATGAAGCCCGAAACCCCGGCCCGCTGTTTCGCTTGACGCCGAACCCTCCAGATTGCGAGGGTCCGTTTCAATGGCCGGCCCTCCCGACAGCGACATGGACGACGTGGCGCGCATCCGCCTCGTGCTGGCACGCGAGCTGGAGACCATCAACGAGTACGAGGCCTACGCCCGCGCCTCCTCCCACCCGGAGGTCCGCGCGTTCTTCCAGCACCTGGCCGCCGAGGAGAAGGAGCACGTCTCCGAGGCCGTCCACATGCTGCGCATGTTGGACAGTGGTCAGAACGACCACTTCAACAAGCCCTTCGTCCCGGGACACTTCCAGGCCGCCGAGGCCCCCGCGCCCGCCACGGTTCACGTGCCCTCGCCGGACGCGCCCGCCTTCTCCATCAATGGCCGCAACGGACGCCTGCCGTCCGAGCCGCCGACCTCGCTGCCGCCGCAGCGCCTGCTGTACGGCCTGCCCGCGCCGCCGCCCGCCGTGGAGTCGCACCCGCTCACCGTGGGCTCGCTGCGCCGCGGCGGTGGTGGCGGTGGTTCTGGTAGCGGTCGCTGAAGCCCTCTTCCTCTTCCCCTGTTGATGCCCCTGGAGCCCCATTTCATGCCTGACTTCCTTGGACATGCCGAGAACCCGCTCCGCGAGGAGGAGTGGGCGCGACTGAACGAGACTGTCATCCAGGTGGCCCGGCGCTCGCTGGTGGGCCGGCGCATCCTGGACATCTACGGGCCGCTGGGCGCCGGGGTGCAGACGGTCCCCTACGACGAGTTCCAGGGCGTGTCGCCCGGCGCGGTGGACATCGTCGGCGAGCAGGAGACCGCGATGGTCTTCACCGATGCTCGCAAGTTCAAGACCATCCCCATCATCTACAAGGACTTCCTGCTGCACTGGCGCGACATCGAGGCCGCGCGCACGCACAACATGCCGTTGGACGTGTCCGCCGCCGCGGGCGCGGCCGCGCTGTGCGCGCAGCAGGAAGACGAGCTCATCTTCTACGGTGACGTGCGCCTGGGCTACGAAGGCCTGATGACGGCCAACGGCCGGCTCACGGTGGCGCTGGGTGACTGGTCGGCGGCGGGTGGCGGGTTCCAGGCCATCGTCGAGGCCACGCGCAAGCTCAACGAGCAGGGCCACTTCGGCCCCTACGCCGTCGTCCTGTCGCCGCGCCTGTACTCGCAGCTGCACCGCATCTACGAGAAGACGGGCGTGCTGGAGATCGAGACCATCAAGCAGCTCGCGTCGGACGGCGTCTACCAGTCCAACCGCCTGCGCGGGGACTCCGGCGTGGTGGTGTCCACCGGCCGGGAGAACATGGACCTCGCCGTGTCCATGGACATGGTGGCCGCCTACCTGGGCGCCTCTCGGATGAACCACCCGTTCCGCGTGCTGGAGGCGCTGCTGCTGCGCATCAAGCACCCGGACGCCATCTGCACCCTGGAGGGCGCCGGCGCCACGGAACGTCGCTAGTTCCGGTAGGCCGCGGTCGCGACTTCCACCATGGCCAAGGTCCTGGTCATCGACGACGAGGCGAACCTCCGCAAGGTGCTCGCCGCGATGCTGCGCCGGGACGGCTTCGACGTCACCGTTGCGGAGAACGGCGAGCAGGGGCTCGCCGAGTTCCACAAGAACGGCGCGGACATCGTGGTGACGGACCTGGTGATGCCCAAGGTGGGCGGCATGGAGGTGCTCGGCACCATCCGCGCCGCCAACCCGGACGTCCCCGTCATCATCATCACCGCGCACGGCACGGTGGACTCCGCCGTGGACGCCATCAAGGCTGGCGCGTTCGACTACATCACCAAGCCCTTCGACCAGGCGGAGCTGTCCTCCGTCGTCGCCAAGGCGGCGAAGACGAACGAGAGCGCCCGCCGCTCCGTCCGTCCGGACGTGAAGGCACGCGCGGCCATCATTGGTGACTCGGCGACCATCCAAGAGGTCTACAAGATCATCGACAAGGTGGCGGACACGCCGTCCACGGTGCTCATCACCGGGGAGAGCGGCACCGGCAAGGAGCTCATCGCCACCGCGCTCCACGGCGCCTCCAGCCGCCGCGACAAGCCGTTCATCAAGATCAACTGCGCCGCCATCCCCGACACGCTGCTGGAGAGCGAGCTCTTCGGCTACGAGCGTGGCGCCTTCACCGGCGCCGTCACGTCCAAGCCCGGCCGCTTCGAGCTGGCCGACGAGGGCACCCTCTTCCTGGATGAGATTGGCGAGATTCCGGTGGAGATGCAGGTGAAGCTGCTGCGCGCGCTCCAGGAAGGCGAGTTCGAGCGCGTGGGCGGCATCAAGACGACGCGCGTGGACGTGCGCCTCGTGGCCGCCACCAACCGGGACCTCCAGGCGGAGATTGAAGCAGGCCGCTTCCGCAAGGACCTCTACTACCGGCTGGCGGTGGTGCCCATCTCCCTGCCCGCCCTGCGCGAGCGCCGCAGCGACATCCCGATGCTCGCCCGGCACTTCGTGGAGAAGTACAACCGGCGCCTCAACAAGAAGATTGAAGGCATCGCCGAGGACGCCATGGTCCTGCTCCAGGGCTACGCGTGGCCGGGCAACATCCGCGAGCTGGAGAACCTCATCGAGCGCGTCCTCCTCTTCGCGGACGGCCCGCTCATCACCGCCCGGGATTTGCCGGAGCCCGTCCGCCAGGGAGCGAGCATCCAGGCGGGCGCCAACCTGGCCAACGCGGTGGCTTCGCTCGACGTCCCCACGGGTGAAGTCGGCCTGAAGGACATCGTCCGGATGAAGGCCGCCGAGCTCGAGCGGGACCTCATCGTCAAGAAGCTCGAGGAGACGGGTGGCAACGTCACCCGGGCCGCTCGCCTGCTTCAAATCAGCCGCAAGTCACTCCAGACGAAGATGAAGGAGTTCGGCTTGCGCGATCCCACACCAGACGGGCAGGAAGACGGCCCGGACGAATAGACCGCGCGCAGGCGGAATTCCGCTTCGCGCGTGTCGGTTCCGGGCCCGCCCACCCATTCCAACTCAGGGAGCTTGTATGCGGCCGAACCTTCCCACCCTCGGTGCCCCTCCGAAGCGCAGTCCCTTCGGACCGGTGGTCGCCGTGTCACTCATCCTCGGCGGTGCCGCCGGCGGCGTGTGGTGGTGGAAGCAGCGGATGGCCCAGGCGACGGAAGACGCCGCGGCCCAGACGCCCAACGCCGCTACGGACGCGGGCGCTGTCGCCGCCGCGCCCACGCCGGCCCCCGTGGTCACCGACCCCGTGAAGGCCGCGGGCTTTGAGCGCGTGTCGGTGAGCATCAACGGTCCGCTGGAGACGGCGCTGGTTGGCGCCGCGGGCTCTGACGTGGGTCCGGCCCTGGCGCAGGTGGTGACGCGCACGCTGGTGTGGTGGGTGGCCGTTCCGGGTGAAATCCTTCGCAATGACACGCTGGAGGTGATCTTCCAGCGCCGCGTCAACGAAGAGCCCCTGGTGCACGCGGTGCGCTTCACCAGCGGCAAGCTGGGCAAGACGCTCAGCGCGTACCGCTACCAGCCCGACGGCGAGCCCAATGCGCGCTACTACCTGGCGAGCGGCGACGAGCTGGAGCTGCGCCTGGAGCGCTCCCCCATCGACGACTACGAGCAGGTGACGTCCCTGCTCCGCGATGGCCGGAAGCACAAGGGCGTGGACTTCCGCACCCCGGTGGGAACGCCCATCAAGGCGCCCTTCAACGGCGTGGTGAAGCGCAAGAACTGGAACTTCGGCAGCAACGGCAACTGCATCGAGCTGGTGGAGTCCGGCGGCAAGGGCCGGCGCGCGCTCTTCCTCCACCTGGACGAGGTGGACAAGAGCGTCAAGCCGGGCTCCCGCTTCTCCGTGGGTCAGGTGCTGGCCAAGAGCGGCAACACGGGCCGCAGCTTCGCCCCCCACCTGCACTACCAGCTCATGACGCAGGATGACCGGGTGCTGGACCCCTACGACCAGCACAAGACCTACCGCCGCGCCCTGGCGGCCCAGCACCGCTCCGGCTTCGAGGCGGAGATGCGCCGCATGGACGGGCTGCTGAGCGCGTCCGTGGTCGCCGGCAAGTAAAAGCCACCCGTTTCTTGACACTCCTTCGACGGCACGGCTAGCTGGAAGCCCCCCGGGCTTGCCGGAAGGCCCGGAAGTTTCGCCGTCGTCGGAGGTCGGATGCACAGGCTTCGCGTCGTACTTGCAGCGCTGACACTGGGCGCGCCGTTCGCCGCCAGCGCGGCGGACATCACCCGGATTGCGTCGTCGCTCGAGGAGGACGACCCGTTCGACCTCTTCATCGACGTCGGCTTCGAGCGCACCCAGAACCGCGCGAAGATCGTCCGCGAGCAGCTTGCTCCCGCCGGACAGCCCGGTGGCCGCGTGGACGCGTCGGAGCTCTGGTACAAGGGCGTGGACGCCCGGCTCAACCTGGAGCTGTCCGTCGGCCTCTACAGGGACCTGGAGTTCTCCTTCGCCCTGCCCATCGTCTTCTCGCAGAACGAGCGCTGGGACTACACGTCCAACTCGTCGCCCGAGACGTCCACCATCACCAACAACTGCGTGAACGCCGACGGCACCACCATCCCTGGCTGCCTGGATGGCTCGGCGCCGGGCTCCGCCCTGTTCGACGTGCCGCAGGAGAGCTTCCGCGGCGGCCTGGGCAACATGCGCTTCGGCCTGGCCTACGCCTTCTTCAACCAGGAGAAGGACGAGACGAAGCCCACCTGGATTGTCGGCCTGGAGTACGAGGCCCCCACGGCGAAGCTGCGCGACCCGTCCGCGGACACCACGAACTCGGACAACCGCGGCAACATCGGTGACCGCGTCCACAAGTACCAGCTCTACACGGCCTTCTCGCGCCGCATGGGCGCGGCGGAGCCCTACTTCAAGGCGCACTACACCATCCCCGTGCGCGGCCCTGGCGCCTATTCCAACTGCACCAACCCGAGCAACCTGGGCCAGCCGGCAAACTGCAATTCGGGGCCCTGGGATCGCAAGGAGACGGGCATCAACGCCCCCCACCAGGCGGGCATGCTCTTCGGCGTGGAGCTGGTGCCCTTCAACCGGCCGGCGAAGTCCCAGCGCTTCGCCCTGGACGTGCGCGGCATCGGCAACTACGTGGGCAGCGGCCGCTACTACAACGAGCTGAGCGCCGCCCTGCGCAAGCTACTCACCTCCGAGGACTACTTCCAGGTGGGCGGCATGCTGGGCATCACCGCGAACGCGTCAAAGGCCTTCCAGATTCGCGCGTCCGGGACGTTTCTCTACAACACCAACCGCGCCCTCACCGCGGAGGAACTGGGCAGCGATGTGGACGGGAACGGCGAGGTAGACACGACGTTCGGCTCGCCCGAGCTCAATCCCAACTTCGACTGGCGCTACGACCTGGTGTCCCGTCGCTTCCTCGCGATGGAGAGCACCACCTTCCGCTTCGATCTGAGCGCCACGTTCAGCTTCTAGTGCCTGACGGGGGCGCCGGTGACGGCGCCCCCGGGGCTCACCGCTTCAACGACAGGCCCAGCCGGTAGACGTCCTGCCCGGCCCAGCCCGCACGGCGGGCCAGCTCGGTGCTCAGCGCCTTGAGCTTCTCGCCGCGCGACATCCCCTCCTCCAGGGCCTTTCGCAGCTCCTCCTCGGACCAGCGCGTCTCACCGGTGCGGCCTTCCACCAGCACCACCACCTCGCCTCGCGCCTCCTCCGCCGCGTAGCGCTCCGCCAGCTCGGACAGGGTGCCCCGGGCGAACTCCTCGTGCAGCTTCGTCAACTCACGCGCCACACAGGCGCGCCGGTTGCCCCAGGCATCGTGCAGATCCGGCAGTGTCTCCGCCAGACGGCGCGGCGACTCGTAGAGCACCAGGGTGGCCGAGAGCTGCGCCACCTCCTCCAGCATGGCCCGGCGCTCGGCGCCCTTTCGTGGGAGGAAGCCCAGGAAGTGGAAGCGGCCCGTGGGCAGTCCGGAGGCGCTCAGCGCGGCCACCAGGGCCGTGGGGCCCGGTACCGGCACCACCGTGAAGCCGCGCTCCAGCGCCTCGGCCACCAGCTTCTCCCCCGGATCACTGATGGCGGGACTGCCCGCGTCCGTGACGAGCGCGCAGTCCTCCCCTTCCCCAATCCGGTCCAGGATGCGGCCCGCGCGCTGCCCCTCGGCGAAGGCGGGCAGGCTCACCAGGTCCTTCCCACCAATGCCGAAGTGATCGAGCAGCACCCGCGAGTGCCGCGTGTCCTCGCACGCGATGAAGCGCACCGAGCGCAGCGTCTCCAGCGCTCGCGACGTGACGTCTCCCAGGTTCCCGATGGGCGTCGCCACCAGATAGAGCGTTCCAGCCATGGCGTCGTCCTCTCACATCCCGGCGTCGAAGGCGCCAGGGATGTGCTCCACGGTGGCGCGCTCCCCGCGCCCCACCACCGAAATCACGTCGAAACGAAGCATCCGCCCGCGCAGGTCATGCGCGAACAGGTAGCGCAGCGCCGCCTTCACCACCCGGCGCTGCTTCGCGAAGGACACGCTGTGCGAGGGGTCTCCCCACGTAGCCGTGGAGCGCATCCGCACTTCCACGAAGCACACCAGGTCCCCGCGCTCGGCGACCACGTCCAGCTCCCCGAAGCGGCAGGTCCAGTTGCGATCCCGCACCTGCCAGCCCTGCGCCTCCAGGAACCGCACCGCCGCGTCCTCCGCCACATCTCCAAATGCCCGCCGCTCGCTCGGCGCCGCCCGTCGCATCCACCCCTCCCCTGGCGGCCCTCCGGATGGAGCAACCCGCCACGTCACCTCAGACGTTAACGGGGCCGTCCGACATCTGCGCGAAGCCGGGGTGCGACGTCACATGGAGCACCTGCGTCAGCGTGCCCAGGTGCTTCAACATCCGGGCGATGAGGGGCAGCTTCACCTCCTCCATCCCCGTGAAGACGTCCTCCAGCAGGAAGGGACGCTTCACCCGGGCGCTCGCCTTCTCCACCACCGTCATCCGGAGGGCCAGGTAGTACAGGTCCAGGTCCTTCGCGGGGAGCTCGCCCACGGGCACCCTGCGTCCAGAGACCAACGCGAAGGCCTTGCCCTCACGGTCCCACTCGATGCCCTGGTAGCGCCGGTCCGTCAGCGCGGTGAGGTACTGGACGCAGCGGTCCTTGAGCAGCGCCTGCACGGAGAGCACATCCGTGGTGAACACGTCCGCTGCCTGGGACAGCAGCACGGGTGACGGATCCTCCAGCGCCTCCACGGGCACGGAGCCATCCGGCCCTGGTGCGGCCGGCGCGGGCGCGCCTTGGCCAGGGCAATGGACTCCTTCACCCGGCCCAGCTCCCGCTCCACCTCGCGGATGTCACGGACGTACGTGCCCTTCTGCGCCAGCTCGGCGTTGAGCGCCTCCGCCTCCGCCTTCAGCGACTGAACCTGGGTGGCGGCCGCGATGTAATCCGGGTCCGACTCCATGGTGTGCAGCTGGTCCTGAAGCTCCGCGACGCGCGCGCCCAGCAGCTCCTTGCGCTCCAGGGCCGGGGCGATGCCATCCAACTCCTCCACGTCGAGCGCCTTCTGAGCCATGCGCAGCGGGGCCGCCTCGGCCTCGTACTCGTCGAGGATCTTCTTTTCGCGGATGTCGAAGCGGTTCTCCTTGCTGCCATGCCGCGTGGCCTTCTGGAGGTCATCCACGTAGCGAAGCGCCATGAAGGCGGCCAGGCCGAACGCGGGGATGTCCAGCAGCGCCAGGTAGCGGAAGGTGCGGTCCACGCCGAAGCCCAGGCCCACGGCCAGCGCCAGGAACAGCACGCCCCCGCCCAGGCCGGCCCAGAAGCCCCTGTTCTGCATCAGTGGCGCCACCGAGGCGGGACGCACCTCGGCCTCGTTCTCCCGGTCCGCGTTGAGGCGCGCCAGGGCCTCGTCGCGCCGGGCAATCACCTTCGGGTGGCGCTTCAGGCGGTTCACGATGTCCTGGGGCAGCCCAGCGACTCGGGCGTCGGCGCCGCACGCCACGCGGCTTCCGCCTCGGCGATGGCCACCTTGAGCCCCTCCGTCCCCTTCAACTTCTGCTCGGCGTCGAAGATCTGGGAGGCCACGCCGTCGGCCTTGAATTGCAGCCCGTCCACCTCCGACGAGGCGGCCAGCTCCTTCTCCAACGCGCGCACCTTCGCCTCCGCGGCGGGGATGTCCTCCGCGGGCAACACGGTGGACGCGGACGCCAGCGACGGGTAGCGGCCCGACGTCTTGGGGTCCACCTTCGCCGCCGCGGCGGCCGGCTTCCTCGGACGGCGCGAGGGGAGCTGGGCCATCTGGAGGCAGTACACCTGCTCGAACGTGGTGCGCGGCGGAAGGCCCGCCTGCCCCCGGAGGAACTGGCTGATCTCCGACGCATCCGACGAGATGAGCTCGGGTTGCTGCGTGGAGGGATTCATCCGGTGCAGCGTCCCGGAGCCGCCCAGCTCGCGCAGCACGCGGTACGTCACCCCATCCACTCCGACGAACGTCAGGGCCGCCTTGCCGGACTTGGCGCCGGGAGCGACGAAGCTGGCGTCACTGCCGCGCCCATCCGCGAAGAGCAGCGCGAGGGACAGGCCCGCCAGGGGGCTCGACTCCGCCGAGGGCGGCTTGAGGACGAGGTATCCCGCCTTCAGGGCAAAGCGCCCCGCGGGGGAGAAACCGCGGACGTTCTGGACGGCGACTTCAGCGAATTGCATGGCCCGCGCATGTTAGCGCGAATGAAAAAAGGAGCGCCCGGGATCGGACGCTCCTTTTCACTGCCGAGACGCTGGAAGCGCTCAGGAGGCCGAGGCGGCCTTCTTCGCAGGCTTCGGCTCCTCGATGGTGTCGACGCGCGCCGCCTTGCCCTTGAGGTCACGGAGGTAGAACAGGCGCTTGCGGTTCACGTCACCGCGCGACAGGACCTCGATCTTCTCGTAGCGGGGGCTGTGCAGCGGGAACACGCGCTCCACGCCGACGCCGAAGGAGAGCTTGCGGACCGTGAAGGTCGCGCGGTGGCTGCCCTTGGTCTTCCGGATGACGATGCCCTCGAACGCCTGCACGCGCTCCTTCTCGCCCTCCTTGACCTTCCAGTGGACGCGCACGGAATCACCAGTGTTGAACGTGGTGACATCCTGGCGCAGGAACTTGGCCTCGATGTGCTGAATGGCGGCGTGGCGCATGACGAACTCCGGAAAAACTTGAACTGACGCGAATGGTCGCGTGAAGAGCGGGCCGTACTAACAGAGAGAGCGGTGTCGGACAAGCCCAGATGATCCAACCCGCTAGCAACGTTCAGGGTTACAGCTCTTCCTCCCGCCGGGCCAGAAGTTTCTGGTCGGCCTTCGACAACTCGACCCGGGCATACAGGTCCGGGCGGCGCTCCTGGGTGAGCACCAACGACTTCCAGCGGCGCCAGCGGGCAATCCGCGCATGGTCGCCGGACTGGAGGGCAGCCGGCACCTCGACGCCCCGGAAGACGGGCGGGCGGGTGTACTGGGGATGCTCCAGCAGCCCCTCCTCGAAGCTCTCCGTGACGGACGAGTCCACGTTGCCCAGCACCCCGGGCACCAGCCGCGCCACCGCGTCCACCACCGTCATGGCCGCCAGCTCGCCGCCGGTGAGGACGAAGTCCCCCAACGACAGCTCCCCGTCGAGGTGCGCCATCACCCGCTCATCCACGCCCTCGTAGCGGCCGCACACCAGGATGAGGCCCGCCTCGTGGCGAACCAGCTCGCGGGCCGTGGCCTGGGTGAAGGTGGGCCCTCGGGGACTCATGAGCAGCACCCGGGCGCCCGGATGCCTTGCCTTCGCCGCCTCGATCGCGGCGACCAGGGGCTCCGGCTTCATCACCATGCCGGCGCCGCCACCGTAGGGCGCGTCGTCGGTGACGCGGTGCTTGCCCTCGGCGTACTCGCGGATATCCGTGATGGTGGTGGCCAGCAGGCCCTTCTCCTGGGCCTTCCCGAGGATGCTGGCCCCCAGGTAACCGGTCACCATGCCGGGGAACAGCGTGAGGATCTCCACCCGATACGGTGGGCTCATTCCGCGTCCTCCGGGCCTCCACCCGACTCGGCGCCCTTGCGTCCCGCATCCACGTACTCCGGCGGATGGATGACGATGCGCCGCGCCTTGATGTCCACGGTGGGCACGAACTCGTCCGCGAAGGGCACCACCAGCTCCTCGCGCCCGGAAGCGCGAATGACCAGGTTGGGGACCTCGCCGGTGGCCCAGATCTCCTCCACCCGGCCCAGTGCACGGCCCTGGGCGTCCACCGCCTCCAGCCCCACCAGGTCGCCCTGGAAGAACTCACCCTCTTCGGGCGGCTCCAGGTCCTCGCGGAAGACGAACACCTTGGCGCCAACGAGCGCCTCCGCGTCGTTCCGCGAGTCCACGCCCTCGAGGACCACGATGTCCTCCTTGGGCGTGGGCCGGAGCGCCTCCAGCCGCAGCTCCCGCTCCACCCCGGCCCGCGTCCGCACCCAGATGCGGTCCACGGTGTCGAGGGTCTCCGACGCCGGATCCAACGCGCGAATGGCGACCTCGCCACGCAGCCCGTGAGCGCGCGAGACGTATCCCAACTCCAGGTAGGGACTGGTCGTCACTGCGTGGAGTCCGGCGCCGACGGAGCGCCCGCTGCATTACGCCGGTCGTCGAGAATCTCCAGGCGGACCTTCTGCCCGGACTTCTGAGCGGCGGCATTGAGCAGTGTCCGGAGGGCATTCACGGTGCGCCCGTCACGGCCAATGACCTTGCCGACGTCCTCGGCGGAGACCTTCAGCTCGAAGAGCCGGGCCCCTTCCGCCTCGGACATGCGCAGGCTGACCTGGTCAGGGTGGTCGACCAGGGCCCGCGCCAGATAGGTAAGAAGCTGCTCCACGTCCACCGGAGCGTGGCTCAGACCGCGGGAGCGGGCTTGGCCTTGCCGGCGACCTTGATGAGGTCAGCGACCGTCTCGGACGGCGTCGCGCCCGTCTTCAGCCAGTAGTTGAGGCGCTCCTCGTTGAACTCCACCTTCGGCGGCTCCAGGTTCGGGTCGTACGCGCCCACGGCCTCGATGAACTTGCCGTCCCGGGGGTTGCGGGAATCGGTGGCGACCACGTGGTAGTACGGCTTCTTCTTGGCGCCGCGCGGCAAGACGGAGGACAACGGCCATTGAATGCTCTCCAACGAACAGGAAACGTCTTAGGAAAGGGGTGGCGCTCTTAACGCCGCTCCCGCTGGATTGTCAAGGAAGCTCGGGACCTTATGTCGGACTGTCGGCCCCGGCTTGCTGCTCACCGGTATTGGCGAGCTGCCCGCAGCGCCGGCGATGTCCCGGCCCCGGTTCCTGCGGATGTAGGCGGCGACATGGCCGTCCGCGAGGATGGCGCGGAACTGCTCCGCCCGCTCCTCGCCGGTGGTGTGGAACCCCAGGCCGGGGTTCTCGTTGTAGGGGATCAGGTTCACCTTCACCGGGATGCCCTTGAGCAGGTCGATGAGCCGGTGCGCGTCCTCGTCCGCGTCGTTGAAGCCCTTGATGAGGACGTACTCGAAGGTGATGCGGCGGCCCTGACGCAGCGGGAACTTCCGGCAGGCGTCCAGCAGGGCCGCGATGTTCCACTTCCGGTTGACGGGCATCGTCTTGCTGCGCTGCTCGTCGGTGCTGGCGTTGAGGGAGATGGCCAGCTTGACGTCCGTCTCCTTGCCGAAGCGCTCAATCATCGGCACCAGGCCCACGGTGGAGACGGTGATGTGCCGGTGGCTGAAGTTCGGGCCGTCCTGGGACTGGAGGATGGCGAGCGCCGTCTTGAGGTTCTCGAAGTTGTGGAGCGGCTCCCCCATCCCCATGAACACCAGGTTGGAGAGCGGGCGCAGCGTCTCGTGGCCCTCGTTCTTGCGGACCTCGCGGTTCACCGCGTGGACCTGGGCGACGATCTCGCTGGGCGTGAGGTTGCGCTTGAGCCCCATGGTGCCCGTCATGCAGAAGCCGCAGGCCATGGCGCAGCCCACCTGGGTGGACACGCAGAGCGTCCGGCGGTCCTCGGTGGGCATGTAGACGGATTCGATGTAGCGCCCGTCCCGCGTCTTCCACCGGTACTTGATGGTGCCGTCGGTGCTGCGCAACTCCACGTCCTTCACCAGCGGGATGATCTCCGCCTTCGCCCTGAGCTTCTCGCGCAGCACCTTGGAGAGGTCCGTCATCTCGTCGAACGAGGTGGCGCCGCGCTGGTGCAGCCAGCGGTAGATCTGCGGGGCGCGGAAGGCGCGCTCCCCCAGCTCCTCGGTGACGAAGCGCGACAGCGCCTCCATCGACAGGCTGGCCACGTCCACCAGCTTGGCGGGCGCGGGAGCCGGCAGCGGCTCGGTGACTGGCAGCAAGGTGGCGGAGGTCTCTGACATCGTCGTAGCGCTTAACGGAGGGCCCAGGGGCGTCCCTTCCCACACCTGGGCACGGCAAGTCAAAGGAGCCCATGCTCCCCTGCCCGCCTCGTGGACACTACCCGTTCCGTCTCCTGAAAGAACAGCGGCCCGGGCCCGCGCCTTCTGGAGCGCGGACACCGGGCCTGGAACGGCGGCCCCGCAGGGGGCCGGCCGGCTACTTCTGGTACGGATAGGAGTGGATCTCCGTCTCCCGGAAGAAGTACGCGATCTCGATCTTCGCGTTCTCCAGGCTGTCGGAGCCGTGCACCGTGTTCTTGTCGATGCTGGTGGCGAAGTCCTTGCGGATGGTGCCCTCGGCCGCCTGCGCGGGGTTGGTGGCGCCCATGATGTCCCGGTTGCCCAGGACCGCGTTCTCACCCTCCAGCACCATCAGGACCACCGGGCCGGAGATCATGAACTGCACCAGGTCCTTGAAGAAGGGCCGGGCCTTGTGGACCGCGTAGAAGCCCTCGGCCTGCGCCTGGGACAGGTGCTGCAGACGGATGGCGACCGGCTTCAGCCCCTTCTCCTCGAAGCGGCTGATGATCTTCCCGATGACGCCCTTCTCCAGGCCGTCCGGCTTGATGATGGACAGCGTACGCTCGATAGCCATGTGACTGGCTCCTTCTCGTGTTTCCGTTGGGGTTTAGCGCTTCTTCGGAGCGCCCCGCTTGAGGGCCTCCTGAAGGGTGGTGCCCAGCTCGGCGGGGCTGGCGGCCATCAGGATGCCCGCGGCCTCCATGGCCTTGATCTTCTCCGTCGCCGTGCCCTTGCCGCCGGAGATGATGGCGCCGGCGTGGCCCATGCGCTTGCCCGGGGGCGCGGACTGGCCCGCGATGAAGCCGGCGATGGGCTTGGTGAACTCGCGCGCCACGTACTCCGCGCCGCGCTCCTCGGCGTCACCGCCGATTTCGCCAATCATGATGACGGCGTCGGTGTCCGGGTCCGCGTTGAAGAGCTTCAGCACGTCCACGAAGTCCGTGCCGTTGACCGGGTCACCACCGATGCCCACGGCGGTGGACTGGCCCAGGCCCAGCTGGGTGAGCTGGTGCACGGCCTCGTAGGTCAGCGTGCCGGAGCGGGACACCACGCCGATGCGGCCCGGCTTGTGGATGTGGCCCGGCATGATGCCGATCTTGCACAGCGCGCCCGGGGTGATGACGCCCGGACAGTTGGGGCCGACCAGCCGGATGCCCGGCTTGCCCTGCAGGTAGCGCTTGGCGCGCACCATGTCGTTCACCGGGATGCCCTCGGTGATGACGATGATGAGGGCCACGCCCGCGTCCGCGGCCTCCATGATGGAGTCAGCGGCGAAGGGCGGCGGCACGAAGACGACGGACGTGTTCGCGCCCGTCTCCTTCACGGCCTCGGCCACCGTGTTGAACACGGGGACCTTGCCCTCGAACGTGGTGCCGCCCTTGCCCGGAGTCACACCGGCGACGAGCTTCGTGCCGTACTCGAGCATCTGCTTCGCGTGGAACGAACCCGCCGAGCCCGTGATGCCCTGGCAGAGGACCTTCGTGTTTTCGTTGACGAGAATGGCCATGGCGTTCTTTCCGGAAAAGAGTGCGCGGGATTACTTCACCGCGGCGACGGCCTTCTCCGCCGCCTGACGCAGGTTGTCCGCCGGGGTGATGGCGAGGCCGGAGTTGCTCAGCAGCTCCTTGCCCTTCTCCACGTTGGTGCCTTCCAGCCGGACCACGAGCGGAACCTTGAGCTGGACCTCCTTCGCCGCGGCGATGATGCCCTCGGCGATGACGTCGCACTTCATGATGCCGCCGAAGATGTTGACCAGCACCGCCTTCACGGCAGGGTCCGCCAGGATGAGCTTGAAGGCCGCGGTGACCTTCTCCTTGTTGGCGCCGCCGCCCACGTCCAGGAAGTTGGCCGGGCTGCCGCCCACCAGCTTGATGGTGTCCATGGTGGCCATGGCCAGGCCGGCGCCGTTCACCATGCAGCCGATGTTGCCGTCCAGCGCGATGTAGGCCAGGTCCCACTCCTTGGCCTGGATCTCACGCGGCTCCTCCTCGGCCAGGTCGCGGTACTCCAGCAGGTCCTTGTGCCGGTAGAGCGCGTTCTCGTCGAAGGTCACCTTCGCGTCGAGCGCCACCACGCCGCCATCCTTCAGGATGACCAGCGGGTTGATCTCCACGAGCGAGGCATCCGTGTCGATGAACATCCGGTACAGCGCCGAGCAGAACTGGGTGAACTTGTTCACCGTGGGGCCCGTCAGGCCCAGCCCGAAGGCCAGCTTGCGGCCCTGGAAGTCCTGGAAGCCCACGGCCGGGTCCACCGACTCACGGAGGATCTTCTCCGGGTGCTTCTCCGCCACCTCTTCAATCTCCACGCCGCCCTCGCGGGAGGCCATGAAGGTGATGCGGCTGGTGGCGCGGTCCAGCGTCACGCCCAGGTACAGCTCCTGGCCAATGGCGAGACCTTCTTCGATGTAGACCTTGTGGACCGTCTGGCCTTCCGGCCCGGTCTGGATGGTCTTCAGCTTCATGCCCAGCATCTGCGAGGCCAGTTCCTTGGCCTCGGCGGGGCTCTTGGCCAGCTTCACGCCGCCGCCCTTGCCGCGGCCACCCGCGTGGATCTGGGCCTTGACGACGACCACGGAAGTGCCGAGCTCCTTCGCCGCGGCCTCCGCTTCGTTGGCGGAAAGAGCAAGGATGCCCTTCGGCGTGGGCACGCCGTACTTCCGGAAGATTTCCTTGCCCTGGTACTCGTGGATCTTCATCGAGGCTCCGGTGGAGACGAGGGAGACAGCCTGAACAGAGGCGTCAGCGCCGGGCCCTCATTGCGCAGAAAAGGACGGAGTGCAAGACCGTTTGACCCCGGTACACCTCCACCGTCCGACAGGGTGCATGGCAGATAATCAGGGATGTCCGCGAAGATGAGCCTGCCTTCACCGCAGAACTCTTCACGGACATAAAACGGCGGCGGCCCCGCCCGGCGTCACGGGGGACGCCGGCTCGGGGCGCTTGAAGCCAGAGAAAGCCGGGAAGTCGCGGGCGAGCGCCCTACCCCGGGCCTCCGCCGTGGCCGTGCTTCTCCTCGGCGGCGAAGAAGATGTCCTTGATGGTGAGCTTGGTCACCTCGCGGTTCATCACCGCGATGGACGTCACGAGCGGAATCTCCTTCGGGCAGACCTTCACGCAGTTCTGCGCCTTGCCGCAGTCCTGCACGCCGCCGGGTCCCATGAGCGAGCGGACGCGCTCCTCGGAGTTCATCTTGCCCGTGGGGTTCATGTTGAACAGGCGGGCCTGGCTGATGGCCGCGGCGCCCACGAAGTCGTTCTCCTGCGTCACCTGGGGGCACGCCTCCAGGCAGCTGCCGCAGGTGATGCACGTGGAGAGCACGTACATCACGGACTGGTCCACGGGCGCCTGGCGCGGGCCGGGGCCCAGGTTGTGCGTCCCGTCGATGGGCACCCAGCCCTTGATGCGCTTGAGCGCGTCGAACATGCGGTCGCGGTTCACCGTGAGGTCACGCACCACGGGGAACTTGCTCATGGGCTCCAGCGTGATCGGCTGCTCCAGCTTGTCGATCAGCGCCGAGCACGCCATGCGCACGCGGCCATTGATGTTCATGGCGCAGCTGCCGCAGATCTCCTCCAGGCAGGCGGCGTCCCAGATGACCGGGGCCACGCGCTTGCCCTCCACGGTGACGGGGTTGCGCTGGATCTCCATCAGGCACGAGATGACGTTGGCGCCCTTCACATAGGGAACCTTGAACTCATCGAAGTGGCCTGGCTTCGCGGGATCATCCTGCCGCCAGATGCGGAAGGTGATGGTCTTGGTGGTGACAGCGGATGCCTGTGCAGTGTCCATGTGGCTCGACCCTTCACTTCCAAATCAGTTGAGTGGTTCCCGTCTCAGGCGTACCAGCGCGGCTCGGGGTCCAGCACGGGCGTGGGGATGTCCTCGTAGTGGATCTTCGGGCCGGCCTCGCTGTACGTCGCGACGGTCGTCTTGGCCCACTTCTCGTGGCGCGCGCGCCACAGGCTCATCCACTCCGGATCCTGCGTCGGGTCCTTCGTCTTCGGCTCGGGCAGCGAGAAGTCCGGCTTGTAGTGGGCGCCGCGGCTCTCGTCGCGGAGCAGCGCGCTGGTGGCGATGACCTCGCCCAGCTCGAACATGTTCCACAGCTGGTTGGTGTACGACAGCGCGCGGTTGGCCACGTTGCCCGTGTCCAGCACGTTGACGTTCTTCCAGCGGTCCTTCAGCTCGCGGATCTTCTCGATCGTCTTCTTCAGCCGGTCGTTGTACCGCACGACGGTGCAGTTCTCCGTCATGGTGTCGCCCAGCTCCTTGGCGAGGCCGTACGGGTTCTCCGAGCCACTCATCTTGATCATGGTGGCGAACCGGTCCTGCCAGTACTGCTTCGCGGCCTGGAAGTGCTTCTCCGGCATCGCCGCGGCGCTGGTGGACTGGCTCTTGGCGAAGGACGCCATGGCCGGGCCGCCGATCATGCCGGAGTAGATGCAGGACAGGAGCGAGTTGGCGCCCAGGCGGTTCGCGCCGTGGAACGCGTAGTCCGCCTCTCCGGCGGCGTAGAGGCCGGGGATGGTGGTGGACTGGTTCTTCGGGCTGCCCTCGGCCGGCGTCAGCGTCTTCTTGTCGGCCTCGAAGTTCACGTACAGGCCGCCCATGGAGTAGTGCATGCCCGGGAAGATGACCATGGGCACCTTGCGCGGGTCGTCACCGACGAACTTCTCGTAGATCTCCATGACGCCCTTGATCTTGGCGTCGAGCACCGGCGCGGGGATGTGCGTGACGTCCAGGTACACGCCGTCCCGGCCGTTGATGCCCATGCCCAGCTCGCGGCAGACCATGAAGATCTCGCGGGTGGCCACGTCGCGCGGCACCAGGTTCTTGTACTTGGGGTACTTCTCTTCCAGGAAGTACCAGCGCTCGGCCTCGGGAATCTGCTGCGGCGCGCGCGTGTCGCCCTTCTTGCGCGGCACCCAGACGCGGCCACCCTCGCCGCGCACCGACTCGCTCATCAGGCGCAGCTTGTCCTCGCCCGGAATCGACGTCGGGTGCACCTGGATGAACTCGCCGTTGGCGTAGTGCGCGCCCTCCATGTAGGCGCGGCCCGCGGCGGTGCCGGTGTTGATGATGGAGTTGGTGGAGCGTCCGAAGACGATGCCCGGGCCACCCGTGGCGAGGCACACGGCCTCCGCCGGGAAGGTGCGGATCTCCATGGTGCGCAGGTCGACGGCCACGCTGCCGATGCACCGCCCGCTGTCGTCCTTCACCGTGCCGAGCCACTCCCAGTACTCGTACTTGGTGACCTTGCCCTCGGCCTCGTAGCGGCGGACCTGCTCGTCCAGCGCGTAGAGCAGCTGCTGGCCGGTGGTGGCGCCGGCGAAGGCCGTGCGGTGGTGCAGCGTGCCGCCGAAGCGGCGGAAGTCCAGCAGACCTTCCGGCGTGCGGTTGAACGTCACGCCCATGCGATCCAACAGATAGATGATGCCGGGCGCGGCATGACACATGCCCTTCACGGACACCTGCTCCGCGAGGAAGTCGCCGCCGCGCAGCGT
The DNA here is from genome assembly GCA_046520405.1 of Myxococcus sp. 1LA. Classification (GTDB taxonomy): domain Bacteria; phylum Myxococcota; class Myxococcia; order Myxococcales; family Myxococcaceae; genus Myxococcus. The sequence continues at coordinate 19,991 of JBKGHI010000048.1, forward strand.
GTCCTTCACGTGGATGTCCGGGTGGTCACCCTCGCCCTTGGTGTTCACCGCGCCGTTGATGCCGCCCTGGGCACAGACGGAGTGGGAACGCTTCACCGGGACGAGCGAGAGCACATCCACCTGGTGACCCGCCTCCGCGAGCTTGATCGTCGTCATCAGCCCGGCGAGACCGCCGCCCACCACCGTGAACCGCGCTGCTGCTGCCATCATCGTCTCCTTGACTGCCGGACGCCGGACACAGCTCCCGTGAGCCGACCCGCCAGGTGGCGCGCGAGCGCCCGGACGTCCCGTGCGAGTTCTACAGGGTAGTTAACTTGGTGAAAACGCGCTGCAACGATGGCGTCCGGGGCAATAAGCCCGCGTCATCCACAGCATCAGGCACAGGGCCCGCCGGGTTTCCCCAGCGGGCCACACGTGACTGCCTGGCGACTACAGCTTGACGGAGTCGACCGTCTTCTTGACCGACTGGAAGGACTTCTCCAGCTCGGCCTTCTCGCCGTCGTTCAGCTCGACGGTGATGATCTTCTCCACGCCGCCCGCGCCGATCTGCACGGGGACGCCGAAGAAGTAGCCCTTGATGCCGTACTGCCCCTCCAGCAGAGCGGCGGCCGGCAGGACGCGCTTGCGGTCCTGCAGGAAGCTCTCCGCCATGGCGATGGAGGAAGCCGCGGGGCCGAAGTAGGCGCTGCCCGTCTTGTACAGGCCGACCAGCTCCGCGCCGCCGTTCCGGGTGCGCTGGATGATGGCGTCCAGCTTGTCCTTGGCGATCAGCTCCGTCAGGGGCACGCCGCCCACCGTGCTGTGGCGCACGAGCGGGACCATGTCGTCACCGTGGCCGCCCAGCACCAGGGCCTCCACGTCACGGATGGAGGAGCCCAGCGCCTCGGCGACGAAGCACTTGAAGCGGCTGGTATCCAGCACGCCCGCCATGCCAACCACCATGTGCTTGGGCAGACCGGCGATCTTGTGGAGCGCGAACACCATCGCGTCCAGCGGGTTGGCCACGTTGATCACGAAGGCGTTCGGGGCGTGCTGCTTGATGTTGGTCGCCACGTCCGTCATGATCTTCAGGTTGATCTCGAGCAGGTCCTCGCGGGACATGCCCGGCTTCCGCGGCACGCCGGCGGTGATGATGATCACGTCCGAGCCGGCCACGTCCTTCCAGTCCGTGGAACCCGTCACGCGACAATCGTAACCGTCGACCGCGGAGAGCTGGTTGATGTCCAGCGCCTTGCCCTTGACCAGACCTTCGGCCGCCGGGATGTCGAAGAGCACCACGTCACCGAGCGACTTCTGCACGGCGAGCAGCGCCAGGTTGCCGCCGATCTGTCCGCCGCCGATGAGGCTGATCTTCTTCTTGCCATTCTGAGCCATGGATTCGTCTCTCCTTGGGTCCCCGTCAGGGGACTACATGTTCTTGATGATGGCCTGCCCGAACTCGGAGCACTTGACCTCGGAAACCCCGCTCTGCCCTTCCTGCTTCATCAGGCGGGCGAAGTCGTAGGTCACCGTCTTGCTGGCAATCGCGCGGTCCATCCCCTTGATCATCAGGTCCGCCGCCTCGTGCCAGCCCAGGTGCCGGAACATCATCTCACCAGAGAGGATGACCGACCCCGGGTTCACCTTGTCCTGATCCGCGTACTTCGGCGCGGTGCCGTGCGTGGCCTCGAACACGGCGTGACCGGTGACGTAGTTGATGTTGCCGCCCGGCGCGATGCCGATGCCGCCCACCTGCGCCGCCAGCGCGTCCGACAGGTAGTCGCCGTTGAGGTTCAGCGTGGCGATGACGTCGAACTCGTCCGGACGGGTGAGGACCTGCTGCAGGGTGATGTCCGCGATGGAGTCCTTGATCAGGATCTTCCCGGCGGCCAGCGCGGCCTTCTGCTCCGCGTTGGCGGCGTCCTCGCCCTTGGCGGCCTTGGTGGCCTCCCACTGGTCCCAGGTGTAGACCTTGTCACCGAACTCCCGGGCGGCCAGCTCGTAGCCCCACTTGCGGAAGGCGCCCTCGGTGAACTTCATGATGTTGCCCTTGTGGACCAGCGTGACGCTCTTGCGCTTGTGGTCCACGGCGTACTGGATGGCGGCGCGGATCAGCCGGTCGCTGCCCTCGTGGGACACCGGCTTCACGCCCAGGCCCACGTCGGCGGGGAAGCGGATCTTCCCGAACTCCTTCGGGAACTCCTGCTTCAGGATGCCCAGGAACTTCTCCGCGGCGGCCGTGCCGGCCTCGAACTCGATGCCCGCGTAGATGTCTTCCGTGTTCTCACGGAAGATGGTCATGTCGACCTTGTCCGGCGTCTTCACCGGGCTGGGCACGCCCTTGAAGTAGCGCACGGGCCGCAGGCAGACGTACAGGTCCAGCATCTGGCGCAGGGCCACGTTCAGCGACCGGATGCCACCCCCCACCGGCGTCGTCAGGGGGCCCTTGATGCCGACCAGGTAGGTGCGGAAGGCCTCGACCGTCTCGTCGGGCAGCCAGTTGTTGACCGCCTTGAAGGACTTCTCGCCGGCGAGGACCTCGTACCAGGCGATCTTCTTCTTGCCGCCGTAGGCCTTCTCCACCGCGGCGTCGAACACCGCCTGGGACGCCCGCCAGATGTCGCGGCCCGTGCCGTCGCCCTCGATGTAGGGGATGATCGGGTTGTCCGGGACGGACAGCTTGCCGCTCTGCAGCGTGATCTTTTCTCCGGATGACGGGGGCGCCATGGATGTGCTCCTGAGAAGGTGTGACCGTGTAAGAATCGGCGCGGGATAGTCGAGAACCCGCCCCGCGACGTCAAGGAGTTTGGCCACCCGCCCACGCGGAACGACTTATCGGAGCCAGCGGCCGGGCGCGGAATAACGGCCCGTCCCCGCACGCGCACGACACACCGCCGCGGCATTCCCAGCGGATCAACGAAAAGGAGGGCCAGGCACTGATGGCCCGCCCTCCTCTTCCTCTTCCCTGAATCAAGGACGGGCCCGGCGGCCCGCCTGCATCACCAGCTGGACATTCCCGGCGCGGGCAACTCCACCGTCACCGTGATGCCAGCCGCAGCGGAGCTGGACACCGCCAGCGTGCCACCCATGGACTCCGTCAGCTCACGGGCCCGGGCCAGCTTGCGGTGCAGCGGCCCCACCAGCATGGGCGACAGGAACACCGCCTGGAGTTCACGCGCGGACAACGAGGCCCCCGCGACCTGGAACTGGAACCGGGGCGGCTCATCCCCGAAGTCATCCGCCGCGTCCACCACCACGCGAACGCCCTGCCCGTTCGCCGCGTCCGCGGCGTGTGACAAGAGCAGCAGCAACACCTGCTGCAGCCGCCGGTGGCTAACATTAGCGGGGACCGGATCCCCAGGAAGCTCCAGCGAAACCTGGACTCCGCGCAAGCGGCGCGTGACGGAGAGGAGTTCCAGCGCGCTGCCAACGACGTCCCGAACGTCCACTCGGAGTACGTCAGGCAAATCCACCAGTGCCAGGCTCGCGGGGCGACGCGGGCCAGGTCCCTGGAGTTGCTCCGAGGACTGCGCTCCTCCCACGGCGTTCATGACAGCACTCATCCCTCACACCTCCCGCTCGCTGTACTGAGGAAACTCTAACGGGCCGGTCTGACGAACGCCATTTCACTAAGAGAAAGTACGCACAGGCTGCCAGACTTATGACATTACAGCCGCGCAGCATCTTGGCCGTATGAGTGTGCAGTCGCGGCGAATCGCTTCGTAAGAACTGGAAGTGGGCTGCTGTCACCTCCGACCCACGGACGTCCATTCCGCCAGCCAGAAAACAGCCTGACTGCACAAATCCGATTTGACTGTTCCTCGGAAATCCGTATGATACGGACCTATAGCGATTCGCCGCCTAACGCAGCACCGCTGGAGCAGGGAGGAACAACCGTGCTTGCAATTTCGACGACTGCATCAGGGGTTCCTCAGCACCGGAGAAGGGGGCGCCTGATTATGGAAGGGGGAAACCCGCTCTCCGACCGTCGGTCGGTCGAGTTCCGCAGTCGTGACGCGCTGTTCAACGTGATTCCGCTTCCGCCCGCCGAGGCGGCGCTGGATGATTCGGGCTACTCCCTGCACGGGACGGGCGCGGACGCCATCACCTGCTCCGTGGGCACTCCGGACAACGCCATTGGCGTGGTGACGCGGCTGAGCCCCACCGTGGTGTGGGTGATGCCCCAGGGAGAGGTGGACACCTCCGAGTCCCGCAACCTGCCCGTCTATCTGTCCGGGTGTGGCGCGACGCTGGGCCCCATCCGGGGCGCCTTCATCCGGACGGACGCCGAGACGGCGCTGTCCCCGGTGGGGCTGCAGTTGGTGAACGTGTCGCTGGAGCAGGGCCGTCAAATCCTTGCACTGCTGGCGGATGCGCTGAAGCGTGGCGTGGCGGAGCCCGCCGCGTCTGCCCTTCCGGTGCAGGACACCATCGACGAGGTGGAGCGCATCCGCGCCATCCTCCTGGCCATCAGCACCGCGGGCAACAAGGGCGTGCTGCGCCGCATGGGTCGCACCGTGCGCCTGGTGCTGGAGCGCTACGACACGGAGACGGAGCAGTTGGAGTGGCACGCGGAGGACCCGGTGTCTGACTGGGACGAGGCGCCCTACGACATCGACGTCATCGGCCACAACAGCGCGTACCGCATGCGTCTGGAGTCGGGGACGGTGGAGGGTCAGCGCTTCACGACGCCGCTGCCCGACGTCCTCTTCCGCATCCGTCACCGCTGGCACCGCCGCACGCCCGCGCCGGACGGCGTGCGCGTCACCTTCCACCACCCGCTGTGGCGCGAGCTGGGCGAGGTGGAGCGCTCGGTGGTGGACCTGTCCTTCTCCGGCCTGTGCATCCGCTGCCGCCCGGAGGACCTGCTGTTCCCGGGCCTGCTGCCGCCCCTGCTCGAGCTGCACACCGAGGACGGACAGGCCATCAGCCTGCGCGGTGAAATCCGCTACGTCACCAGCGTGCGCGCCGACGGCACCGTGCTGTGCGGCCTGAGCGTGTCGCCCTACTCCTCCGACGAGGCGCGCTGGGTGCGCTTCGTGTCCCAGACGACCAATCCCAACACCTGCACCAGTGACGTGCAGGAAGAGGGGCTCTGGGATGTCTTCACGCTGTCTGGCTTTTTCAGCCTGGCGAACAAGTCCTCTCAGGAATTCGACGCGCTGAAGCAGGCCTTCAGCCATATGGCCAAGCGCGCCGCGGAAATTCCGCAGCTGTTCTGCCAGGCCGTCTGGCCTTCCGAGCGCGGCCCCGAGGCGACGCTGTCCATCATGAAGACGTACCGGCACACCTGGATGGGGCATCAGGTGGCCAAGCGCCCGGGCAAGCCCGCCATCAAGGGCCTGGAGCCGGGCCGCATCATGCACGACCTGTACGTGCGCTGCTTCGAGCACCCGCAGAGCGACCCTGACTTCCGCTGGGCCGTGGCCTACGTGGAGGGCCTCAACCCGTGGATTGCCCGCGCGCACGTCCGCTACGGCGAGCGCCACATGGCGGCGAACCCGGAGCTGAGCTTCACGCGCAAGGTCCACATGATGGACGTCTACACCAACGAGCAGACGGGCCGGCTGCACGAGGGCATCACCGTCAGCCCCGCCACGTCCGCCGAGCTGACGCTCCTGACGGACCACATCGCCCGCTCGCGTCCCTCCTGCTACGCGGAGGCGCTCGACTTCACGCGCGACCGCATCGACATGCGCGCCGTGCAGGGACAATGGAACACCTTTGGCCTGGAGCGTGAGCGCGAAGTCCTCATCGCGCGCCGCAACGGCGTGGCCCTGGCCGCCGCCGTCCTGGAGCTGGGCCAGCAGGGCACCAACCTCTACAGCCTGCTCGACATGGCACGGCTGTTCCCCCTGAGCGACGCGGGGCCGTCCACCTACGTCGCCCTGGTGGACGCGGCACGCCGCTGGTACGCCGCCCGCCACCGCCGTTCGTTCCACTATCTCTGTGAGGACGACGGTGGGCAGTACGTACAGGAAGCCGGGATTCACGCAGGTCCGGACCCGTACATGTGGATCATCTCCGCGAAGCTGATCCCTGACTATCTCGAACACATCAGTGAAGTTTCCATCGGGCGCCGAAGCGCTCCCAACTCTCGCCAGGGGCAATGAACATGAGCAAGCAACTCGTGGAGGAGCTGTACACGCCGAACCTGACCGCCACCCGTGAGCGCATCAAGACGGACCCGCGTCTGAAGGCGCTGCTGGATGACAAGGCGGACCCGGCGCTGTTCGAGGCCTTCCTCATCACCTGGAACTCGCTGGGCGTCTATATGACGGAGCCGGTGGATGGCTGGATTCGCCGCGCGGGCGAGGCCACCGTCAAGGTGGGCCTGGATGACGTGGGCCAGAAGCTCATCGCCCACGCCAAGCACGAGGCCGGCCACCACCTGATGATGGTCGAGGACACCAAGCACCTGGTGGCCCGCTGGAACGAGCGCCGCAGCCCCAAGCTGAACGCCGACGAGCTCATCGCCCAGCCGCCCACGCAGGCGATGAAGGAGTACCGGGAGATTCACGAGAACACCATCACCGGCGAGATGCCCGCCGCGCAGGTCGCCATCGAGTACGAAATCGAGGGCCTGTCGACGATTCTCGGGCCGGTGATTCTGGAGCAGGCCAAGAAGGTCTGTGGCGAGGAAATCCTCCAGGGCATGTCCTTCCTCAAGGAGCACACGGAGATTGACGTGGGTCACACCGCGCTCAACGAGGTGATGCTCAACAAGCTCCTGGCCCAGGTGCCGGACAAGGCGCCCATCATCGCCAAGACGGGCGCCAGCGCGCTCGACATCTACCTGCGCTTCATGGGCGACTGCGTGGATCGCGCCGGGAAGCTGGTCCAGTCCGCCGCCGCGGCCTGAACCTCCCCGCCGCCCCATCGCACAGCGTCGCCAGGCGCCCCGGCCCGGGCGCCCGTTGTTTTTCCACCCGCGCGCTTCAGCCCGCCCGCCGGACCTCCGCGCCCTTCTGGCGTGAGTGAGGGCGGACGCGGCCCTTGAGCGAGCCCAGGAGGTGGCCCCGCTTGCCGCCTCCCGCGATGCCGAACACGTAGCGGTCCGGCCGGAGCACCACGAGGTCGGCCGCGTACTGAGCGAACCAGGCCCCCAGCCTGCCGTCCAGGTCCACCAGCATGTCCGCCCCGCCCGTCCCCGCGCGGTCGGCGGCGGCCAACTGCCACCACCGCGCCCCCAGCTCGTCCGACAGGGCCCGCGCCTCGCGCTGGGCTTCCTGGGACGCGCCGGGGCGCGTGAGGACGACGAAGCCCTCACCCAGGCAGTCATCCAGCAGCGCCGTCTCCCCGTCGGGCCGCTCCACGCGCGGCTGCGGGAAGTAGGAGCCTTCCGGCACGTCGCCCTTCTCCCGCCGGGCGCCCTGCATGAAGCCCCGGCGCAGCGGCATCTGCGGCTTCACCTTGTAGTCGCGGATGAAGTCACCCGCCACCGGCAGCCGGTAGAGCACCTGGATGAGCGCGTTGCGCGCGCGGGCCATCACCCGTCCGCCCGACATCATCACCCGGCCCATGGCGTCCGAGCCGCGAATCACCTCCGACACGTGTCCCCGCCGCTCCGCCTCGTACGAGTCGAGCAGCGACGCGTCCGCCGCGCCCGCGAGCACCAGCGCCAGCTTCCACGTCAGGTTCGCCGCGTCCCGCAGGCCCGCGCAGAGCCCCTGGCCCAGGAAGGGCGGCATCAGGTGCGCCGCATCCCCCAGGAGGAACACCCGCCCCACCCGCCACTGCTCCGACATGCGGCTGTGATACGAGAAGATCTTCACGGACTCGAGCTCCACCGTCGTCGGGTCCAGGTAGTAGCCAATCAGCCGCCGCACGTTTTCGTCCGTGCGCGCCGCCTTCAGGTCCGCATCCGGCTCCAGGATGATGTCGAAGCGAACCTCGTTCGGCGCGGTGCGCGCGATGAAGCCCCGGCGCACGGGGCCGCACAGGTAGCTGGTGAACTCCGGCTCCGGCGACGTCGTCTTCACGGTGATGGCCAGCGAGTGCTCCAGCGCCGTCGTCCCCTCCAGCTTCAGGCCCAACCGCCGGCGGATGGAGCTGTGCGAGCCGTCGCACGCGAGCAGGTAGCGCGCGCGCACGTTGACCGCCCGCTCCCCCGCGACTTCCTTCACGCGGGCCGTGACGCCGTCCTCGTCCTGGACGAAGGACTCCACCTCGTGGCCCAGCCACAGGTCCACGTGCGGAAAGCGCTTCATGCCCTGGCGCAGCACCGACTCCATGCGCGGCTGCTGGAAGAACGCCGCGGGCACGTAGCCGAACGGCCGGTCCAGCCGGGTGAAGTCCACCTCCGCCAGCGAGCGCAACGAGTCATCCAGGTACTGGAGCCGCTTGCACGGGTAGAAGCCCGCGCCCAAATCCCCGACCAGCCCGGCGGACTGGAAGATGCGCTGGCCTTCGTCATCCACGCTGATGGCGCGGGACTGACCGTGGGGCGTGACTTCCCGCTCCACGACGAGCGTCCGAATCCCCTGCAGCCCCAGGAGGTTCGCCGCCAGGGCTCCCACAGGACCACAACCCACGATGATGACATCAACGGACTCCGGCGCCATCGTTCACTCCTGTTGTGAGGACTCGTGCTGAGCTGCCTTTGAATCGTTTCGATATCAAAATCAGCCACACCCTGGAATGTCACGTTTTCCCTCGGAAGCTGCGTCATTCCCTACCCGCCCCCGTGCGTTGTCTCCTCAACTCTTCAACGTTGGGCGCGGAAATCCTTGCATGTCTGAGTTTTGACCTTGGGAGTGAAAGGTTGCAGCCGTATCAGCAATGACGGCGCGGCGCCGGTGGGGTTGGCGCAAGATTGGGCACGCGTCCCATTTCCGCGCAGGAAATGCAGGCACCTCCTCGTGGGGCAGGCAGCCTCGCGGGGGCACGACACCTGGCGGGCGCTTCTGAAAGATGGTGGCCAGGTCCCTGGGTTGTGACGGCGGTCCTTGTCGGGAAATCGCCACAGATGGCCGGGTTCAACGCACGGCGTCGTGATTTTCGCGACTCGGAGAGGTCGGATGTCCCCCGAACACTGCGGCGCGAAGGAGCACGCACATGGAATGGCTCGAGTTCTCCTGTTGGTCCCCGGAGGTTGAACGGCAATTGGCGACGCAGGCGGCCCGGCTGGGCACCTTCGAGCACCGGGACGCGCAAGCCTCTCGCCGTCCTGGCGCGGGTGCCACCGTGTCCGCCACCTGCCGCCTGAGCACCGTCCTGCGGCAGTTCCCGCGGACCAACCCCTGGGGCCACCCCATCTCCGAGAGCTGAACCCGGGGCCCGCCCCGCGTTCGAGGGTCAGTGGAGCGGGTGCCGTCGCAGGACGGCGCGCTCCACCTTCCCCATGGCGTTTCGGGGCAGCGCCTCCACCCAGACGAACCGCGCGGGCGTCTTGAAGCCCGCCAGCGACTGTCGGCACCACGCCTCCAGCGCCTCCGCCCCGGGCCGCGCAGCCCCCGGCCGAGGCGCGAGGAAGGCCACGGGCACCTCACCCCAGCGATCGTCCGGGAAGCCCACCACGGCCGCTTCCTGCACCGCGGGGTGATTGACGAGCACCGCTTCCACCTCCGCCGGGTAGATGTTCTCCCCTCCCCGGACGATGAGGTCCGTGCGTCGGGACAGCACCGTGAGCCGCCCTCGCGCGTCCAACATCCCCACGTCCTTGGTCCGCAGCCAGCCGTCCCGCACCGCTTCCTGGGTCGCCTCCGGGCGCCGCCAGTAACCGGCCATGACCGTGGGCGCGCGGACCTCGATGTCACCTTCGACACCCGGGCCGAGGACTTCGCCTCCGGCGCCCACGATGCGCACCTCGGCGCCGGGTAGCGGCACGCCAGCGGTGCGGCCGTCCGCCTCGTCCGGGCGCTCGGTCGTCACCTGGGAGCAGGCCTCCGTCAGGCCGTACGTCTGGAGCGCGCGCAGGCCCGCGGCCCTCGCCCGCGCGAGGAGCGGCACGGGCACCGGCCCACCGCCGATCAGCGCCAATGCGAAGGTGGGCGGCATGGGCCTGTCGCCCCGGGCGTCCAGCACGCGCTCCAGCGTGGTGGCCACGAGGCTCGCATGGGAGACGGCCTCCACGTCGATGGCCTGGTTGGCCGCGTCGGCGTCGAAGCGCTCGTGCAGGACCAAACAGCCTCCCTCGTAGGCCGTCCGGGTGAGCATGGCGATGCCCCCCACGTGGAAGAGCGGCAATGTGCCCAGCCAACGTGGGGCCGGATGTGCTCCCAGGTTGGCCGCGGACGCTCGCGCCGAGGCCCGGAAGTTCCCCTCCGTCAACACGGCGCCCTTCGGCCGGCCCGTGGTGCCACTGGTGAAAAGCACCACCCGCGGCGTGGAGGCGTCCAGGGACAGGCATGTGGACACGGGCGTGGATACGGCATCCGCGAAGGATTCGAGCGGGTGCGCTCCGGGGAGCCGCTCCGCCATCGCGCCCAGCGCCAGCGTGAGCCGGGGCTGGATGTCCTCCGCCATGGGCGCCAGCTCCGCGGCCGTGAGCCGGGCGTTGAGCGGCGCCAGCACCGCGCCCAGCCGGCCCAGTGCCCAGAAGAGACACACGGAGGCGACATGGTTCGTCGCCAGCGAGGCCACGCGGTCCCCCGCTCCGACGCCTTGGGCCTCGAGCGCGGCCACCCACCGGGAGACCTCCGCGTCCAGGGCACCGTAGGACCAGGAGCGGCCCGCGAAGGTCAGGGCCTCCGCGTCCGGATGAGCGCGCGCGCGTTCGCGGATGGGACAGGTCAGGACCGGCATTCCGTCACCTCGAAGCTGCATTGGGTTCGGAAGCGAGCCGGGCGCTTCCTCACCCCGTTTCGTCACACCAGCGAACGGGAGCTCAAGCCGAGTCCCGGAGTGCTCGACAGGCGGATGACGCCTCGCTCGGGGTGGTACGGGTGGCCTCCCGGCTCCTTCACCAGCAAGCGCCCCACCGCGAGCCCCGAGGCCAATGCCCCGGAAGGCAGCGCCGCCGCGAGGTGTGCCGCGCCGGCCCGAGCCACGACCCCATCAATGGAACTGGTGACGTAGGCCTGCATGCCCAGCCGCGCCGCGCGCATCGCGACCACGAGGCACGGCAACAGCCCACCCAGCACCATGGGCTTGAGCACCACCGCGCCCACCGCCGGACCACCGCCCATCAGCGGGTCCACGGTGAGCAGGGCCCGCAGCGCATCCGGCGAGGCCAGCGACTCATCCGCGGCCACCGTGCAGGCGCACGGCGCTGGACGCGCCACAGCGCCGCCAGGTCGTCGGGCGGCGTGGGCTGCTCCAGCAACTCCAGGCCGTACCAGCCCAGGCGGTCCAGGGCGCGCTTCGCGTCGGGCTCGGACCAGCCGCCATTCGCGTCCAGGCGGAGCTTCACGTCCGGGCCCACCGCGTCGCGCACGGCCTTCACCCGCGCTTCATCGGCGTCCAGCGGGCGGCCGGCGACCTTCAGCTTCAGCGTCCCGAAGCCCTCGGCGACGGCCTGCCGGGCTTCCTCGGCCAGGGCCTCCGGCGTGTCGGCGCTCAGCAGCGCGTTCACCAACACCTCCGTCCGCGCCTCCTCCGCGAGCAACCAGCACAGCGGCACACCCTGGCGCTGCGCGAGCAGGTCCAACAGCGCCAGCTCCAGCGCGTGTTCCGCCGCCGGCATGGGCCCCGCGGGCGTCGCCTGCCGCGCCCGGATGCGCACGCCTTCGCCTCGCGCCACGGCCGGCGGAAATGGCGACAGCGTGTCCTCGATGGCCCGGACCGAGTCCCCCAGGAACTGGCCCTTCAACTCCGTCAGCCAGGCGTTGAGCGTCGTCCCGCAGTCGTCGAGCGACTCGGTGCCGAACGCTGGCAGGGGCATCGCCTCGCCCAGGCCTTCGCGTCCCTCCTCGTCGACGACGCGGACGAGGAAGCCTTCTCGCGCCGCGTGCGCCCCCTGGGACGTCTTCAGGGGCTGGCGCAGCTCCAACCGGAGGGGAATGAGCGAAACCTGGGCAATCCGCATGGACTCACATCATCGCAGGTAGAGGCCCAGCGCGAACAGCAACCCGAACACGAGCTGGAACCGGGCCGTACCGCCCAGCGCCGGGTTCAGCGCCGCGCCTTCCTGCTTCAACACCCGCTGAAGCGGCGGCACCGCCAGCGGCAGGCTCAGCAGGGACAGGAAGACCCAGGGGCTGGCGAGCTTCAGCGCGTACATCGCGAAGGGTGTGGCGAACGACATCGCCAGCAGCAGGAGGTACTCCGCCTTCCCCACGCCCGTGCCGAAGCGGACCGCCAGCGTGCGCTTGCCGGCCTTCACGTCCGTCGTCACGTCGCGCAGGTTGTTGACGACGATGAGCATGGTGCCGCTGGCACCCACGGGCACCGCCGCCCACCACGCCGCCGGGTCCACCGTCCCCGCCTGCACGTAATAGGTCCCCGTCACCGCCACCAGACCGAAGAAGATGAAGACGAACACGTCCCCCAGGCCGTTGTAGCCCAGGGGGAAAGGGCCGCCGGTGTACGCGTAGCCGCACAGCAGCGACGCCAGACCGATGGCGATGATGGGCCAACCGCCCACCATCACCAGGTACAGGCCCACCGCCGTCGCCAGCGCGAAGCACACGCCCGCGCCCGCCAGCACCGTGCCCGGCGCGATGAGGCCACTCTGCGTCACGCGCTGGGGGCCCAGGCGCTCGTGCGTGTCCGCGCCCTTCTTGAAGTCGTAGTAGTCGTTGATGAAGTTGGTGCCAATCTGGATGAGCACCGCGCCCAGCAGCGCCGCCAGCGCGGGCAGCATCCGCCCCACGCCCGAACCGAACGCGAGCCCCGTGCCCACCGCGACTGGCACCAGCGCCGCCGTCAGCGTCTTGGGCCGCGCCGCCATCACCCAGTGCTTCACCCCGGGACGCGGCTTCACCGACAGCGGGCCCGGCGCCGGAACCGAGGTGCTCACGACGTCACCCTTCCCTCGCCTGCCACCAGGGGGCTGTCGAACTGCGGCGCCTCGTACCAGGGCGTCTGGAGGAAGCCGAGGACTTCACGGGCGTAGTCCTCGGGCGACTCCAGGTGGGGCGCGTGGCCGCAGCCCTCGAACGCGTGGCGCCAGACCACCGGAAGCTCCGTGGCCATGCGGCGGGCAATCTGGGTGAACTTCGCGTCCCCAGCGCCCGTCAGCAGCAGCGTGGGCAGGCGCTGCGCATGCAGGGCCGGCCAGAAGTCCGGCTGGACGCCCAGGCCCAGGCACTCCAGCGCGCCCGCGAGCCCCTCCGCCGTGCACGCGCGGCGAAGCGCGCGCAGCGCGTCCTTGCGCTCCTGGGGCAACTGGCGCAGGCCGTCGAACAGCGGCAACTGCTCCCAGCGGTCCACGAAGGCATCCACGCCCCGCGTCCGGATGAAGGCCGCCAACTGGCCGTCCGCCTCACGACGCCGCGCGCTCCTGGCGGCGGTGCAAGCCGGGCGAGCCGCTCTCCATGATGAGCCGGCCGAAGCGGTCCGGTGCGCGCACGGCCGCGGCCAGCGCCACGCGGCGCCCTGCGAATACCCCAGCAGGTCCACCGGCCCCTGCCCCAGCGAGTCCACCAGCGATACCAACGCGTCGACCGTTTCCACGAAGCCGTCACGGCCTCGATGGTCCGGCAACGGCGTGGCGCCATGCCCAGGGAGATCCACCGCCACCGCGCGCACGTCGCGCCCCAGGAGCGGGCGCAGCCCGTCAAAGGCCCTGCGGCTCCCGGTGAAGCCGTGCAGCAGCACGAGCGGACGGGAACCCTCACCCCACGTCTCGTAAGCCAGCTTCACGCCCATGGTCCTTCTCCCAGTGAGGCCGCCATTCGAGCGAACAGCCGCCGGTGCTCATCCACATTCGCGCTGCGGTCCACCCGCACCTCCACCAGGTGGAGCCCGCCCTCCAGGCCGTCACGCACCGCGGCCCGAAGCGCCGACGGCGTCTCCGGCCGGTGGAACCTCGCGCCGCCCAGGGCCGCCGCGTGAGCCAGGTCCACGCCGTGCGGCGTCCCGAAGAGCGTCTCGAACGCGTCCCGAGGCGCCGACTGCGCGATGGGCAGGAACGAGAAGATGCCGCCGCCGTCGTTGTTCACAGCCACCACCGTGAGCGGCACCCGCGCGCGCGACGCCGTCACGAAGGCGCCCACGTCGTGCAGCAGGGCCAGGTCCCCGGTGAGCAGCACCGCGGGACGTCCCGCCGCCGCCGCCATGCCGAGCGCGCTGGAGAGGATGCCGTCGATGCCGTTGGCCCCGCGGTTGGCCAGCACCCGCAGCGGCACCGCGCCGCGGGAGCGAAGGCGTCCAGGTCGCGAATGGGCATGCTGCTGGACACGAAGAGCGGCGCGCCCGCGGGAAGGCCGCCACACCTCGCGAGCGACGCGCGGCTCGGACAGCATGTCCGGCTGCTCCGCGAACGCGGCCTCCAGCGTCGTGCGCACCCGCTGCTCCGCGGCCAGGAAGCTCCGCGCCCACGGCCCCGCGCCTCGCGCGAGCCCTCGCGCCAGCGCCTCACAGGACGCCACCGCAGAGCCCTCCACCACCGTGGCCGCTCGGTGCGACGGGTCGAACAGCGCGCCGCCATCACTGAAGAGGACGATGTCCGCGCCCGAGCCGTCCAGCCACTGCTGCGGAACCTTGGGCGTGAGGCCGCCGCCGAAGCGCAGCACGAGCTCCGGACGGTGCGCCTTCGCGAAGGGCGCGTGCCGCAGCAGCGCGTCGTAATGGGACAGCGTGAGCGGGCCGCCGCCGTAGCGGGCCTGCGAGGTGGCCTCCGCCAGCACCGGGTAGCCCGTGGCCTGGGACAACGCGCTGATGGCCGCCGCGAAGCCGTCCGCCTCGTCGCGCGGGCCACAGACGATGACGCCGCGGGTGGTGGCGGCAATCCGGCGGCGGACCTCGTCCAGGCTGGCCGCGTCCGGCACCGGCTCCGGCGGGACGATGCGCGTCAGCGGCGCACCGGCGCGCCCGGACTTCGCGAGGGTGCTCAGGGCGGCCTCGGCGAAGGGCTCGGCGATGGGCGCCAGCGGCTCACGGAAGGGCACGTTGAGCTGCACGGCGCCGCGCGGGGCACGCCACGCGCTGACGACCGCGCGAGCGACGGTGGCCCGCATGTGAATCAACGCCGCGTCGTGCGCCTCTGGCAATCCCAGGTCCGCGAAGAAGCGGGCGTGCTCTCCGAAGAAGCGCGCCTGCGGCACCGTCTGCGGCGCGCCCCACCCCTGGAGCTCCAAGGGCCGGTCCGCCGTCAGGACCACGAGCGGCACGTGCGCCAGCGCGGCCTCGATGACTGCAGGATAGAAGTGCGCGCCCGCGGTGCCGCTGGTCGCCACCACCACGGCCGGGGCGCGAGACTGCTTCGCGAGTCCCAGGGCGAAGAAGCCCGCGCTGCGCTCATCGATGACGGACCAGGTGCGCAGCCCCTCCGTCGCGGCGCAGGCCAGCGCCAGCGGCGACGACCGGGAGCCCGGACACACCACCGCGTGACGCACGCCACCACGCACGAGCTCTTCCAGCAACGCGCGCGCCCACAGCACGTTGAGGTTAGCGTCGGACGACATCCCCGCCTCCCAGGGCCCGCAACATCGCCAGACTCTTCATCTCCGTCTCCCGCCACTCCGAGTCCGCGTTGGAGCCAGCCACCAGCCCCACGCCGACGAACAGCCGGGCCTTCGCGCCCTTCACCCGCGCAGAGCGCAGCGCCACCATCAGGTGCGCCCGCCCGGGCCCCACCCAGCCCACGGGCCCCGCGTACCACCCGCGGTCCAGGCCTTCGTGCTCCACCAGGAACGACAGCGCGCGCTCGCGCGGCGTGCCGCCCACCGCTGGCGTGGGGTGCAGCGCCGCCACCACCTGCGCGGGCGTCACCCCCGGCCGCAGCTCGGCGCGAAACCCCGTCCGCAGGTGCACCACGTTCTTCAACGTCAGCAGCGCCGGCTCCGCGTCCGACTGCACCTGCTCCGCCAGCGGCTTCAACGCGGCGACGAGGTAGCGCACCACCGACGCGTGCTCGCGCACGTCCTTGTCGTGGCCCCGCAGCCCGTCCGCCTGTCCGGGCGCGGCCGACCCCGCCAGGGCCTCCGTCTCCAGCACCTGCCCGTCCACCCGGCACAGCGTCTCCGGCGTGGCGCCCAGGAAGCACGTGTCGTCCGGCGCCCGGAACAGAAAGGTGGCGCAGCGGGGGTTCTGCTCGCGCAGCCGCGCCAGCACGTCCACCACGTCAAAGGGCGCGGGCCCCTCCGCGTCCAGCGGGCGCGCCAGCACCACCTTCTGGAGGTGCCCGGACGCAATCGCGTCCAGCGCGCGCTGCACCGCGCATCGAAGTCCGGCCGCGACGCGCTCAACGCCAGCGCCACGGGCGCGCCGCGCGCATGCCGGTACGTCCCCGGAAAGCACGCGCGGACGCGCTCCAGCCGCGAGCGCACCACGTCCTCACCGCCACGGCCTTCCTGCGCGAACGCCACCGCGCACACGCCGCCGCCCGTGCGGAACACCAGCACCTCGGGCAGCGTCCAGCGCGTCACGCCATGCGACGCCCACGCCGCGTCCACCTCGCCCGACACACCGAAACGGACCCCGCCGAACCAGGGGCCCGGCATCGCCTCCGGTGGCGAATCGCCCAGCCAGCGCACCTGCGTGTTTCCCAACGACGCCAGGACACCGGGAACCTCGGAGGCGTCCTGCGCCACCACCACCGCCGCCTCGCCCCACCCCGCCGCCGCTTCCTGGGCCAACGGGCGCTCCCAATACACCGCCGGAACGCCCAGGACGTCCGCACCCGCGAGCGGATCCACCACCGCAAGGGGCGTCATTCCGGCCACCCAGCGCTGGCTCTCAACGGGATTGAGCGTCTTCATCAGCGTTCCTCATCGGCGATTGCGGCGCAATCACCTTCGGTTGTCTTCTAAGCCATCTCGGCTATACATGCACCAAGAGTTCAAAACCTCTTGAACTCCATGAATGGGAGGGTCCGTGGGAGGCAAGCGGCCAGACGAACCAGCCGGGTCCGGACGGGCCCCGGGCGCACTGCGGGTGCTCCGCGCGGAGCGCCCCGAAGGCACCCGGGTACGGGTGGGACCGGTGGAGTTCGGCGGTCCCGGATTCGTCGTCATGGCCGGGCCCTGCGCGGTGGAGGGCGCCGAACAGGTGCAACACGCGGCCTCGGTGGTGGCGGCGGCGGGCGCCCATGTCCTGCGCGGCGGCGTATTCAAGCCTCGCACCAGCCCCTACGCATTCCAGGGCATGGGCGAGCCGGGCCTGCACGTCCTGGCGGAGGCCGGGCGGCGCCACGGCATGCCCATCATCAGTGAGGTGATGGAGTCCGCGCAGATTCCCCTCATGGAGGAGTCCACGGACATCCTCCAGGTGGGTGCGCGCAACATGCAGAACTACTCGCTGCTGCGCGCGCTGGGGAAGGTGCGCAAGCCCGTGCTGCTCAAACGAGGCTTGTCCGCCACGTTGCAGGAGTGGCTGCTGGCGGCGGAGTACATCCTCGACGGCGGCAACGAGCAGGTGATGTTGTGCGAGCGCGGCATCCGCACCTTCGAGACGGAGCTGCGCAACACGCTGGACCTGGCGGCGGTGGCCTGGGCGAAGCAGCGCTCCCACCTGCCCGTTATCGTCGACCCGTCCCATGCGACGGGAGACCCGGCGCTCATCCTCCCCATGTCGCTGGCGGCAGCGGCGGCGGGGGCGGACGGATTGTTGATTGAAGTCCACCCGAAGCCCGAGCAGGCCATGTGCGATGGGCACCAGGCCCTGACGCCCGAACGCTTCGAGACGTTGATGCGCAGGCTGCCAGCCGTGCTAGACGCGGTGGACCGACACCTTTGGCGGCCGGAAAACCCGGCCCAGGTCGTGAGGGCGCGATGAGTACCGAAGTCCGTGAGATGTTCTCTTCCATCGCCACGAAGTACGACGTGACGAACGAGGTCCTCTCCTTCGGCATCCACCGGCTGTGGCGCCGCAAGGCCGTCCGGCTCAGCACCGCGAAGGACGGAGATCGCGTCCTCGACTGCGCCTCCGGAACGGGTGACCTGGCCCTGGCCTTCAAGCGCAAGGTGGGTGTCTCCGGCCGCGTGGTGGGCACGGACTTCTGCCCGGAGATGCTGGAGAACGCCCCCGCCAAGGCGGAGAAGGCGGGCCTCCAGGTGGACTTCCAGGTGGCCGACGCGATGGACCTGCCCTTCGCGGCCGACAGCTTCGACGTGGCCTCCATCTCCTTCGGCATCCGCAATGTGGATGACCCGGTGAAGTGCCTGAAGGAGATGGCGCGGGTGGTCCGTCCCGGCGGACACGTGGTGGTCCTGGAGTTCGGCCAGCCCACGGGCGCGTTCGGCGCGCTCTTCCGCTTCTACAGCAAGACGGTGATGCCCGCCGTCGGTGGACTGCTGACGGGCAACCGCGCCGCGTACCAGTACCTGCCGGCGACGTCCGCCGCCTTTCCGGCGGGCGACAAATTCCTGGAGTTGATGGACCAGTCCGGGGCCTACGCGGCAAAGTCCGCGCATGCCCTCACGTTCGGCACCGCCTACGTCTATGTCGGCACCGTCCGCTGAGGAGCGGCGCCACCTCGTTGAACAGATTCTCGCCTCGGTGGATCCCCGGCTCGCGCCGGGACTGAGGGAAGCAGTCGCGCGCCCGGGCCCCTTGAAGCTCCCCGTCTCGGGTCAGACGGTGGTGCTCGCCGGGCACCGGAGCGCGGGCAAGTCCCGCCTGTTGCCCATGGTGGCGCGCATGTTGGCGCGCCCCGGGCTGGACCTGGATGCGCACATCGAACGCGTCCATGGTCGCCCGCTGCGCAGGTGGGTGGCCGAAGCGCCGCAGGAGTTCCGCGCGGCCGAGCGCCATGCCCTGCTGGAGCTGCCGCCCGGAGGCCTGGTGGCCGTGGGAGGCGGCTTCCTGTCCCATCACCCCGAGGCGCTGACCGGGCTCTTCACCCTGGTCGTCCCCGTGAGTTTCGACACCTACCGTGAGCGGCTGCTCACGGACCGGACACGCCCGCGGCTGCGTGCCGAGGTCTCGCTCGAAGAAGAATTGTCCTCCGTGTTCCATGAGCGCGAGGTGCTGCACGCCCGCGTCCCCACCGTGGCCCTGGAGGACTTCCTCCGAGGCTGCCTTGCCTCCGAGGTGCCCCTGTGACGCCCGCCCGGCGTGTCGTCACCCTGCCCCCCACCCTGCTCGGCGACGACGCCGTCCGCTTCGCGCGCGACGGCCAGCGCCGGGGGGCGGACGTCCTGGAAATCCGCACGGACCTGCACGCGCCCGACGCCATCTCGCCCGAGGCGCTGGCGGCGGTGCTGCCGTTGCTGGTCTCCGAGCGCGGCAAGCCACTGCCCGCCCACTGGGTGTCCGCGGCCTGGCGCGTGGACCGGGACTTGATGGACGCGTCGGGGCAACAGGGCTCGCTGGCGGCGCCGCCGGGAAAGCTGCTCGCGTCGCACCACGCGAGCCGGCAGCTCTCCACGGAGGAAGCGCTCCAGCTCTGGGAGCGCGAGCTGCCCGCTGACGCCCTGGTGAAGCACGTGGAGCCCATGACGGACCCGGCGCACCTCGTGACGCTGCTGGAGACCCAGCGGCGGATGGCGGAGCGCTTCGGCGCCACGCGCGTCACGGTGCTGGGCATGGGCGCGGTGGCGCTGCCCACGCGGGCGCTGCTGGCCCGAAGCAACGTGCTGGACTACGTCGCCATGGGCGGCGCCTGGGTCGCCGCGCCCGGTCAGCGGATGCTGGACGACGCCGTGCGGGAGCTGCGGGGCGCGGACCGGTACACGCTGGATCCGCCGCTGCGGCTGGGCATCCTGGGGACGTCCATTGCCCACTCGCGCTCGCCGCGCGTCCACCAGCAGCCCTTCGACCGCATCGACCTGCCGGAGGACGGGCCCGTGGAGGCCGTGGTGGACGCACTGCTGCCGCACTACGCGGGCTTCGCCGTCACCAGTCCCTTCAAGCTGCGGCTGGCGAAGCACACGGGGTCCTCGCTGGACGCCATCAATACGCTGGTCCGCCGGGGCAACCGGTGGGAAGCCTTCAACACCGACACGTTCGGCGCCCGCAAGGTGCTGGAACGGCTCGGGGCTCGCGAAGTCTTCGTGCTGGGAGACGGAGGCGCCACGTCGGCGCTCCGCTCCGTGGCGACGGAGCTGAGCCGTGACTTGCGCGTGTTGCGACGCGCCGACATCCGGACGCCTCTCACAGGGGCGGGCGTCTGGACCTGGCCCGATAGGGTGCCCGCTCCTGATGACCTGCGCTTCGACGGGGCCCGTGTGGCGGTTATCGCCTACGGCGCCCCGGGCCGGCGCATCGCCGCGGAGATTGTCCGACGCGGCGGTACTCCGGTGTTGCTGGGTGCGGCGTGGTTCGTCGCGCAAGCCCGGCGTCAGCGCCAACTCTGGGAGTCCGCAACATGAATACCTTTGGCGAACTGTTTCGCCTGACGACGTTTGGAGAGAGCCACGGGCCCGCGCTCGGCGCCATCCTGGATGGCTGCCCCGCTGGCGTGCCCCTGACGCGGGAGCAGATTCAGGTCGCGCTGGACCGGCGGCGCCCCGGCCAATCCACCATCACCACCGCGCGCAGCGAACCGGACCAGGTGGAAATCCTGTCCGGCGTCTTCGAGGACAAGACGCTGGGCACGCCCATCGCGGCCATCGTGCGCAACACCAACCAGCGCTCGGGTGACTACGAGAAGCTGAAGGCGCAGGATCGGCCCGGCCACGCGGACGCCGTGTGGCGCGACCGGTTCAAGCACCGCGACCACCGCGGCGGTGGCCGCACCAGCGGACGCGAGACGCTCTGCCGTGTCATCGGCGGCGCCATCGCCGAGGCGTACCTCGCCCGGGACCTGCCCTCCATCAGCACCGTGGCCTACGTGTCCCAGGTGGGCAACCTGGTGGCCGCCGTGCCCGCGCCGGGTCTCACCCGCGCGCAGGTGGACGCCCACGCCACGCGCTGCCCGGACGTCGCCATTCGCGACGAGATGTCCCAGCGCATCCTCACCGCGAAGGAGGCCGGCGACAGCCTGGGCGGCGCCATCGACGTGCGCGTGGAGGGCCTGCCCGTCGGCCTGGGCGAGCCCATCTTCGGCAAGCTCAAGGCGCGCATCGCGCAGGCCCTGGGCAGCATCGGCGCCGTCACCGGCGTCGTGTGGGGCCCGCCCGACCTGCTCGAGCGCATTGGCCAGCCCGGCATCCAGTTCCACGCCGTGAAGGACGCGTACGGCGGCATCCAGGGCGGGCTCGCCAACGGTGAGCCGATGCAGATCCGCACCTTCTTCAAGCCCCCCGCGACGCTGCAGGAGCACGCGAAGGGTGGCCGTCACGACCCGTGCATCATGCCCCGCGCCGTCCCGGTGCTGGAGGCCATGGTGTCGCTGGTCATCGCCGACCTCGTCCTCCACATGAACGCGAGGCCGCACGCCCTATGAGTGCTCTTCCTCCCGGGGCCTACCGTCCGCCTTCCGACCGCTGGGGCACCTTCGCCCGGCTCGCGAAGAACCTTCCCGAGGGCAGCATCGCCGTGGTGGACCGCACGGTCGCGAAGCTCCACCCCACCCTCATTCCCACCCTGGAGGCGCGAAAGCCCCGCGCCATCATCCAGCTCACCGGCGGAGAAAGCGCCAAGACGTTCACCGCGCTGGAGAAGGTGCTGGCCAGCAGCCTGGCCCTCCCGCGCTCCGGCACGCTCGTGGCCGTGGGCGGCGGCACCATCGGCGATGTCTCCACCGTGGCCGCGCACGTCCTCAAGCGCGGCGTGCGTCTGGTGCAGGTCCCCACCACGCTGCTGGCGGCGGTGGACAGCAGCGTCGGCGGCAAGGGCGCCGTGGACATGACGGTCCGCGGGCGCGTGGTGAAGAACCCGGCCGGCGTCTTCCACTACGCCGACGAAGGCTGGGTGTGCCCCGAGTTCTTCGACACCCTCTCCGACGACCAGCGCCGCGAAGGCGCGCTGGAAGCCTGGAAGATGGTCATCAGCCTCGACGCCCCGCTCTTCCGCCGCTACGTGCGCAAGCCGCCCGCGATGGAGAAGCTGGTGAAGGACGCGCGTGCCCTCAAGGAGCGCGTGTGCGCGGAGGACCCCTACGAGCACCAGGGGCTGCGCCGGGTGCTCAACTTCGGCCACACCTTCGGCCACGTGCTGGAGAGCGTGTCCCGCTTCAAGCTGTCCCACGGCGACGGCGTGGGCCTGGGCATGCTGCTGGCCTGGACGTGGCCGTCACCTGGGC
>JBKGHI010000490.1:0-2808 GCA_046520405.1 Myxococcus sp. 1LA
CGGCGGCGGCGGCGGCTCGGCGCGGCCACACAGGCGCACGCTGCCGTTGGCGGAGCAGTAGTCGTCCACGGCGGGGCGCACGTAGGTGATGTCCTCGCCACGGCAGCCCGTGTCGGAGCACTGGTTCACGACGCGGCAGCTGCCCTGGCTGACGTAGTCCGTCTCACCGCGGACCAGGATGCCGGCCACGGTGAAGTTGTCGTTCTCGTAGACGCCCGAGCCCGAGTTGCCACCGAAGGTGTCCGTGTTGGCGACGAAGTAGTCCAACGTGCTGGCGCGGCTGTCACGCACCCAGCCACCGTCATCAATCTTGAACGGGATGCCGCTGCCGGAACCAATCACGGTCACCCCGGTGTTCTGCGGCAGGGCCTCGTTCCCCGGGCGGATGGGCGCCGGCTCGAAGCCCTCCGCCACGGCGGAGCGGTCCAGGCGGACAATGGCGTAGTCCAGGTTGCGGCCGTTCACCGTGGCCTGCTGGCGCGCGACGACGGCCTGGCAGGCGAAGATGTCCCGCGTCGTCACCGTCTGCAGCTCCGTGGCGGACGTGCGGTAGAAGTTGAAGACGAACCGCAGGTTCGGGCACTCGGCCGAGGTGATGCAGTGACCGGCGGTGAGCACCAGGTCATCATCGATGAGCGTGCCCGAGCAGAGGCCCGGCGTCGGGTCGGCCAGGAAGCGCTGGTCGGAGCAGAGGTTGAAGTAGGTCTGCAGCGAGGGCGCGTTGAAGGTGACGTTCTCGGGGTCGGTGGTGACGAGCGCCGAAGGCCGCATCATCGCCACGGTGGACTTCTGGGCCCGCTCGACCAGTTCGGCATGCGTCGTGTACGCGTAGACGTCCGTGCGGTGGTCCTCGCCGTAGATGACGTCCTGCCCCTGGGTGCCCAGGCCCGGAGCCTTTCCACCTTCGGATTCGGGACCACAAGCCGCGACTGACACGGAAACCAACAGAGCGCCGAAGAGGCTTCGGCGCAGGGGAATACGGGTGATGCGCATTGGCGACCACTCCTTGCGATGGGGCTCCGCCAGAATCGACGGGCAGCACCATTCTCTGCCTGTCTCCGATATCATTTCATGCAATCCGCTCACAAGCCGGGCTGCGGCGAAAACCATCAAGGCTTTAATACTTGGTTTCACCCGCCATAGGCGGCTTCGAGCAGCACGTCACTGCGCGAGCCCGAGGCCTTCGCGGCCTCGACGTCCAGGCCCTCGCCATGCCCGCGGCCACGGCCCTCGAACAGCAATGAGTCTCCCTGGAACGACGCGGTACGCGGGCACGAAGGGAGCTTCAGCCCGGCGCGCAGCACGTCACACGGCAGGGAGCGCGCGGATTCGAAGGTCGCGGCGCCATCCGTCTCCGTGCGGAGGTAATGCACCCGCCCCGCCTCGAAGCGCAGCGACACGAGCCCACGCCCCAACAAGCGCTCCACCTCGGCGCGAGGCCGCGCCTGGCGCCACGGTTCCTCTCCCCCCTGGGAGAAGGTCAGCCACTTGCGCCACTTCAGCGGCGCCAGTCCCACGGCCTTCGCGTCCTCGGACCGCACGCGCACCGTGCCGCGAAAAGCCTGACAGTGGGTGGTGTCGCAGACGGGGCGCCCCGGGTGACGGGACTCACTGTGTTGCTCGTTGTGCGCCACCACCCGCGCCAGTGCCACACGCGCCTCGCCCGTCAACGTCACGTCCTCGGCGGACACCACGCCCGCCGTGTATTGCAGGCGCGTGGTGCGGAAGATGAAGTCGGAGCCGCGCCGCGCCTTCATCGCGCTGGGCGTGGTGGGCACTCCCGGCGGTGGCCGGTACGGTGGCGGTTCGGAGCGGATGAAGACGCCCGCGTAGTCCCGGCCCTCTTCCGGCCCACCAGGGAAGCGCACGCGCCAGGGCGCGCCCAGGCACACCGCCGCGCCGCGCTTCGTGAAGGAGGCCAGGGGCACCCAGCCCTCCGCGCTCGCGCGGGGCCCTCCGTCCTCCAGCGCGAAGCCCGCGCCAGCACACCGCGCCTCCACGTCTCCCAGAGGAAGCAGCCCCAGCACCTGCACGCGCGCGGCCTCCAGCCCGGCCTGCTTGCGTGCCCGCGCCAACGCCTTGGGCACTTCGTCCGCGAACTGGCGAGGCATGACACCGGGCCGCACCACCACCACCACCAGGTCCGCGTCCACCGCGGCAATCCAGCCGAACTGGGGCCGGCTCGCGGCGTCGCGCACGGTGCCCGTCTTGGTGGCCACGCCGGCCAGTGCCTTCGACGCGTGCAGCTCCGCCAGCGTGCCGCGCGCGGCGTTGTCCGCCAGCAGCGCCACCACGTCTGGCCGGGCCTCCGCCAGCAGCCGGTAGGCCTGCGCCACGCCCCAGGGCGACACTGTCAGCGTGGAGCGCAGCCCTATCGCGTCCGCCATGTCGTCCGGCGAACCCGTCAGCCCCACCGAGGTCAGCACCGGCCCCCACGCGCCGAAGGCCTTGGGCGCCGAGCCTCGCGCCTCCCAGTCCAGGAAGTAGCCATTGCACGAGCGCAGCAGCGCGGTGCGGGCATCCACCTTCGCAGGCAGCCCCGCGCCGCAGGCCCACTCCTGGACGCCCGCGCGCGGCGGCAACACCGGGTGCGCTGTGCCCGCCGCGTACAGGAAGGGCTTGAGCACCGAGCCATACGGCAGCGCGCGCCGCACGTCGCCTTCCGACAGCAGCACCTCACCCGAGTGGCGGCTCACCACCACCGTGGCGGGCCGTGCCGCGCGCACGCCACGCCCGCCAGCTCGTCGATGGACAGCGGCGAGGCCACCGCGCGCCGTCCTGGCACTGCCGCAGCCGTGCGCGACAGCG
>JBKGHI010000491.1:0-2754 GCA_046520405.1 Myxococcus sp. 1LA
AGTACCTGGGCCGAGCCGACTTCCAGGTGAAGCTGCGTGGCTTCCGCATCGAGCTGGGTGAGGTCGAAACCGTGCTCTCGGCGGACCCCGCGGTCCGCGACTCCGTGGTGCTCGTCCGCGAGGATTCGACGGGTGACCAGCGACTGGTGGCCTACGTCGTCCTGGACGATGCGGGAGTGCAGCGGGACGTCGATGCGTCCTCCCAATGGAAGGCCATCTACGACGAGGCCTACGCGCGCGAGACGCTGGAGAGCGAAGACCCGACCTTCAACATCGTCGGCTGGGAGGACAGCTACACCGGCGATCCGCTCCCGCCCGAGCAGATGCGCGAATGGGTGGACACCACCGTGGCGCAGATTCTCAGCTTCCAGCCCAAGCGGGTCCTGGAGCTGGGCTGCGGCACCGGCTTGTTGCTGTACCGGCTGGCCCCGCATGCCGAGGCCTATTGGGGCGTCGATTTCGCCCGGCCCGCCCTGGACCGCATCGAGCGTCAGCGTGAGCGCATGGGCGGCGCCCTGGACTCCGTCCACCTACTGCACCGGAGCGTGGACGACTTCTCCGGCCTGGAGCCGGGGTCGTTCGACACCGTCGTCATCAACTCCGTCGTCCAGTACTTCTCCGGCCCGGAGTTCCTGCTGGAGGTGCTGCGTGGGGCCATTCGCGTCCTGAAGCCCGGGGGCCGGGTGTTCCTGGGCGACGTGCGGAGCCTGGAGCTGCTCGAAGCCTTCCGGGCCTCGGTGCGCCTGCATCGGACCGCGGGCCCCGTGGCCACGTCCCAGTTCGCCTACCGCGTCCAGCGGGACGTCCTGGAGGAGAAGGAGCTGGTCCTCTCCCCTGCCTTCTTCACCGCCCTGCCGGAACGCATCCCGGGCCTCCGTCGGGTGGAAGTGCTGCCCAAGCACGGCCGTTACGACAACGAGCTGAGCCGCTTCCGCTACGAGGTCATCCTCCACGTCGGTGCTGCCACCGAAGCCCCTGCCCAACGAGCGACGCCGGACTGGGTGGATGGCTCGGGACTCACGTTGGAGAGCCTCCGTGAGCGGCTGGGCGCGCGGCCCGGCTTGCTGGCCGTGCGGGGGCTGCCCAACGCGCGGGTTCTGGAATCCACCCGGCTCGTCGAGCTGCTCGGCGCCACGCCTCCGCCCACCGTGGCGGGCGTGCGCGAGGCGCTGCGCGACTGGCCGGGGACTCGGGGTGTGGAGCCCGAGGACCTGTACGCCCTGGGCACCGAGCTCGGTTACGAGGTCCGGGTGAGCTGGGCCGCCGCGCACCGGGATGGTGCGCTGGACGTGGTGTTCGCGCGGCCCGGTGAGGCGGACGCGATTGACCTGTCGGTGGGGGCCGCCACTTCGTCCTGGGAGGGCCTGGTCAGCGATCCGCTGAGAGGGGCCCGGAGCGCGCAGGCGGTGAACCGTCTCCGCGACACGCTGACGGACAAGCTGCCGCCGCACATGGTGCCCTCCGCCTTCGTGGTGCTGCCCGCCCTGCCTTTGTCTCCGAACGGCAAGGTGGACCGCAAGGCGCTGCCCGCGCCGGAGGCCGAGCGCCTGGGGGCCGCGGACGCCTTCATCGCGCCTCGGACGCCCACCGAGGAGAAGGTGGCTCGCATCTTCGGGGAGATCCTGGGCCAGTCCCGCGTGGGCGCGAACGATGACTTCTTCGCTCTGGGGGGCCACTCCCTGCTGGCCACGCAGGTGGTCGTGCGCGTGCGCGCCCAGCTCAACACGGAGATCTCGCTGCGGACCCTGTTCGACGCGCCCACCGTGGCCCGTCTGGCGGAGCGCATCGGGTCGCAGTCCCAGTTGGTGGATGCCGCGGATGTCCCGACCCTGGTGCCGCTGGAGCGCGGTCCGTCCACGGAACAGGGCCTGGCCATGTCCTTCGCCCAGCAGCGGCTGTGGTTCCTGGAGCAGCTCCAGCCCGGACAGTTCGCCTACAACCTCCCCGCGGCCCTGAGGCTGACGGGCCGGCTGGACGTGGACGCATTGCAGCGCACCTTCCTGGAGGTGGTGCGGCGTCATGAAGCGGTGCGCACCACCTTCGCCACGCACAAGGGCCAGCCTGTCCAGCGCATCCACCCGGCCCCCGCCACGTGGCCACTGCCCGTCGAGGACCTGAGCGGCCTGGAGCCCGAAGCCCGGGATGCGGCCGTGAAGGCCCGCATGGTCGAAGAGGCCCACCACGCCTTCGACTTGGAGAAGGGCCCCCTGCTGCGCACGGTGCTGCTGCACACGGGCGCGGACGAGCACGTGCTGCTGCTGTGCATGCACCACATCATCTCGGACGGCTGGTCCGTGGGCGTGCTGGTGCGGGAAGTGGCCGCGCTGTACGAAGCCCTGTCGCAGGGCCATGCGTCTCCGCTGCCGGCGCTGACGGTGCAGTACGCGGACTTCGCCGCGTGGCAGCGGCGCGTGTTGGACGACGGACCGGCGTTGACGCCGCAGTTGGACTGGTGGCGGTCGCGGCTGGAAGGCGCGCCCACGTTGGAGTTGCCCACCGACCACCCGCGCCCGGCCGCGCGCACGCTGCGCGGAGCCACCCATGCCTTCACGATGCCGCCCGCGTTGGTGGGCGAGCTGGAGCGCGTGGGGCAGGCCCAGGGCGCCACGCTCTTCATGGTGCTGATGGCGGGCTGGCAGGCACTGCTTGCTCGCTACTCCGGACAGACGCACTTCACGGTGGGCACGCCGGTGGCCCATCGCACGCGGCCTGAGCTCGAAGGGCTCATCGGCTTCTTCGTCAACACCCTGGCGC
>JBKGHI010000492.1:0-2717 GCA_046520405.1 Myxococcus sp. 1LA
GGAACTACGTCCTCAAGCCCCGGATGGATAATTAATTTCTGATCAAGCCCTAAGCTCGGAGGCGCAGCACGAGGCGCCCGGCCATCCATCCGGCCGGGGGCCCCCCGTCCCGCCGCGTGGCACGGCCTGGCGCCATGCGCACCTCCACGGGATGCAGACCACCATCCTCTCCCGTACCATCGACGTGCCCTGGCGAACCGCGGCCCTCTCCAGCGCCGCCGTGCTCACGGCCTCCAACGTGGCCGCGCTCGTGGCCAGCCTCCGGCTCGCTCCCCTGCTGCGCCACCGGCTGAGGCCCCGCGCCCGGGCCCTGCCCGCACTCGCCATGGGAGCCACCGCCCTGGGCGCGCTCGCCATCGGGGCGCTCAGCATCGGCACCCTGGCCATCCGGGCACTGACCATTGGCAAGCTGCGCGGTGACGACTGGCAGGTGGACTCCCTCCGCGTGGGCTCCCTCCAGGTCGTGGAGACCATTGGACCCATGGGGGTCCCCGAAGTCGGGGCCACTTGATTTCGACCCATTTTGAAGTTGCCTCGCAAGATTGAAAGGTCAGCACCCCGCTGGTAGAGGGGGGGCATGACCCGCGCTGCCTCGCTGCTGCTGTTCTTCCTGCTCGCCTTGCCTGTGTCGTCCCGCGCGGACGACGGCGCTTCAGAGGAACGCACGTGGCACCGGCTCATCGGCATCCTCCAGTACCTGGAGGCGGACTACCCGCTGGCCATCGAGTCGCAGTCCGCGTTCGAGCTGGCGGAGCAGAAGAGCTTCGCGGCGGAGGCGGTGGACGCGGCGCGTGGCCTGGGCCCCGCGGCGGCGGCGTTCCTGCCGCGCGTGCAGGACATCCAGGCCCGCGTGGACAAGGGCGCGGACCCCGAGGGCGTCAGCCGCGACTGCGGTGAGCTGGTGGAGAACCTCGTCACGGCCGGAGGCCTGGCTCGCAGCCCGCGCCGCCCGCCGGACCTGGCGCTGGGCCAGTCGCTGTTCGCCACCAACTGCGCCGCGTGCCATGGCGCCGACGGCAGCGCGAACGTGGCCATCGCCGCCAACATGGAGCCGGCGCCCGCCAACTTCCAGGACGCGGAGCTGATGGAAGGGCTCACACCGTACAAGGCCTTCAACACCACCAGCTTCGGCGTGCCGGGCACCGCGATGCCGGCCTACCCCACCCTGTCCGAGGACGAGCGCTGGTCGCTGGCCTTCTACGTCTTCACCATGCGCCTGCCCGAGTGCGAGGGCGCGCCTCCGCGCGTCTCGCTGGAGCGGCTGGCCAACGCCACCGACGCGGACCTGGTGAAGGAGTTCGGCAAGGAGCACCTGGCCTGCCTGCGCCGGAAGATGCTGGAAGCGGACGAGGAGCGCTCGCTGCTCGCCGCCCGGGAGAACGTGCAGGAGGCCATGCGCCTGGGCGCCGCGGGTGACATCGCGGGCGCGAAGGCGGCGCTGCTGGACGGCTACCTCAACGGCGTGGAGCCGGTGGAGCCCAAGCTCAGCGCGCGCGACTCCTCGCTGACGCTGCGAATCGAGCAGGGTTTCCTCAAGGCCCGCATGGCGGCGGAGCGTGGCAGCCCGCACCTCCAGGACGAAGGCCGGGAGCTGCTGGCGCTGCTGGACCAGGCGCGGCGCGACTCGGGCAACACCGCCAGCCTGCTGTCCACCATGTGGCTGACGCTGCTCATCCTGCTGCGCGAGGGCTTCGAGGCCATCATCATCGTCGCGGCGCTGCTGGCGGCGCTGCGGAAGATGCAGGCCACCGAGCACGCGCGTGTGGTCCACTTCGGCTGGATTTCCGCGCTGGTCGTGGGCGCGCTGGCCTACGTGCTCGGCCGCCACCTGCTGGCCGGCGCCCAGCGCGAGTGGATGGAGGGCATCGCCGCGCTCGTGGCGGTGGCCATGCTGCTGTACGCGGCGCTGTGGCTCAACGCCCGCTCCAACATCAGCCAGTTCATGGGCGAGCTGCGCCAGAAGATGCAGGGCGCGCTGGGCCGCGGCAGCATGCTGGGCCTGTTCCTCATCGCCTTCACCGCCGTGCTGCGTGAGAGCTTCGAGACGGCCATCTTCCTCCAGGGGCTCGCGCTGGACTCGCCGGAGGGCGTGGCCTGGGGCGCGCTCGCGGGCGCGGTGGCCATGGTGGTGATGGTCCTCTTCATCAACCGGCTGGGCTTCCGCCTGCCGATGAAGACGCTCTTCAACGCGTCCACCGTCATCCTGGTCGTCACCGCGGTGATGCTGCTGGGCAAGGGCCTGCACTCGCTGCAGGAAGTCGCGCGCTGCCGCTGGCGCCCGTGCCCTTCCCCTTCATCACCGTGGACATGCTGGGCATCTATCCGGACGCCTACTCGCTCGTTCCCCAGCTCCTGCTGGGCGGCATCCCGCTGGCCCTCGTGCTGCTGCGCCGCAAGGGCCGCGCCCAGCCCGTTTCCGAGGCGTCCGCGGGTTAGCGGCGACGCGGGCCCGTCGTTGCGGTAGCGTGTCACGGGTGAAGGTCTCTCGAGCGAGCTCCATCGGGTTGGCGGTGCTGGTCTTTTCTGGCCAGAACGCCGCCTGGGCCCAGGAGCCCCCGCCGAGCGAGCCCGCCCGGGCCCCCGCCTCCGAGCTCGACGCCGCCGCCCCTGATTTCCGCCGCCGGGCGACGGGGGACGCGCCGACGGCGCGCGATGGAGACGTCCCCTCCGGCCAGGAGGCGGAGGGCGCCACCGCCGTCAACGAGCAGGCCCTGCCC
>JBKGHI010000493.1:0-2716 GCA_046520405.1 Myxococcus sp. 1LA
CGAGCAACCGCCGCGCCTCCGCCTCCGGCAGCTCCCCCGCGCGCGCCAACCACCGCGACTCCTCGGCGGCGGGTGGTAGCGCCACCACGGGCAGCGTCTCCGCCACCGTCAACGGCGCGCTGGGAGCACGGCCCAGCAACACGGCCAGGGCGAGGCGCGCATGCATCACCTCGGCGTCCCGGGACAGGTGGGAAAGCCGTACCTCCGCCTCGAAGCCCTCGGCCTCCGCCACCTCCAGGCGGGTGGCGCCGCCCAGGGACAGGGCCTCCGCCATGGACTTCCGGAGTGTCTCCGCGAGCTCCGCCTCATGCGCGGCCGAGGCGGCGGCCTGCTGCGCGGCCCACAGCGTCAGCCACGCCCGGGCGACCTCCAGGCGGCGCTCCACCAACGCGGCCACGGCCTCCTTCTCCAACGCGCGCGTCTCCGCACGCGCGGCGTCGCGCTGAGCCCCCGCCAGGTTCAACAGGAAGAGCGGCTGCTCCACCGCCACCGTCACCTCGAAGCCCGGACCGTCCGGCTGGGCGCGCCGCCCGGGAATCACACTGAGCGTCGGGTTGGCCGCGAGCGCCGGAAGCCGGGCATCCCAGACGCGCCGCGTCTCCACCGCGCGCGCCAGGCTCGCGGGCAACGCGGCCTTCGCGGCCTCGGCCTGGGCCTCCTCGAAGGACAGCGGTTGGACGTCGGACGCGGGAGCCGCGGCGAGAAGCGTGACGAGGAGCACCCACATGATGCGGCGCACCCTAGAGAGGGCACGCGCACATCACTTGAGGGCATCCTGAGAAAATTCTCAGACGTCCCCTCAACGGGGATGGCTGTTGCGCAAGGCCGCCGCCTGCCTGCACGCGACCAGGAGCATCATGGAGAAGGTCGCCACCAGCACGGCCAGCTCTTCCCAGTCCGCCAGCGGGTCCTCGTTCTCATTGAGGAGCGCCAGGCTCAGCAGGCACAGCACCAGGTGCACCGAGAACACCGGCAGGGACGCCCGCCCCAGCGCTTCGAGCACGCGCGGACGCAGCCAGCGGAACACCTTGGGGCTGAACCAGCTCACCAACAGCGCCAGGGCCAGGAAGTTCACCAACCGCAGCGGCGCCAGGGTCCATTTGTCGATGAGCGCCCCGTACACCCCAAAGTCGATGTCGAAGATGCCCACCTGATAGCGCATCAGCAGCAGCGCCACGCTGACCACCAGCGCCGCGCTGATGAGCACGGGCGAGACGGACTCGCGTTCCTCCTGCGCCGTCGTGGCTCGCGACACGCCCAGCCACACGCCCAGCACCCAGAGGAATTGCCAGCCAAAGAGGTCGAAGGCCCCCGACACCTCGATGCGCAGCGGCGGCCACGGCAACACCGGGATGAACACCAGCAAGTCGTAGAGCGCGCGCTTCAACCCCAACTGCGCCGACAGCCAGACCAACCCGCTCAAACACAGGACCTTCGTCCACCCCGCCCTGCGCGCGCCCAGGAAGATGAAAGGCGTCACCAACAGCAGCACGACGTAGAGCGGCAGGATGTCGAGCAGCGGCGGACAGTAGAGCAGGAACAGGCTGCCCCAGAGCGCGGTGACGGGGTCCTCGTGGAAGAAGGCCAGGAGGTTGTGGATGGCCGGGCGGTGCGTCGCCACGCCCAGCGTGCCGATGACGGCGAACGCGAACGCCAACAACGCCACGTGGTAGCCGTAGACCTTGAGCGCCCGCTGCCCGAGGCTGCGCCACAGGACGTTCGGGTCCGCATCCTCCACCTTCCGGGCGTACACCACACCGACGAGAAACGCGGACAGGAAGACGAACCCCTCGGCGG
This sequence comes from Myxococcus sp. 1LA, assembly GCA_046520405.1. Lineage (GTDB taxonomy): Bacteria > Myxococcota > Myxococcia > Myxococcales > Myxococcaceae > Myxococcus. The sequence continues at coordinate 1,798 of JBKGHI010000493.1, forward strand.
CGGAGACGAAGCCAAAGGGCTGGTTGCTGAGCGTATTCAAGCGGGTCGGCAGGTGCGTCAACGTCATCAGCACGAGCAACACGCCACGCAAGCTGTCGAACTCAGGTCTGCGTTTCATGGAGACGAAGGTCGGCTCGGTTGGGGCTCGGGGCAGGTGGGGCGCCGAGGATGCCCTCGGCGGAGAATTCCAGACACTCCATAGCCCATTCTACCGGCCAAGTCCTCCCCGAGCCCCCTTGCTCCCGAGGAGAAACCGGCGCGCCAGCGCGACGCTCGCCCCCTTGCCCGCCTGCGTCAGGTGAGGCGTTCGAGCAGCGCCTTCACGGACGCACGCGTGAGGCCCGACGACGTGTCCGCCACGCGCTTCAGCAGGTCCTTCACCCAGGTCAACGTCGCGGGCTCCAAATCCTCAAAAGCGGAGAAGGCGGCCCCTTGCATCTCTGGAGCCTCCACCGCGCGGAGCTGGAACTCCAGCAGCGCCACGGCCGCTTGCGTCGGCAGCCCAAGCCGAAGGAGCGCCACCGCCGCGCACGCCGCCACGGACGGATTCGAATCCTGAAGCCGGCCGCTGACCCCCTCCTGGACCGCCGCCGAGGCCGAGCCCATGAGGCCCAGCAGCGTGAGCGCCTCCACGCGGATGGCGGACTCCCCTTCCTTCACGGCGCGAAGAAGCGGCGCTTCGGCTTCCGACAGCGCGGAGGGTGACGGTGCCACGCCCCTGTGGGCCGCGTCCTCCACCATGCTCCGCAGGGCCGTGAGGGCCAGGTAGAGCCGCGCGCCTTCCGCGTTGCGAACCTGCTCCAGCAGCGCGGGGATGGCCACGCCGGGCGCCAGCGAGGCCAACGACCCAATCGACTCCAGCGCCGCGCCCGCCACCGATTCCTCGTCCTGCAACAGGGGCACGAGCCGAGGCAGCAGC
>JBKGHI010000494.1:0-2702 GCA_046520405.1 Myxococcus sp. 1LA
CTCCACCACCTCGGTCTCCCTGACCCGAGCCTCTTCCACCACCGGATTCATCGTTGCTGCCTGGGTCGCCCTGCACACTAAACTGCCGGGTACGAACTGTCTCACTCACGTTGGCGGAGAGGGCTTTCTCACGGGGAAGCCGGATGGTAAAGGCCGCGCCGCCATCAGGCAGATTGCGAGCACTGATACTTCCCCGGTGAGCCTCGACAATTTCGCGCGTGATGTAGAGCCCCAGCCCAAGCCCCCCATAGTGGACGCTGGAGCTGGCACGCTCGAATCGTCCAAAGATGCGGGAGAGCGCTTCCGGCGGAATCCCGGGCCCTCCGTCTGCAACCTCCAGCACCGCGGCTCCGCCTTCGCTCGTCAGGGCAACATCCACGGGCGTCCCAGCTGCATACTTGAATGCATTGGACAGCAGGTTCGTAATGGCCTGCTCCACTCGCAGAGGGTCCCACGCCCCCGTCACGCCTGGTTCGACGCGCGCGGACACCGCGCAGCCCGCACGCATGGCGGAGAGTTGGTGCTGCGCCAGGACCTCATTCACCGCCAGGGAAAGATCCAGTGGCTCAAGCTTCAGCTCCAGCCGGCCGGTCGAGATGCGTGCCACATCCAACAGCGTCTCCACAAGGGCCGTGAGCCGCATGGTACTCCGAGTCGCCCGTTCAAGGGTGGAGCGCACTTTCGGGTCCAGCACCTTCCCGCGCATGAGCTCCAAATGTAATTGCAGCGCAGCAATGGGAGTCTTCAGCTCATGCGAGGCGACGGAAAGAAACTCGTCGCGAAGCCGAATGGCTTCGCCGGCCTGTACCAGCCGCAGCCTTTCCTCCTCGGCGAGCTTGCGGTCGGTGAGGTCACGGGTCACCTTGGAGAAGCCACGCAGGACGCCTTGGTCGTCGCGCACCGCGGAGATGACCACGTCCGCCCAGAAGCGCGTGCCGTCCTTGCGCACGCGCCAGTTCTCCTCCTCGACCCGCCCCAGCCGCTCGGCTTCAGCCAGCAGGCGCGCCGGCCGCCCGCTGGCGCGGTCCTCAGGCAGATAGAACCGGGAGATATGCTGGCCGATGATTTCGTCGGCGCGATAGCCCTTGATGCGCTCGGCGCCGGCATTCCACGTCTGCACCCGCCCCTGGGTGTCGAGCATGAAGATGGCGTAGTCCTTCACGCTGTCGATGAGCGAATGAAGCTGCGCCTCTGCCACCGCGGGCCGCAACTCGGCATGGTGCGCGGAGGGTGAAGGAAGCCCTCCTGGCTCCACTTCCTGGCTCGGGGGCGCACGGGGCGAGGAGGCTGCGGCATGCGCTGTCTTCTGGCGTGAACGAAACTTTCTAGGAGGCATGTTCGCGGAGTTCGAGCAACCGTCCATGGATCGAAGGCGAAAGCTCAAGGGTTTATACGAATCAACACCTCGGCCAAAGGTGATTTTAAGCACGCGCTCGCTCCCGTCGATGAGTGACGGGAAGTCGACGCTTGCTACAGTGCTGCTTCAGCGGATGCCACAAGAGTGCGTTCGGCGCACCGGCCCTGCTCATCTGCTCACCAGACAGGCGACCAGAAACCCCAGGGGCCTTTATTGGGCCCCTGGAGCGGCACCGAGCATTCCTGCTGAGGGGAGCGCTTACTCAAAATTCTGCCGTTGCGTCACAAGTGCATCGATGCCCCATGGGCAGTGCCGCCAGTGCGAGTGAGCGAAGCCCCGGTGCGGCCGTCGTCATGACAGTCACGGTCGAGAGAACATCAGCAGACGAGGATGCAACCGAGGAGACGCACTCTCGCCGGCTCCATGCACGAGTCCCTTGTCTCGACGCGAGCCACCGCCTCGTGAACGCCCTGCTCCAGAGGTTCGCCACCGGAGGTCGAACTGGCCACGCCCGAGCGAAAGCGCTGGGTCGCCCAGACCGAGCCTTTTACAACGCCCACAGCCACGTGTACCTCAAGCTTGCCGACGCGGCGCCGACCGAGACCGAGCGCAGAGTCACAATGCTCAAGAAGCTTGCGGCGTGAACATGCCAGCGGAAACAGCTTCCCTTGAAATGCAGGCATAATCGGTGTTGCCATTGCATTCCGCCGTTCCACCGTCATGGCCGTTTTCATGAACTTTATGTGCGATTATTCCGTGCAGGCCATTGCGCGGGGGGAATCTCGCCGCGGCACCCATGCGTGGGAATGAGGTTGCACAGTCCACACCTGAACGGCACGCGTGTCGGGCGGGAGAACGCACGGCTTCGCGCTGTTGGGCCCACTCAGAGAGTGTAAGAATCTTTGCCCCATGGCGGACACGCTCAAGTCAGCCGCGACCGTTTCCGAGGGGCTGGACCGCCGTCGATTCCTGACGTGGGTCATGGCCTCTCCCACGTTGATGATTGCCGCCCGGCTGGGGCTCGACGTGCCCGAGGCCGAGGCGGCGGAGCCCCCGGAAGGGGCGACGACGACGTTGAGCCTCTCTCTCGCCGTCCAGACCGATGGGCGCGTCGTCACCACCCTGCCTCGCACGGAGATGGGCCAGGGCATCACCACGGCCGTGGCCATGCTCGTCGCCGAGGAGCTCGACATGGCGCTCGACACGGTCGACGTGCGCAGCGCCGACGCGGACCCTCGCTGGGTCATCCAGCTCACCGGCCTGTCGTCGACGATGCGCTTCCTCACGGGCCCCTGCGCGCCGCGGCGGCCGGAGGCCGGCCGGCGGCCGTGGTCACTGCCGCCGG
>JBKGHI010000495.1:0-2689 GCA_046520405.1 Myxococcus sp. 1LA
GGCGCGCCAGAGCGTCGTGGCGCCACGCGGCGCCCCAGGCCCCCGAGCGAGCCGGGCGCGCATGCCGCCCCTACCCGCAACGGGACGGCGCGAATCAGAGAGAGCGTCCCGGCTCGCGACGACCAACCACCCGGATTCGCAGGCGTTCGCATTTCCGGGACGGTGCGAGCGGAGCGAACCCGTCCCGCCGAGAGCGCCGCGAACGGGTTGGCGAACAGCGACGAATGCGGAGCTGAACGAAGGGCCCTACCAACCGGTAGGGCCCTTTTGTTTTATATGGACCTCGCGATGAATATCGCGGGGCCTTCGTTCCTAAGCCCCTGAATCACAAGGGATTTTGCCTCGTGATGCTGAAGAGGGCGCTCTCGGCTCTCCACCCCGCAGAGCGAGATGCCCCCTCTCCTCCGCCACCAACTGGGCTCTCTGGAGCGCTCTTTCGCCCATTTTGGGGAGAGAGAGGCCGAGAGTGGTTAACAAGTGCTGTTAACTTTCGGGGAGGCGGTTAACAACATTCCCCTGGAGACCCGCTCTTTCCGCTCTGGGTTTTCTGGGAACGCGTTTCTCTCCGCTTTCTGCCTTCGCTGTTTACGTGTTGGAGGCTCCTGGCGAGCGCGCTGCAAGGCTCTCGCATAGGTGCCTCAGTTCAACACTATGGGCGAAGTTCACCCAGCGGATGGTGTTGACTCAGCACCGGCCCACGTCACCTGCCCTCGCATCGTCCCCGCGAAGGCCGCCGGTTCATCCGTCATGCGGCGCCAGAGAGGGTCCCAGAGTGCCGAGACTGCAGTAGAGGAAAATCCACATTCGCATTCTCTCGCGCAGAGGCCCAAAGGGGACTCCGCGCTGGCCATCCGACGCGAGCAGAAACGCGCCTATCCTGCCCTGCCAATTCTAGTCGTGAGCACGAGAGCAACAGCGAGGCAGAAGCTCCATAGCTTGAGCCCGAAGATCTGGTGCAGATCACCACCGAGGAGGGAGAAGCCGAGAACATTTAACAGCGCGCCGTCGCAGAATCACCAGCCCTTCAACAGCGCATCGCGCTGCTCACGAGTTCCGATGCCTGAGAAAACTTCGGCCATCCTCCGCAGCGACTTTAGGTAGGGTCGTGTGTCCCTGTTGTCGTCGAGAACGGCGGCGACCTGCTGGATCGCCTGGCGGCTGTGGACGATCCCAAGGACGGTCTCCAACGTCGCATGCTGCCTCTCAAGCAGGCGAGCGAGGGCCGCCGCAAGGCGTTCGCACTTGTCCCAGTTCCGCCACCAATACAAGGGCGGCGCTTGGTCGCGAAGCCAGTCCCACTCCACGGAGTCGAGGAGCGATCTTCCGGCAGCGTCGTAGGCGGGCTGGAAGCACGCTGCGAGAAGCGGCGACCGGCTGTTCCCTTCCTCGAAGGCGAGCGCAAGTCCAAACGCTGCAACACGAAGGGAGAGCGGGCAGCCACCGCTCGCTGTCCCGAGTTGCCACACCTTCGTGAGCCGGGAACGGTTCGCTTTCAGACTGAGGAACCAAGTGCCGAGGTCGAGTTCGCGCGGCGTCAGCGCCGGGTGGCCTTCGAGCCACTCCAAGACGGCGGCGGGATGTGCCGAAAGAACCGAACGCCATTGCCATGACAATTGGAGTTCGCCAGATGCAAGCGCCGCGAGGGCTCGAAAGATGGCAACATTGCCGCCAAATCGAATGAGCGCGTCGACGGGAACATCGAGTCCCGACGCAAGGATCGCGTCGATGACCCCTTTGCGATCCTCGTCACTGAGATTCGCAGTGCTGAGCAGCGACAACACTTCTGTGGCACGCGACCGGACTCGCTTCCAGAGAACGGGCGACTGCGCGAGCGTCGGATTCGCGCTCGCGATAGTCGGGAGGAATGGCGCTTGAGCGTCTCCGAACGTGTCCACGTCATCCGGCAAGAGCAACCGCACGGCGGCACGCAATACGTGCTCGCCAAGTTCGGTAAGTTCCGCACCGAGAAGAGACAAAACCAAAGCACACCCTTCGGCACGCGACGCATCGAATAGCCGATGTGTCTGCTCTTCTAGCAGCGAACTCAGCAAGGACAGGTCTGCGTCGTGGTGCGCGCAGAGTTCCTGTAACAGCGCTCGCCGACTTCCCGCTCCTTCCTCCTTTCCCGCACGGTCGAACACCATCCCGACAAGCCTAGCCATCGTACTGAACTCAAGGCCCTTGCCGCTCACGATGCTCGCCAGAGTTGTTCGCGCTGACCAACCTGGAGCATGCCACTGACCAAATATCGGAACGAGACTCGGAACGACGCCACGAGTGACGTTCGCTCCGGCAGCAGCCTCAAGCCACGTACGGAAGCTTGCATCGCCCCGCGCAGCTCCATCGATCACCAATTCCACCCACGACTCCGGAGTACTTGGCGCTCGAATATCGAGGATGAGAGCTGCGCTAGCACTCTTACGGAACTGGGATATCGGAATCGCACGGGGGACAGCTTGGAGGTCTAGAAGCGATCCCGCAATCGCTCGTGGCATAAGTGCGCCCGTGCAGAACGCGAACCGGGCCTTCTCTGCCGACCACAGCTCGTCCCATAGGCGGAGAAACACAGGCTCGAGTTGGGCTGAGGTTTCAACGGACACGATCACGGGACGAGGCTGTCCGAGGACTGCACCAACTAGGAGTGTGTAGCGGTAATGGGGTTGGGAGCGAGACCGGACGAGAGACGCCG
>JBKGHI010000496.1:0-2665 GCA_046520405.1 Myxococcus sp. 1LA
GCAGCGGAACGGACGTTCCATTCCCAAGCGCCGCCAGCGCCACGAAGAGGAAGGCCCTCACCCACGAGGACACCGCGCTGGCCCGGCCGCTGGCCGAGGGCCTGCCCTACCGCGCCGCCGAGGCCGTGTGGGGTGTCACCCACGAGCTGGTGCACACCCTGTCGGACCTGCTCATCCGCCGCCTCAAGGTGGCCTTCGAGACGCGCGACCAGGGCCATGCCGCGGCGCGCGTGGCGGCCGAGGCCATGGCGCCTCGGCTGGGCTGGGACGCCGCGGAGACGCAGCGGCAGCTCGACGTGTATGCCGCCGACGCGCTCCGCATTTTCGGCGTAGACCCGTCCGAGGCGTGAAAGGGCGGACGCTCCCTGAAAGGGAGCGTTCGCTGCCTTACGCCGCCAGCCGACGGCTGCTCGCCCCGAGCGTCCTGCCACGAACAGGGGCACGAGCGGCTGGCTCGCTGACGTGGTTAACTTGCGCTCCGGGAACGGAAGCAGGTGTCCTCCCGTTCACGCGCGTCCCTGGAAATCCACCGGCCGCGCCGTGCCGTACGACGCCTGCTGGACGGGGCACTCGAGGAGCGTGAAATGAAGCGTTACGTCTGGCTGGGTCTGGTCGGTGGGCTGATGGCGTGTGGCTCGGAGGACAGGCCCGAGGCGTGCCCCGGCACCGAGGCGATGGCCCTGCCACCGACGGTTGCGTCCGCCGCGTACAGCTCAGCGGCCCTGACCGCGGATGATGGCGCCGAGGACGTCATCATCTCCTTCCGCCAGCGCGTCTTCGCCACCGCCCAGGCCAACACGGACGCCTTCGCCAACGAGGTGACGCGCACCGGGGGCGTCGTGAAGCGGCGCATCCCCTCGCTGAACATGGTGTCCGCGCGGGTGTCACCCGAGGCGCGCGAGGCGCTCGCCCGGAATCCGGACGTGGTGTCGGTGTCGCCCAACCGCAAGGTGCATGCCCTGGGCATGTCGCGGCCGCCGCTGCCCGCTCAAGCGCTTCTTGGCGCCGAGCCGCGGCCGCCGCCCAACACCGCCGGCTCCGTGGGCGAGTACACCGAGGGCCTGAAGATGGTGCAGGCCAACCAGGTCTGGGACGCGAACAACGACGGCGTCCTCGACGAGGGCCGGCCTTCGGGCACGGGCATCAAGGTGTGTGTCATCGACAGTGGCTGGGACAACCGCCATCCGGAGCTCCAGGCGGCCTTCATCGGCGGCAAGGACTTCATCAGTGGCTCCGCCAACGGGCTGGCGCTGGACGCGCAGGTCGACTCGTCGGGCAACGTGCTGCTGTGGGGCGGCGGTCACGGCACGCACACCGCGGCCACGATCGCCGCGCAGTTGGGCGCGGGCGGCCGCGTGCGCCTGGGGGATGACCCCAACGGCACGGTGGGCGTGGCCCCCACCGCCTCGCTGCTCATCGCGCGCGTGCTGAACGAGCGCGGCACGGGCGACACCGACGACGTCATCGCCGCGCTGGAGTGGTGCCAGGAGCAGGGGGCGAACGTCGTGTCGCTGTCGCTGGGCGCCGCGTCGGAGAACACGGCCGAGAAGGAGGCCTTCGACCTGGCCAAGGCGAACGGCGTGCTGGCCATCGCGGCGACGGGAAACTCGGGGGCGGCCAAGGTGGCCTACCCGGCCGGCTATGACTCCGTGGTGGGCGTGGGCGCCGTGACGTTCGCGGGCGAGTGGGCCAGCTTCTCCCAGTACGGCGTGGGCACCAACCTGGTGGGCCCCGGCGTGGGCGTGCTGAGCGCCACCATCCTCGGCGGGGCGCCGTACGGCGAGGTGGACGCGAGCGGACAGCAGTTCGCGTCCAATCCCCTGGAGTACTCGGCCGTGGGCGCCTATTCGGGGCGGATGGTGGACTGCGGTCTGGGCAGCAGCATCTCCGACTGCGGAGAGGCCGCCACCTGTGACGGCTTCGTCGCCTACGTGGACCGCGGCGGCGGCATCCTCTTCGAGGAGAAGGTGCGCCACGTCATCCAGGCCGGAGCGAAGGCCGTCATCATCGGCAACCACACCGCCGAGGAGGGCGCGGGCAACTTCACGCTCAACGGGCCGTCCACGAAGTGGGTGCCCACCGTCTCCGTGTCCCTGGAGTCCGCCAACGTCCTGCGCGGGATGATGGGGCAGGAGGTGTCGCTGGACGTCAACGGCCTGGACTACACGATGCAGACGGGCACCTCCATGGCCACGCCGCACGTGGCCGGCGTGGCGGCCCTGGTGTGGAGCCTGAATCCCCAGCAGCTCAACGCGGAGCACGTGCGCAGCGCCCTGCTCGACACGGCTCAGGACCTGGGCCCGGCCGGGTGGGATCCGAATTACGGCAATGGCCTGGTGCGAGCGGCGGCGGCCGTCGAGCACGCCGAGCGTCAACTGAACCCGGCGCCGTAGGCCTCCGTCAACGCAGGGGCAGCAGGGGGGACGCCACCAGGCAGGCCCCCACGCGCGCCTCCAACGCCGCCACCGCTTCGCGTGAAGGGTCGTCACACCAGTCGACGGCCCGCGCGGCGGTGGCGAGCGCGTCGGGCCGGCTGGCCCAGGAGTGCTCGTCGCTGCTCGGGCCGAGCGTCACCTGGAGCGTGGTGAGCCCCACGAAGGCCACCGACGCCACCGCGGCGGTCAGCATCTTCCCCCAGTGCAGCCAGCTCGCCTTCGGCGGCGCG
>JBKGHI010000497.1:0-2664 GCA_046520405.1 Myxococcus sp. 1LA
CCCCGCGGCGGGGGCCCCCGGTCCTCACGCCGGTCGCCGAAGACGACGCGGACATCCTCCTGGAGGCGACGCCCGACGAAGAGGACGACGCCAACTGGGCCACCCAGCCGCCCGCGCCGTCGTCGCGCCCGGCCGCGCCCAAGACGGGCGACGAGGACCTCTGGCGCATCGTCGCCTTCGACAAGGACGAGGGCGCCGACAACCTGACCGCATCCTTCGAGGCCGCGCTCCTCCAGGTCGATACGCATCTGGAGTCGCTCGTCCGCTCGGATGTCAATCAGGCGAACGTCGATTTCGACGAGCCTCCTGTCGAGGCCATTGTCGAAGCGACCATCGAACCGATAGCACCGGACGCACCGGGGGCCTTCCCCGGTGACAACTCATGGCCAACTGGCCAGACTGACTGGGACGAGCCGCCCGGTGATCTGGACGACTGGGACTTTGACGAGGACGACGTGTCGGCAGATCCCTCCAACCCCGACGAGGCAGCAAAGCTCCGGCGGCAGCGACTCCTGCGCCGCGCGATGGAGAACATGGGTGTCCTCGGTGGGCGCGCGCCCGCCGCGCCGGGTCCCACGCCCGTGGCCCCGGGGACGGGCGAGCCTGCCCCGGCGCCCGCCGTCCCCGATGCGCCCAAGCCCGATGAGGCCCGCCTCGCCCAGCAGCTCGAGCAGCGCTACGCGGACGTCCAGTCCAAGCGCGACCACTTCTATGTGCTGGGCGTTCCCCAGGACGCCACGCGCGACCAGGTGAAGTCCGCGTTCCTCAGCCTGGCGAAGATCTTCCATCCGGACCGGCTGCCGCCGTCGCTGCCGCACATGGCGCCGAAGATCACCGCCGTGTTCGAGGCCATCCGCGAGGCCTACGAGGTCCTCTACGACGACACCCGTCGCAAGACGTACCAGCAGAACCTCCAGGCGCAGCAGGCAATGCCGAAGCCGCCCGCGTCCGCATCTGCGCCCACCGCGCCGGTCCTCCGCCCGCAGAGCCGCGCGGACACCAACGCCGACGACCTCTACAAGATGGGCGAGGTCTTCTTCCGCAAGCGCGACTTCACGACGGCCTCCGACCACTACGAGCGCGCGCACGCCCTGGACCCCAGGCCGCTGTACCTGGCCGCCCGGGCCTGGGCCATCTACATGGACCCGGCGCGCAAGGCGGACATGCCCAAGGCCAAGCAGATGATGGTGGACGTGGTCCGCGCCGACCCGAATTGTGATCGGGCGCATTACCAGCTCGGCGTCATCGCCCGGGTCGAAGGCGACATGGACCGCGCCGAGCGCTGCTTCCGCGAGGCCGTGCGCGCCAACCCCAAGCACCTGGAGGCCAATCAGGAGCTGCGGCTCATCGACATGCGCAAGAAGAACCCTCCGAAGAAGGGAGGCTTCTTCCGCTGACGCGGCAGGCCTCACACTGGGTACGGGTTCATCCACCCGGCCCTGATTCGACTCTCCCCCGCACCTGGTTCGAGCCGCCTGTCCAGCAGGAGGCCAGCCAGGTTCCCCACCGGCGCAAGCCATTGACACGCCTGGAAAGCGGGCAGGATGCTGCCGCGTCAGGCTCCCTGGGCCGTCTGCAGTGACGAAAGGCATGGAACGTGGCCAAGCAGCACCTGCTCCTGGTCGATGGTGACGCGAAGAGCCTCCGGGTCATGGAGGTCAGCCTGAAGAAGGCTGGCTTCTCCGTGACGACGGCCATTCACGGCAAGGATGCGCTCGAGAAGGTCCAGATCAGCCCACCGGACCTCGTGCTCGCGGACACGAAGATGCCGGAGATGGACGGCTTCGAGCTGTGCAAGACGCTCAAGTCCGACGAGCGCTTCAAGTTCATCCCGTTCGTCTTCCTGACGAGTCAGAAGTCGGTCGAGTTCAAGGTGCGCGGCCTGGAGCTTGGCGGTGACGACTACCTGACCAAGCCGATCTACATCAAAGAGATCGTCACCCGCGTGAAGATGATCCTCCAGAAGGCGGAGAAGGAGAGGATCGAGAAGCGGGAGACGACGAAGGGCGGCTTCGCCGGCAGCCTCGCCGACATGGGCGTGGTGGACCTGGTCCAGACGTTCGAGATTGGCCGCAAGACGGGCCTCATCAACATCCAGGGCGAGCGCACCGGCACCGTCTACTTCAAGGACGGACGCGTCATCGACGCGGAGCTGGGACGGCTCAAGGGCGAGAACGCCTTCTACCGGATGCTGAACACCTTCGAGGGCCAGTTCGAGGTGCAGTTCAGCGCGCTGGACCGCCCCGAGCGCATCGAAATCTCCACGCAGGGCCTGCTGATGGAGGGAATGCGCCGCCTCGATGAGTGGGGCCGCATGCTCGAGCAGTTGCCCCGCTCGAGACAGTGTTCGAGATTGACTACCACCAGCTCGCCGACCGCCTGTCTGAGATTCCGGACGAGGTGAACGGCCTGCTGCGGCTCTTCGACGGCAAGCGCGCGTTGAGCCGCGTGGTGGAGGACTCGGACTTCGAGGACCTGGCCGCGCTGGGCATCATCAGCAAGCTGTACTTCGAAGGCCTCATCCGCGAGCTGGGCAACGCGCCGCTGGAGCCGGTGCAGAGCAGCAAGCCCGGCATCGAGCAGTGGCTCAACACGGCGCCGTCGGCCAGCGCCACCGTGGAGCCCGCGCCTCCCGCGCCGGAGAGCCCGCCGCAGCCCGTTCCC
>JBKGHI010000498.1:0-2664 GCA_046520405.1 Myxococcus sp. 1LA
GCCTCTTCGAGAAGTTCTTCTCGGCTCGCGCAGCCCCTCGCTCGACGCCGCGCCAGGCTTCGAGCAGGGCGATGCGCAGGCCCCCGCGGACGCGGGCCGCGCGCTGCGGCACGAGAGCGCGCTGGGCCACGTGACGGGCAGCGCGCAGTACGTGGATGACCTGGCGCAGAAGCGGCCCATGCTGGAGGTGTGGCCGGTGTGCGCGCCCCATGCCCACGCGCGCATCCTCAAGAGAGATCCAACCGTGGCGCGCAAGGTGCCCGGCGTGGTGAAGGTGCTCATGGCCGAGGACATCCCCGGCATGAACGACACCGGCCCCATCCGCCATGACGAGCCGCTGCTGGCGGACCGCGAGGTGCTCTTCCACGGGCAGATTGTCGCGCTGGTGGTGGGCGAGTCCGTGGAGGCCTGCCGCGCGGGCGCGAGCGCGGTGGTGGTGGAGTATGAGCCCCTGCCAGCCGTCCTCACCGTGGAGGACGCGGTGGCGCAGGGCAGCTTCCACACCGAGCCACACGTCATCCAGCGAGGGGACGTGGACGCCGCGCTGGCCAGCAGTCCGCGCCGTCTGTCGGGCACGCTGGCCATTGGCGGCCAGGAGCACTTCTACCTGGAGACCCAAGCCGCGTTCGCCGAGCGCGGGGATGACGGCGACATCACCGTCGTCTCGTCCACGCAGCACCCGTCCGAGGTGCAGGCCATCATCTCGCACGTGCTGCACCTGCCGCGCAGCCGCGTGGTGGTGCAGGCCCCGCGCATGGGCGGCGGCTTCGGCGGCAAGGAGACGCAGGGCAACTCGCCCGCCGCGCTCGTGGCGCTGGCCGCGTGGCACACGGGCCGCTCCGTGCGGTGGATGATGGACCGCGACGTGGACATGGCGGTGACGGGCAAGCGACACCCCTTCCAGGCCACCTACGAGGTCGGCTTCGATGACCAGGGCAGGCTGCTGGGGCTGCGAGTGCAGTTGGTGTCAAACGGCGGCTGGTCCCTGGACTTGTCCGAGTCCATCCTGGACCGCGCGCTGTTCCACCTGGACAACGCGTACTACGTGCCGGCGCTGGCGTACTCCGGCCGCGTGGCCAAGACGCACCTCGTGTCCAACACGGCCTTCCGCGGCTTCGGCGGGCCGCAGGGCATGCTGGTGACGGAAGAAGTCCTCGCGCGCGTGGCCCGGGCCGTGGGCCTGCCCGCCGACGAGGTGCGTGAGCGCAACCTCTACCGTGGCAGCGGGGAGACCAACACCACGCACTACGGACAGGAGCTGGAGGACGAGCGCATCCTCCGCGTGTGGGAGGAGCTCAAGAAGACGTCGGAGTTCGAGCACCGGCGGCGCGACGTGGAGGCGTTCAACGCCCGGTCGCCCTTCATCAAGAGGGGGCTGGCCATCACCCCCATGAAGTTCGGCATCTCCTTCACCGCCACCTTCCTCAACCAGGCGGGCGCGCTGGTGCACCTGTACCGGGATGGCTCGGTCATGCTGTCCCACGGCGGCACGGAGATGGGCCAGGGCCTGCACACCAAGGTGCTGGGCGTGGCCATGCGCGAGCTGGGCGTCACCGCGGACGCGGTGCGGATGGCGAAGACGACGACGGACAAGGTGCCCAACACCTCCGCCACCGCGGCCTCCAGCGGCTCGGACCTCAACGGCGCCGCCGTGCGCGTGGCCTGCATCACCCTGAGGGAGCGGCTGACCCCGGTGGCGATGAAGCTCCTGTCGGACCGGCATGGGCGCAACGTGGCGCCGGACGCGCTGCTGTTCAGCGACGGCAAGGTGGGCCCGCGCGGCGAGCCCGAGGTCGCCCTGCCCTTCGCGGACGTGGTGGAGGCGGCGTACCTGTCCCGGGTGGGGCTGTCCGCCACCGGCTACTACCAGACGCCAGGCATCGGCTACGACAAGGCCAAGGGCCGCGGCCGCCCCTTCCTGTACTTCGCCTACGGCGCGGCGGTGTGCGAGGTGGAGGTGGACGGCCACACGGGCGTCAAGCGCGTGCTGCGCGTGGACCTGCTGGAGGACGTGGGTGACTCGCTCAACCCCGCCGTGGACCGCGGGCAGATTGAAGGCGGCTTCGTCCAGGGCCTGGGCTGGCTCACGGGCGAGGAGCTGCGCTGGGACGCGAATGGCCGGCTGCTCACGCACTCCGCCAGCACCTACGCGGTGCCGGCCTTCAGCGACGCGCCCATCGACTTCCGGGTGCGGCTGCTGAAGCGGGCGCACCAGCACAACACCATCCACGGCAGCAAGGCCGTGGGCGAGCCGCCGCTGATGCTCGCCATGTCCGCGCGGGAGGCGCTGCGCGAGGCGGTGGGCGCGTTCGGCCAGGCCGGTGGCGACGTGGCGCTGGCCTCCCCCGCCACGCACGAGGCGCTGTTCCTGGCCATCCAGAAGCGGCTGGCCCGCGCGCGGCCGGAGGACGGGCGTGAGGCGCGTGAGGTACCCGCGCGGACCGCGCTCCAGGCTCAGCGTGGCGCCTGGAGCCGCTCCCGCCGGAGCCCCTCCGGACTCACGCCCCACCAGCGCTTGAAGGCGCGGTGGAACGCCACCGGGTCCGCGTAGCCGAGGAGGAAGGACACCTCGGCGATGGACATGCGGCGCTGGAGATAGGACTCGGACAGCTCGCGCCGCAGGGACTCGACGATGGCCGCGTAGCGCTGCCCCTCGCTCGCGAG
>JBKGHI010000499.1:0-2662 GCA_046520405.1 Myxococcus sp. 1LA
CCAGCCACCGCACGCCGCCGCGCGCCAGGTCCTCCAGCCGGCCCTCGCGCACCACGCGGCCTCCCGCGAGGATGGCGACCCGATTGCAGATTCGCTCCGTCTCCGCCAGCAGGTGCGAGTTGAGGAACAGCGTCGTCCCGCGCTGCACCTCTTCCTGGAGGATGCGCCGCACCTCCATGCGCCCCATGGGGTCGATGCCGTCCGTGGGCTCGTCCAGCACCAGCAGGGAAGGGGTGCCCACCAGCGCCGCGGCCAGGCCCAGCCGCTGGCGCATGCCCTTGGAGTACCCGCCGATGCGCCGGCCCACCGCGTCCGCCAGGCCCACGCGCTCCAGGAGGCGCAGGTTCACCGCGGGGTCCACGGGGAGGCCCTTCAGCCGCGTCACCGTCGCCAGGAAGGCGGGCGCCGTCCAGGTGCCGGGCAGGTGCAGGCGCTCGGGCAGGTAGCCGATGCGGGCGCGGATGCGGGGGTCCTCGGGCGAGCCCCCCAGCACCCGCACCGTGCCCTCCGTGGGCTGGACGATGCCGAGGATGCTCTTGATGAAGGTCGTCTTGCCCGCACCGTTGGGGCCGATGAGCCCGAAGGCGCTGCCCTCCGGCACCGTCAGGTCCATTCCCCGGAGGGCCTCGCTGCCTCCCTTCCGGAAGGCCCGGTGGTACGTCTTCCGCAAACCCCGCACTTCGATGGCTGGTCCCTGGCTTGTCACGGTCGGGAATGTAGACGACCGGGCCGTCCATCCATTGCGTCGGGTTGCCGGGCGGTCGTCCGGACGGGCGGAACGGTCGGGTGGCGCCTCCCTGCGGCGCCTCGTTCGCGCCCGTGGGAAAGCCACTTCGCACGCCTGCTGTGCCTGCCGCGCCGCGGTAGCTCGTCGTTCCGCGGACTTGGCGCCTTCCAGATTCCTTGGGGCTCCACGGTCCGGCCCATGCACTGGCCGCCCGCGGACCCAAGCGCCGAGGAGAATCGGACATGACGTACGAGGACCGCATCGAACAGCAGCTGCTGGATGCCCGTCGCGAGCTGGAGCAGGCCGATCAGGACCTGACGACGGGGACGGAGGCGGCACGCGTGCGCTACGCCCGCGCCTTGCACGAAGCGGACATCGCCGAGCGCCGCGCCCAGCGGCACGCGCGGGAGCAGCGGAACCATCAGCGGAGCTGGAGGCTCGTCGCAGGCTGAGCAGCCGGGCAGGGGACCGGAAACGATGAAGCCGCGGCGCCGCCGGTTTATACCGGCGACCGCCATGGCCTATCCCATCCACCGACCCCGCCGCCTGCGCCGCAACGCCGTCTTGCGCGACATGGTGCGTGAGACGCGCCTCGACCCAGGCGACTTCATCTACCCCCTCTTCGTCGTGGAAGGCCGGGACGTGCGCCGTCCCATCGTCTCCATGCCGGGGATCTTCAACCTGTCCCTGGAGCACGTCGTCGCCGAGGCCCGGCTGGCCCGCAAGCTGGGCGTGCCCGCCGTCCTCCTGTTCGGCATCCCGAACCACAAGGATGCCCAAGGCTCCCAGGCCTACGCTGACGACGGAATCGTCCAGCGCGCCATCCGGGAGATCAAGGCGGCCGAGCCGGACCTCCAGGTCGTCGTCGACATCTGCCTCTGCGAGTTCACGGACCACGGCCACTGCGGCGTGCTGGAGGGGGGCCACGTCGTCAATGACGCCACGCTGCCGCTGCTGGCCAAGATGTCCGTGAGCTGCGCGAAGGCGGGCGCGGACATCATCGCCCCGTCGGACATGATGGACGGCCGCGTGGCCGCCATCCGCGCCGCGCTGGATGAGACGGG
The DNA here is from genome assembly GCA_046520405.1 of Myxococcus sp. 1LA. Taxonomy (GTDB): domain Bacteria; phylum Myxococcota; class Myxococcia; order Myxococcales; family Myxococcaceae; genus Myxococcus. The sequence continues at coordinate 1,792 of JBKGHI010000499.1, forward strand.
CTTCGGCGAGCTGCCCATCATGGCGTACTCGGCCAAGTTCGCGTCCGGTTACTACGGGCCCTTCCGCGAGGCCGCGCAGAACACCCCGTCCTCCGGTGACCGCCGGGGCTACCAGATGGACCCCGGCAACGTCCGGGAGGCCCTCAAGGAGGTGGCGCTGGATGTGGAGGAGGGCGCGGACCTGATCATGGTGAAGCCCGCGCTCGCCTACCTGGATGTCATCCGGGCGGTCCGCGAGCGGTGGGAGCTGCCCGTCGTCTCCTACAACGTCTCCGGCGAGTACTCGATGCTCAAGGCCGCCGGGCAGAACGGTTGGATTGACTACGAGCGGGTGATGCTGGAGACGCTCACGTCCATGAAGCGCGCCGGCTCCGACCTCATCATCACCTACCACGCCCTGGAGGCGGCGAAGCTCCTGTAGGCAACAGCCGGGCGGACTCGCGGCGGGTTGACGCTTGATCCGCCGCGCGCGTTGCGTCCAAATGTGCGTCGCACGATGCCAACCCCAAAGCGGCCTGGACGAAAGTCCCAGAAGCCCCCGCCCCAACGCCGGCGCACCGCGAAGAAGCGGTCCGGCGCCGGTCGCGCGGTCCGTGTCACCTCCCCAGGACCCTTGCAGTACAAAGTGGTGGAGCTGTCCACCGTGGACGAAGGCGCCCTGGAGCGTACCCTCAACGAGTGGACCGCGAAGGGCTGGAACCTCGACGGCATCCAGTTCGCCATGCGCGAATCCTCCAAGCGCCCCGCCATGGCCTTCATCCTCTTCACGCGCGAGGGCGCCGCCGCCGCGCACGATGAAGACGCGGCGCGCGGGCGGCTGCTCCGGATGTCGGAGACGGGCAGCCCCACCGCGGCGCTCGCGGCCGGAGCG
>JBKGHI010000049.1:0-41730 GCA_046520405.1 Myxococcus sp. 1LA
CCACGGCGGCGTACTCGCTCCAGCAGGCGGCGGACCCGTTCGCCCTGGCGGCTTCGCAGGCGGCCCCGGACAGCCCGGAGACGACGCGCGTGGCGGCGATTCCGCGCGAGTTGCTCCAGGCGAGCGTGCGGCCCCCGACGTCCGACGCCATCCCCATGCCGGCGCCTCGCCCCGCAGCGCAGGCCGCGATTCCGCTGCCGGGGGCGGGCAACTCCGCGGTGGCGCTCACCGACGAGCAGCACTTCCAGGAGGTCTTCCGTGAGTTCCTCACCACCCGCGAGCGGTGCGGCGAGGCGGCGGACGGCCTGACGTACGACAAGTTCGTGCAGAAGCTCCGCAAGAACAAGGAACAGCTCGTCCAGAAGTACGCGTGCAAGACGGTGCGCTTCCAGGTCTACGTGAAGGAAGGCAAGGCGGCCCTCAAGGCCACGCCCGTCAAGGACTGAGGCCGCGAGCGGCTCCAAGCCCCGAAGGCCCGTGGTCTCCCAGAGAGACCGCGGGCCTTTTTGTTGCGGGCGTTCGCGCGGGCCGCCTTCAGCGCCGGTGGTTATAGAGGCCGGCGGAGGAGGTTCATGCACAACGCTGTCTATCTGGCGATTGCCATCGTGGCCGAGGTGGTGGCGACCTCGGCGCTCAAGAGCTCCAACGGCTTCACGCGCCTGGGGCCCTCCGTCCTCGTGGTGCTGGGCTACGGCGTGGCCTTCTTCTGCCTGTCCTTCGCGCTGCGGACCATCCCCACGGGTGTCGCCTACGCCATCTGGTCCGGCGCGGGCATCGTGCTCATCTCCGGCGTGGCGTGGCTGCTCCACAACCAGCGCTTGGACGTCCCCGCGCTCGTGGGCATCGGGCTCATCCTGGCGGGCGTCATCGTCATCAACGTGTTCTCCAAGTCGGCGGCGCACTGAGGCACCCGTGGGTTCTTCCCCTGGCGGGCGTGATGACATTGATGTTGGTTGTCAATATCGATATCGGGCCGGGCGACCTGCCAGGAGGACGAAGATGCAGACGCGGTACGTGCCGAACCTCACGGGGATTCCGGAGACGATGCTCTGGACGTTGCACAACCGGGCGGGGGAGGCGAAGCGGCCGGACGGCATCCTGAAGGACGCGGAGGTGGTGCGCATCTACGACGCCATCGACTACGACTTCGAGAAGTCGTTTGGCCGCGCGGAGCCGTCCCACGCGATTCGGGCGGTGGAGACGGACCGCACCATCCGCGCATGGCTGGCCACGCATCCGGACGGCTTCGTGGTGTCGTTGGGGGAGGGCCTGGAGACGCAGGCGCAGCGGCTGGACAACGGGCAGCTTCGCTGGCTGAGCGTGGACCTGCCGGAGGCGGTGGCCATCCGGGAGCGCTTCCTCACGCCGAACGAGCGGCTGCGGCACTTTCCGGCGAGCGCCCTGGACCGCGCGTGGATGGACCAGGTGGACGCGAGCAAGGGCGTGTTCATCATCGCCCAGGGCCTGTTCATGTACTTCGAGGAGGACGCCGTCCGTCGGCTCTTCGTGGACATCGCGGAGCGCTTCCCCGGCGCCGAGGTGCTCTTCGACACGATTCCCCGGTGGTTCTCGGCGCGGACGCTCAAGGGCCTGCACCGGACGAGGGCGTATCAGGTGCCGCCGATGCCCTGGGGCATCAATCGCGACGAGGTGGAGGCGACCTTGAAGCGGTGGGAGCCGCGCGTCACCCGCGTGGCGTTCCAGCCCTTCTCATTCCCACGAGGGATTCATCGCTTCGCCTATAACTTCGTCAATCACGTGCCCTGGCTGAAGGAGCGCGTGCCCTCGCTGGTCCACGTCCGCTTCGCGGAGCGCGGCGCCTGAGTCAGGCCGCGCGAGGCAGCACCAGGCTGAAGCGCGCGCCCTGGCCGGGCTCTCCGCCCACGTCCAGCTTGCCGCCGTGCTCCTGGAGGATGCGCGCGGCGATGGCCAGGCCCAGGCCCGTGCCGCCGTCCTTGGTGGTGAAGTAGGGCTCGAAGACGCGCGCGCGGTGCTCCAGGGGGATGCCGGGGCCGCTGTCCTCCACCTCGACGATGGCGTCCGCCTCGGTGGAGCGCACGCGCACGCGCAGGGTGCCCCCGGTGGACGCCATGGCCTCCTCGGCGTTCTTCACCAGGTTCACCAGCACCTGGGTGAGCTGGTCGCGGTCCACTCGCGCCACCACGCCCGTCTGGAGCGTGGGCAGAATCTGGATGCCGGGCGGCGGCGTGGCGTACAGCGCCAGCACGCTCTGCGCCAGTTCGCCCAGGTCCACGGGGGCCAGTTGGGGCTTGGGCATCCGAGCGAAGTGGCTGAACTCGTCGACGATGCGGCGCAGCCGGTCCACCTCTTCCAGCACCACGCCCGCGCTCTCCTTGAACATCTCCGGGAAGCGCGGGTGCTTCGCCTCCTGCGCGGCCTGGAGCGTCTCCAGTGACATGCGGATGGGCGTCAGCGGGTTCTTGATTTCGTGCGCCAGCCGCCGCGCCACCTCCTGCCACGCGGCGATGCGCTCACTGGCCATCAGCCGCTCCGTGGTGGCCTTGAGCTCGGACGTCATGCGGTTGAACGTCCGCACCAGCTCGCCCACTTCGCCGCTGGCCTCCACCGTCACCTGGGACTCCAGCGCGCCTTCCGCCACGCGCCGGGCGCCCTCGGTGAGGGCCTCCACCGGCCGCGTCATCCACCGCGACACCAGCAGGCCCAGCAGCACCGCGAAGGTGCCGCCCAGCGCCGCCAACAGGAGGAAGGCGCGCATGACGCCCTGTTCCGCCTCGCGCGCGGCCGCGCGGCTGAAGACGAGCCGCACCGTGGCCGCATCTCCCAGCGGCAGCGACTTCGTCACCGTGGGAGGCTCCGCGGTGCCCGCGCTGGCCAGGGCCGAGTCACCCGCCAGCAGCGTCACCTGCGTCTGCGTGAGCCGGGCCAGGTGCTGCGCCAGGCCTTCGTCCAGAAGCACGCCGCCCACGGCCCACAGCCTCAAGTCCCCGAAGTCCACCGGGCGCGCGGTGACGAGCGCCGGAAGCTGCCGGAGGCCCGAGGCCGTGCGCACCTCCACGAGCACCGGCACGGGCCGCGTGGATTTCTGCCGGGTGACGGCGAAGAGGACGGGGTCCGGGTCTCCCCGGCGCGCGGGCAGGTGGCCGGAGGAGAGCACCGTGCCGTCGCGGTCGAAGAGGGTCAGCACGCTCAGGCCGCGGCTCTTCATCAGGCCCTCGGCGGTGCCGGCCTGGATGGCGCGGGTGGGGCGCTCGCGGGCCTCACGGGCGAGGTCCTCCATGATGGTGCTGTCCACCAGCTCCTCCACCGCGCGGCGGGCGGTGGCGCCGGAGCGCTCCAGGGACTCCTGCGCGGAGGCGGTGGCGGCCTCCATGCGCGCGTCCAGCTCGCGCGACAGCGTGTCGCGCAAGCGGGTGAGGGTGGGGGGCACGACGACCGCGAGCGGAACCACGGCCAGCAGGGCGAAGGCGAGCGCCAGCCGCGTCCTCAAGCGCATGCCGGTCTCCTCAAGGACGTCCTCCCAGCGCCGTTCCCTCGGACGGCGGCAGGTGCAGTCCGTCCAGCCAGGGAAGGCCTTGAGCGTCCATCATCACCCCGCCCACGTCGGGAGCGAAGCGCATTCCCAGCCCCTGCGCATAGAGGGGGACCAGGGGCACGGACGCGGCCAGGGCCTGGGCTCGCTCACGCGCCCGCGCATCCCGCGCCGCGGCGGTGGGGAGCGCGCCGATGGCGGGCAGCTCCACGCCCAGCAGGTCCTTGCGCCCGCCCGCGTCCAGCACCACCGCCAGCGCGGGACCGGGGACAGGGGGGGAGCAGCAGCGCGTGGAGCATCAACTCGAAGTCTCCCTGGGCCCAGCGGGCGCGCAGGGCCGCGCGGGGGAGCGCCTCCAGCGCCACGGTGTAGCCGCGCTGGTGCAGCTTCACCTGGATGCGCTCCGCCACCGCGCGCTGGTCCTCCACGGACGCGTCGTAGCGCAGCGTCACCGTCCGCGCGGGGCTCACTGGCGGCGCGGAGGGACGAGGGCGGGCGGGCGCGTCCAGCAGGGCGGGCGGCAGCAGGTGCGGCATGGGCTGCGCGGGCGCCTGGACGAAGAGGCGCGTCAGGTCCTCGCGGTCGATGGCGCTCTCCACGGCTTGCCGGAAGTCCGGTGGCAGGCGCCGGGGAGAGAAGGCCAGGAACGTGGCGTAGAGCGGCGCGCCAGCGGTGGTGTCCGTCTCCGACGCGACGCCCAGCTCCAACTGGACCTGCCGGGAGGACCACAGCCGGGAGAGGCCGCGTTGGTCCGTGGCGGTGAGCAGCAGCCGGTCCAGGTACGGGCGCCCTGGGGCCACGCCGTCTGGGCCTCCAGGGCTCCGCGCCCAGCGGCGGTGAAGGGACCCAGGGGTGAGGCGGAGACGGGGGGCGCCAGCGCCGGGTGGCACAAGGCGCGCTCCAGGTCCGGCCAGGGGTAGGCCAGCGTCAGCTCCAGGGTGGCGCCTCGGGGCGACAATTGCCGCGCCTCGCCGCGCAGCGAATGGAAGAGGGCCCGGTAGGGGGAGGCGCCCTCGGGGCTGGCCAGCCGCATCCACGCCCGCGCGAGCGCATTGGCGGACGCGGCGTTGGGCAGGGTGATGCGCAGGGATTGGGGCGTGGGACGCGACAGCTCCCGAGCGAGCGCGGGGGCGAAGCCGCCCTCCCGCGTGGCCCGGCAGACGGGCTGGGACAACAGGCTCAGCAGCGTGGCTTCCAGCGGCGTGTCGGCGAGCGCGGGCTCGGCCACTTCGGGCGGGCCGTCATGGGCGACGCGCAGCTCACCGCCGTAGCGAGGACGGCCGGCGGCCTGTGTGGACGCGGACGCGAGCAGCGCGACGCAGGCGAGGGTGGAGCGGAGACTCATGGTGTCCCCTGGCGCAGGAGGAACAGTTCACTGGTGCCGTCCGGCTTCCAGAGGCCCACGATGACCTCGCGGCGCTTGTCGCCGTCCAGCCGGGCCGTCACCACGTACAGCGCGCGGCCTGCGGGCAGGGCGCCCTGCCACAGTGGCTCATGCGTGCCGGGGTCATCCTCGGTGGTGCCATGCACGCGCAGCACATCGGGAGCGGGCGACAATTGAGGCGAGGTGGTGATGAGCTCCGGCACGCCGTCCCCGTCCAGGTCGCCCAGCGCGCTGCCCGCGCCCAGGTTCGTCCACCGTGCTGGTGCCGCGCCCGCGTGCGCGTAGAAGGCCGCGGTGCCATCCGGGTGGACGAACAGCAACCGCTGCGAGTCCATGCTCGCGGTGGTGAAGGGCGCGGGCACCGTCAGCGCGCGGCCTTCCGCCAGCTTCACGGTGGGCGCGAAGGCCGTCTGCCCCGGGACGAAGGTGCCCCGCTCGGTGGCACCCAGGGGCGCCATGTCCAACGTCCCCACCGCGCGCAAGCTGGCGCGGCCCTTGTCCAGCACCAGCAGCTCACCGTGCGCATGGCGCGTGCTCCACGCGGCCAGGCGGGGAGGGCCCGACAGGATGGCCATCGCGCCGAACGGCTCCCGGGTGGTGGCGTTCGCTGTGGGCAGGTCGGCCAGCTCCCGGCGCGCGACGAGCCGGCCCTCGGCGTCGAAGACGGAGACGTCCTGCTCCGTGAGGGCCACGACCTCGTCGCGTCCATCGCCGTCCAGGTCTCCCGCGGCGAGCGCCGCCAGCGGCTGCTCCAGCCGCGCCAGGGTGACGCCCAGCAATCGGATGCCTTGCGGGCCCGTGTCCGGGGGCGCCGTGGGCGAGGTGCCTCCTCCTTCCAGCGCGAGCGCCAGCACCGCCGCGTCCGCCGGAACCGACTCCACCAACGTGGCGGCGGGCTTGGGCGGACGCGTGGGCGTGCGGCCGGACCAGAAGTTCACCCAGGTGCCGAGCACGTCGCCCCGGGCGCGAAGCTCACCGCCCTCCACATCCAGCGAGAGCCGCACCAGCGTCCGGGCGCCCTGCTCGCGCGCCAGCGTCTCGGCGGCGTCGGCCGTGGGCGCATCCAGCACCACGGGCGCCAGGCCCGCGGAGGACAACTGAGCGGCGAGCATCGTGCTCACCGCCCGGCGAAGCTCGGCCGAGCCACCCGTGACATTCACCGCCACGGGGGCCTCCACACCTCGCTGCGCGCGCACGGCCCCCGTCACCTGCCGGGCCAGCCGGGGAATGGCGGAGGTGTCGGAGGCCGCGGGCGCAGCTCGCGCCAGGAGCGCGGCCAGCACCGGGGCCAGCAGCAAGGCTCGGGAGCCGCTCACAAACCCCGCCTGTTGCCTTCGTCGAGGAAGAACTGGTCGGTGGTCACCTGCCCCGGCGGCGGCGCTTCCGCGGTGGGCTGCGTGCCTTCGAGGAAGGGCTCCAGCCGGCCCGGGACGGAGTTACCCGCCAGCAGCCCGCTGATGGGGTCGATCCGCACCTGCACGACGCCAGGGGGTACCTCGAACTCCCGCGTGGGCAGCCCTTCGTGGGCCACGCGCATGAACTGGAGCCAGATGGGCAGCGCGGCGCGGCCACCCGTCTCGCTGCCGCCCAGCGGCGCGTTGTTGTCGAAGCCCACCCACGCGCTGGCCACCCAGTCCGCGGTGTACCCAGAGAACCACGTGTCACGGGACTGCTGCGTGGTGCCCGTCTTGCCGGCGGCGGGGCGCTCCAGCGCGAGCACGGCCCGGCCCGAGCCGTCCTCCACCACGCTGCGCATCAGCGACGTGGTGAGGTAGGCCACCGCGGGCGGCAGCGTCTCCTCGAAGGCCGGCTGGTGCTCCTCCAGCACCTTGCCGCGCGCGTCGCGCACGCGCAGCAGCATCAGCGGCTCCGCGTAACGGCCGCTGGCCTGGAGCGTGGCGTAGGCGTTGGCGGCCTCCAGCATCGTGACTTCACCCGTGCCCAGCGCCAGCGTGAGGTTCTCCGGCAGCGGCGAGTGGATGCCGGCGCGGCGCGCGAAGTCGATGGTGGTGGCCGGGGTGAGCGCCTCGATGAGTCGCACGGACACCGTGTTCTTCGACTTGGTCAGCGCCTCGCGCAGCGTCATCGGCCCCTGGAACTGGCGGTCGTAGTTCTGCGGCTTCCACGTCTTGCCCGTGTACGGGTCGCGCACGGCCTCGGGGGCGTCATTGACCTTGGACAGCGGCGTGTACCGCCCGCTGCCCATGGCGGCGGCATAGAGGAAAGGCTTGAACGATGAGCCCGGCTGCCGCTTCGCCTGGGTGGCGCGGTTGAAGGACGAGCGCTCCGCATCGTAGCCGCCCACCAGCGCCACCACGTGCCGGTTCTCCGGACGGATGACCACCAGCCCACCCTGCACCTCGGGCACCTGGTCCAGCGTCGCCTCCACGAAGGCCGGCGCGGGCGGCGCCTTGAGCACGCGCACGAAGACGAGCTCGCCCTCGGTGAAGACGTCGGAAATCTTCTTCGGCGCGCCCTTGCCCTTCTGACGGGCCCAGGTGACGGACGCGAAGGGCACCTCGGCGGTGCGGCCCACCAGGTCCACGCGCGCCACGTTGCGCTTGTCATCCACGAGCATGACGTAGCCGGTGAGGCGCAGGCCCTCCTCCATGGGCTTGAGGCGCACCGACTGCGTCAGGAGTTGGTCCGGGGAGAGCGGCGCCTCGTCGTCGGGCGCCAGGTCCGGGCGCTGCTCCTCGGTGCCTTCCTCCTCCAGCGGGGCCACCGGCGCTCCCGCCGCTTCAGGCGACTTCGGCTCTTCCTTCTCCGCCTTGGCCAGCGGCGACAGGTCCGCGACGTAACCCTGGTCCTTCTGCCGGCGCCCCGCCTCCTCGATGCGCGTGGCGATGAGCGCCCGGTAGCGCTCCCACTGCCCCTTCTCCAACGTCCCTCGAGGACCGCGGTAGCCCTGGCGACGGTCCACCGCCTCCAGTCCGTCTCTCACCGCCTGCTCGGCCGCGAACTGGAGCTTGGGCAGCATGGCGATATCCACGCGCAGCCCGCCCTCCATCACCGCCTGTTCGCCGTAGCGGGCGATGAGGGTGCGGCGAATCTCCTCCGTGTAGTACGGCCCCACGGCCTTGCCGCGCCGAGGCGCCAGGACGATGGGCTTCTCCTTCTCCGCCTCCGCGACGTCCGCGGACACGAAGCCGTTGCGCGCCATCTGGTCCAGCACGTAGCGCTGACGCGACTTCGCCCGCGTGATGTTCGTCACCGGGTTGATGCGGTGAGGGCTCTGCACCGTGCCCGCGAGCACCGAGGCCTCGCCCACGTTCAACTCCTTGGCGTGTTTGCCGAAGTAGAAGAGGGCGGCCTCCTCCAGGCCGTAGCGGCGCTGCCCGTAGTAGGACTGGTTGATGTAGAGCGAGAGAATCTGGTCCTTGGTGAGCGCCTCCTCCACGCGCGGCGTGAGAATCCACTCGCGCGCCTTGCGGGAGAACTTTCGCTCGGGGGTCAGCAGCAGGTTCTTCACCACCTGCTGGGTGATGGTGGACGCGCCGGACTTGCGGCTGTTGGGGATGAGGTTCTTGATGGCCGCGCGGGTGATGCCGAAGAAGTCCAGGCCCTCGTGCTTGTAGAAGTCCGCGTCCTCGGCGGCCAGGAAGGCGTTGCGGACGTGCGGCGGCAAATCCTCCACGCGAATCAACGTGCGCCGCTCATGCGCGAACTCGGCGCAGAGGCTGCCGTCACCACACGTCACCTTGGTGACCTGCGGCGGCTGGTAGTTGCGAAGCGCGTCCACGGAGGGCAGGTCCTGGCTGTAATACATGTAGCCACCCGCCACGGTGATGGCGCCGAGCACCAGGCACACGAGGCCGGTGATGAGCAGCCGCTTCGTCCAGCGCCAGAGCCGGGCACCGAACCCCGGGCGCGAGGGCGGCGCGGGGGGAGTGGGTGTGGAGGTTTCGGGCGAAGAGGGCATCTCGGGAGCCGTGGTCATTGCGCTGGAAAGGAAGTCCGCAGGTTAGACCGGGGCACACCGAACGGGAACCGCTCTGGAGGCCTGCCCGGCGCGGGCCCTCCAGGCAGGAAGGCGCTACCGGGGAGCGGGCGTCTCACCCCGGGTGGGGCGGGCCTGCCCACGCTGCGTCTGGGCGCCCGCCACGTCCGCGTGGGCCATGCGCCGCATCCGGTCCGCGTTGACGCGGGCCTGGACGTAGCGGGGTGACAGGTGCATGGCGGCGGCGTAGGCGACGCGGGCCTCCTCCACCTGTCCCAGCCGCTCGTAGGCCACGCCCAGGTTGTTGTGCACGTAGGCCACGTGCGGGAGCAGCTCCGCCGCCCGGGCCAGCACGTCCGCCGCCTTCTGGCTCTCTCCCGCGCGCAGGTAGGTGAGGCCCAGGTTGTTGAGGGCGTAGCCATGCTCGGGGTGGAGGTGCACGACCTGTTGGAAGCGCAGCATCGCCTTCGCCAGCTCACCCCGCGCCAGGTGCGCGCGCCCGAGCACCTGGTAGGCCTCCACGTATTCGGGGTCGCGCACCACGGCTTCCTCGCCCGCTTCCACCGCTTCGGCGTGACGGCCCAGGGACACCAGCAGCCGGGCCTGCCGCACCAGGGGGCGAGCATCCAGGGGGAGCAGGCGGCCGAGCTGGGCCTGGGCTCGCACGGCCAGGTCCATCTGCCCGGTGACCGCGGCGAGCTCCGCGGCCAGCGCCACGGCGGCCACGTCCTCGGGGGCGTCATGAATCGCGCGGCGGCACTCGGTGAGGGCGCCCGCGAGGTCGTCCCAGTCGCGCAGCAGGTGGGCCCGGCTCAGGTGGTCCACGCGGCGGCCATGCGCATGGGGCAGCGCGAGCGTCGCATCCGGCGCGATGTCCACACCTCCCGTACCCGGCTCGGCGGACGCGCGCGGCGCGGTGTCGCTGTCCGGAAGGCACCCTGGGGCGACGCCACTGCGGGAGCAACGTCCAGGCCGGCGGTGGTGGCCTCGGGCTCGAAGCCCGCCTCGTGCGGCGTGGCGCGGACACCCCACGTCCCGCGCGCCTCCGACTCAGGAGCGGACACAGCGAAGACGATGCGGGGCCGGCTGCGTCGGACGTCGTCTGCTGCTCCGCGTCGAGCCACGTGGTGAGCACCGGAGGCAGCGGCGCGTCGGCCCAGGCCAGGACCAGCCCGAGCGCGACGAGGCCCGCGGGCACCAGCGCGCGCCGCAGGACGGTCGGCACGTGGAGTCCGGCGAGGAGCGTGGGCTTCGTGGTGTTCTGGCGCATGGCGGCGACCCCGACTGCTGGCGGAGCGCCCGGAAAGGGGACTCCGGGGAGCCGTAAGCCGGTCTCCCACCCGGCGTCATTGCGACTGGCGTGCCACGCACGCCCCCAGAGGGGCGAAGCGGCGTGTGTGGCCCCCTGGCCACAGGGCCGGGGAAAAGCATGGCGGCGGGCGCGGGCGGCATGCGACGGTCCGCGCGATGAAGATCGCCACCTGGAACGTGAACTCGGTGCGGGCCCGGCAGGAGCGGCTGCTCGCCTGGTTGAAGAAGGCCCAGCCGGATGTCCTCTGCCTGCAGGAGCTCAAGTGCGTGGACGAGGACTTCCCCATGGAGGCCGTGCGCGAGCTGGGCTACCACGCCGCGGTCCACGGGCAGAAGACCTACAACGGCGTCGCCATCCTCGCGAAGGAGGAGCCGAAGGACGTGGTGAAGGGGCTGTCCGACGGCGTGGATGACTCGCACGCGCGCCTCATCGCCGCCACGGTGAACGGCGTCCGCGTGGTGAGCGCGTACGCGCCCAATGGCCAGTCGGTGGACTCGCCGCAGTACCAGTACAAGCTGGAGTGGTACGGCCGGCTGCGGCGCTACCTGGACGCGCGGCACAAGCCCGACGAGCCCCTGGTGCTGGGCGGCGACTGGAACGTGGCGCCGGAAGACATCGACACCTACGACCCGAAGCTGTGGGAGGGCCAGACGCTCTTCACGCTGAAGGAGCGGGACGCGCTCCAGCACCTGGGCGCCTTCGGGCTGTCGGATGCCTTCCGCAAGCTGCACCCCGGCGTGCAGAAATTCACCTGGTGGGACTACCGCATGCTCGGCTTCCCGAAGAACCTGGGCCTGCGCATCGACCACCTCTACGTCACGGCCCCGCTCGCCGAGCGGCTGACGGTGGTGGACGTGGACCGCGAGGAGCGCAAGGGCAAGCAGCCCTCGGACCACGCGCCCGTGTGGCTCGAATTGCGCGACTAAGGCCTTTTCCGCGAGCGGCCATGCAATCGCCTGAATGGCCGCTCGTACACCGTGGGCATGCGTCCCTTCGCCCTCGTCTGCGCCTCGCTCGTGTCGGTGTTGGTCCCGCTGTCCTCCCAAGCCCAGGCCCCCACGCCGTCACCGCTGGCGGAGCAACTGCCCGGGCTCTGGGGTAACGAGACGCACTTCGGTCCGAAGGTTCGCGGCGCCATCGTCGTGGACGGGCGTCAGCCGGAGTGGCGGGTCCAGGTGTCCGGCTTCGACGCCGCCGCGACGCGCACCGGAGACGCCGTCACCTTCACGTTGCCGGGCGGACACGGTGAGTTCCGGGGCCGGCTGTCCTCGGATGAGAAGTCGCTCGAGGGGTTCTGGATTCAGCCGCCCGGCATGACGCTGAGCGCGGCGTATGCGACGCCCCTGCGGCTTCGCGCCAGCAGCGCTCGCGTGTGGGAAGGGCACGTCACGCCGCTGGACGATACGAGCTCCATGTACCTGCGCATCCAGCGGGGACCCGAGGGCGCGCTGTCCGGCTTCATCCGCAACCCCGAGTTCAACTTCGGGCTGCGCCGTCCCTTCTCGGTGGAGGTCCAGGGCAACGACCTGACCTTCAACAACACGCGGCGGAAGAACGACGCGCTCCGCGGCTTCTTCGACGAGGAGACGGGCAACATCTCGCTGCGCATCCAGGGCATCGGCCAGTTCGAGTTCTCCCGCCGTGACGCGCTCAGCGCGCCGGCCTTCCACCCTCGCACGCCCGGCGCATTGGCCTACGCCTACAGGCCGCCCGTGCCCGCCGATGACGGCTGGAAGACGGCGTCCCTGGAGAGCGTGAAGCTGGACCCGAAGCCCATCGCGGAGCTGGTGGAGTCCATCCAGCGCGCCACCGCGGAGGACGTACACGCGCCGTACATCCAGGCGCTGCTGATTGCGCGGAATGGAAAGCTCGTGGTGGAGGAGTACTTCCACGGATACGGCCGGCACCGGGTCCACGACACGCGCTCGGCGGGCAAGACGTTGGCGTCCGTGCTGCTGGGCATCGCGCTGGAGCAGAAGAAGGGCGCCGATGTGCAGACGCCCGTGGCCCGGTTGCTGCCGCGCTACGCGGCGCAGTTCCAGAATGACGCGCGCAAGCAGCAGCTCACCGTCGAGCACCTGCTGACGATGACCTCGGGACTGAACTGCGACGATGGCGATGGGGACTCGCCCGGCAACGAGGACGTGATGCAGTCGCAGCGCTCGGAGCGGGACTGGTACCGGTACACGCTGGCGCTCCCCATGGTGAAGGCGCCCGGCGGGAAGAAGGCGGTGTATTGCTCGGCGGGCATCAACCTGTTGGGCGCCATCGTCGCGCAGCAGGCAGGGACGCCGCTGCCGGAGTTCTTCGAACAGCGCTTCGCCCGGCCGCTGGACATCCGCGACTACCACATGAACCTGATGCCCAATGGCGAGGGCTACCTGGCCGGCGGCATCTACCTGCGCCCCCGGGATGCCCTCAAGCTGGGGCAGTTGTTCCTCGCCGGCGGGCGTTGGAACCAGCGGCAGGTGGTGAGCCCGCGCTGGGTGGCGGCCTCCACCCAGCGGCACGCCGAGTTCTCCGAGGACCACGGCTATGGCTACGCGTGGCACCTGCACGACATGAAGGTGGGCGACCGCACCTACCGTGAATACGCCGCCGAGGGGAACGGCGGTCAGTTCGTCATCGTCGTGCCGGAGCTGGATTTGACGGTGATGATCGCCGCCGCCAACTACGGGGACTTCGCGCAGTGGTACCGCTTCCAGGACCTGGTGCCGAAGTACATCATCCCCGCCGTCCTCAACCCACCGGCAGTGAAGCCCCATGGCGCGCGAGGGTAGGGCGGCACACGCCGGGATTCGTGCGATGCTCCGGGGCCGAAGGCCATGACGACGCCCCCTCCCGAATCGCTGCCGTTCCTCGACAGCCTCTGCCACCGGTGTGCCGCGCCGCCTCGCTACGTCCAATCACGGACCACCACCTTCATCCTCTGCCCGCTGCTGCCCCAGAAGTATCCGCCGCAGCCGGTCCGTGCGTGCGCGCTCTACAAGCCGAAGCCTCCGGCCGAGCGCTGAGTTCCGGCGTGAAATTCAGGGAATCCATGGCGCCTCTCGAATGCCGGGCGTCCCGAGTCACAGCAAGGTAGATTCCGGGCCGTGTCCGAGGAGAAAAACCCGAGCGCGCCACCCGAGGGGTCCGACGCGACGCTGCTTTCCGCGCAGCCGCGTGTCGCCATCACGGGCGTGACGGAGGAAGAGCAGTTCGCGGGACGTTACGTCCTGGAGGCGTTGGCCGGTCGCGGTGGCATGGGCGCGGTGTATCGCGCCCGGGACACGCTGGTGGGCGACGTGGTGGCGTTGAAGCTGCTGGAGCTGGGCGCTTCGCCGGCGCCGGAGTGGCTGGAGCGCTTCCGCCGCGAGGTCCGTCTGGCCCGTCGCATCACCCACCGACACGTGGCGCGTACCTTCGATCTGGGCGAGCACGCGGGCCGTCTCTACCTGACCATGGAGTACGTGGAGGGCGAGAGCCTCCAGTCCTTGATGGAGCGCGAGGGCGCGGTGCCTCCGGCGCGCGCGGCGCGGCTGGTGCTGGCGCTGTGCGAAGGGCTGGCCGCGGCGCATGCGGCGGGCGTCGTGCACCGGGACTTGAAGCCGGCCAACGTGCTGGTGGAGCCGCGGGGCCGCGTGGTGCTCACCGACTTCGGCATCGCCCGGGCGATGGCGGGCGAGGCGGCTTCTCGCACGCAGGGCCTGGTGGGCACGCCCATGTACATGGCGCCCGAGCAACTGGAGAGCGGCGAGGTGGATGCTCGCGCCGACCTCTATGCCACGGGCCTGGTGCTCTATCAGTTGCTGACGGGCACGCCGCCTTTCGCGGGTGACTCGCCCATGGCCGTGGCGGTGGCGCGTCTGCGGCAGCCGCCGCCAGACCCTCGCCTGCTCGCGGCGGTGCCGGACGCGCTGGCGGAGCTGGTGCTCGCGTGTCTCTCACGGGAGCCGTCCGGTCGTCCCCATGACGCGGCTTGCGTGGCGGATGCGCTGCGGCAGTGGCTGGGCTCCGTCGGCGAGCCGGTGGAGCCCGAGCATTCCCATGGCACGCATGCCGGGACGCGAGGGCACGCCGCCGGTGACGGCACGTCCACGCCGAGGTCCGGCGGCGCCTCCCAGGTTTCGGTGTCCGTGACGCCCGCGACGGGCACCCACGGCGCGTCCACGCCAGGGCTCAGCGGCTCTGGCCATGTGTCGCTGTCCTCGGGCGCGATGGTGTCTCGCTCCACACCGCGGACGCCGCTGCGCGCGGGAGAGCAGTCGCTGGCGGTGCTTCCGCTCCGCTTCATGGGTTCAAAGGAGCAGGACTTCCTGGGCGACGGCGTGACGGAGTCGCTCATCGACGTGTTGTCGAGGACGCGAGGCCTCCGGGTGCAGAGCAGCGGGGCCACGGAGCGCTTCCGGCATGAGCGGGACCCGCGCGTCGCCGCGCGTGAGCTGGGCGTGGAGCTGGTGGTGGATGGTTCGCTCCAGGCCGCGGGCAAGACGGTGCGCGTGACGTTGCGGCTGGTGGAGGGCGCGTCGGGCACGCAGTTGTGGAGCGGCCGTTTTGACGACACGGATGATGACCCGTTCCAGCTCCAGGACCGGCTGGGCCAACGGCTGGCGGAGGCCCTGCGTGGTGAGCTGACCATCCTGGCCTACCGCGCCACGGTGCCCGCGGATGCGCTGGCCCTCTACCGGCAGGTGCTCTCCCGGATGTTCGTGCTCTCGATGGCGCGCGAGCTGAAGGACGAGGTCATCACGCCGCTCGAACAGCTTCGCGAATCGGTGCCTGACTTCCCGCACGCGGCGGCGCACCACGCGGTGGCGATGCTGCGGGCGGGCTTTGTGCACACGCTGCAAGACAACGACAACGTCGACTGGGCCGCGCTGGCGCGGACGAGCCTGGAGTTCGCCCGGCAGGTGGCGCCGGAGCTCGTGGAGACGAAGCTGGCCACGGCCATCATGGCCACGCGGGAAGGCCGCTGGCGGGACGCAGTGGTGGCCTTGCGCACGGCGCTGGATGCGGCGCCGACCTATGCGCCCGCGCTCCAGCTCCTCGGCAACCTCCAATGCGAGGCGGGGCGCGTGGATGAGGGCATGCCGCGCTTGAAGCTGGCGTATGCGCTGGAGCCGGGCATGGCCATCTGCCTGGTCGAGGTGGCGCGTTGCAGCGCCTTGCGTGGCGATGAGGCGACCTACCAGTGGTGCATGGAGCGCCTGCGCAGCCAGCCCCTGCTGAACATGCCGGTCCTCATCCTCCGCATGCGGGTGTCGGCCTGGAAGGGTGACCTGGACGACGTGCGCCAGTGCCGGGCCGCGTTGCAGGAAGACCCGAGTCACATGGCCTTCCACGTGGCCAACTACTGCACGATGGCGCTGGGCGAGGTGTCGGTGGAGTCCGCGCTGGCCATCCTGGATGGCCTGCTCAGCCGGCAGGTGGACACGCGCTTCGCGTCGATGCTGTGTCAGCTCGCGGCGGAGTTGATGTGCATCCGGGGCGCGCCCGCCGAGGCGCTGCGCTACGTCCAGCAGGCGGCGGACCTGGCGCTCATCGACCTGGAGTGGATGGACCGTTGCCCGGTGCTGACGCCCCTGCGCGCGCTGCCCGGGTACGCGGAAACGCGGCGCAAGGTGCGCTCCCGCGTGGAGGCCATCTGGTCCGCGTGAGCGCCCTCGCGCCGCCGCTCAGCCCGTGACGACGGGAAGCTGGACGTGCAGCGCGGGGGAGACCAGCTTCGCCAGCTGCGGCATCCGGCCGTGCTTGCACTCCACCAGGAAGGCGTGGAGTGACTCCGCGGACAGGCCGTGCAGCAGCAGCCGGAAGCCGGCGCGCATCGTGGAGAGCGGAATCAACGGGTGGCGGTTGTTGACCAGCGCCACCAGTCCGGGCGCCTGGAGCAGCGTGGCCACGTAGATGGCG
Organism: Myxococcus sp. 1LA; assembly: GCA_046520405.1. Classification (GTDB taxonomy): domain Bacteria; phylum Myxococcota; class Myxococcia; order Myxococcales; family Myxococcaceae; genus Myxococcus. Next base: position 16,040 of record JBKGHI010000049.1, read on the forward strand.
ATGGTCTCATCCAGTTGCAGGGAGTTGCTGGCGCGCCAGAAGTCCCGGTCCGTGAGGAAGAGCTGATACACGGGCGTGAAGACTTCGATGGCGGATTGCAAATCCAACACGTTGGTCCACCGGTTGGGCAGCGGCTCGATGGGGAACGTGTCGGAGATGCCGCTGAAGTCGAGCCGCGCGGGCGGGCTGAGTGTCTTGCCCTGCTCGCGCAGCGCGCGGTTCAACCGGATGACGAAGTTGTAGATGTTGAGGTCGTGGTTCAGGAAGATTTCGTCCTTCACGTGCTCCAGATTCGTCGGACGGATGGGGCTGGTGGGCACGCCCAGCTCGGGGGTGTTCCGGGCGATGAAGTCCAGAATCTCCGAGCCCACGTGGAAGTGCCGCAGGATGAGCGAGTTGGCCTCCGGGCTGACCCACGTCTTGAGTCCCCAGGCCAGCAGCCGGTGCAGCAGCTTGGAGGACGTGAAGCGGTTGGGGATGAAGACCTTCAGCAACTGGAAGAGGACGATGTACATCCGCGCGAGGGGGCGGATGACGGGCAGCAGGAACTGACGCGAGCGGGAGCGCTGGTCCACCAGCAGCTCGGCCTTGGCGCGCTCGTGCATGGGGATACTGCGGTCCAGGAACATGGCGACCCACGGGTCGGGGTCCCTGGGGTCGTGCGGCGCGTCGTTCAGCAGGGCGACGGGGTCCACCGGGGACGGCTCAGACATTGCCCAGCTCCTCCAGTTGCAGCAGGTACAGCCGCGCCGTCACCTTGGCCGTCTTGACGACGCGCGCGGCCAGCTCCGGCGTGAGGATGCCCGAGCCGAGCGCGCCCTCCAGCCGGTCCAGGTGCGTGCCGTCATTCTCCCCGTGGTAGGTGAAGAAGCGCACCTGCTCCTCCTCCAGGCCGAGCTGTTCCTTGATGGCCAGGCCCCACTTGCGCGCCACGCGGCTGCCCAGCCCTTCGATGATGAACATGGCGCCCAGCAAGTCGAAGGGGTTCTCCTGGCCCGCGCGGTGGAACATCCACGCGGACAGCGCCTCGCTGCCGATGTTCTTCGGCGCGCGGGTGATGTCCTCGTGCGCGCCGCCCAGGGAGACGTAGTGCCGCTCCAGCATCTCGTAGTCGCGGTGCTCCTCGCGGGCATGGCGGATGAAGGACGAGCGCAGCGCCAGGTGCTCCGCGGTGATGCTGGACGCCGCGCGCGCAATCCACCGTGAGCCCTCCACCACCTGCTGGCGCAGGTTGATGAGCAGCTCCCGGTAGTCCTCCCGCGTGAAGACGCCGCGGTGGAGCTTCTGGAGGATGGGGACCTGCTGGAGCCGGGACTCGAAGTCCACCCAGACGTGGGTCAGCTCACGGACCAGCTTCTCGCGCACCGGGTCTCCACCGGCGGCGGGCAGGGGCAGGGGCCCCGCATCCTCCGGGGCCTGGGACACGGGAGTGTCCACGGCGGCGCGGGAGGGGGCCGCCACGGTGAGCATGGCGTAGCAGGCGATGAACCCGCCGCTCTCCGGCACCATGCAGAAGATGCGCTCGCCCGGGCGGACGCGGCCTTCGTTCACCAGCTCCTCGAGCATGAGGAAGATGGACGCGCAGCCGGTGTTGCCCCGGGTGGAGAGGTTGGTGAACCAGCGCTCCTCGGGGATGCGCACGCCGCCCCGCTCCAGCAGGTTGACGATGGGCTGCTTGAAGTAGTGGGACGAGTAGTGGATGAGGCACCAGTCGATTTCCGCGGGGCGGATGCGGCCCTGGTCCACGAGCGCGAAGAAGCCGTCCACGCCCAGCGACACCAGGGACTCCAGCCGGCGGATGTCCTGCTTGATGTTGAAGACGCCGGCGGCGGTGGCCTCGGTGACGGAGGGCGCGTCGAGCCAGGTGTCGCCGAAGCCGCCCTCGGGCGCGCGGTTGGCGCCCACGTACATGCCCAGGTCGTGCCGGTTGGCGTGGGAGCGGATGTCCATCCACTCCACCTTGAGGCTGGGCCGGGTGGGGTGGGGCGTGGGCTGGAGCACCGCGGCGCCCGCGCCGTCGGAGAGCATCCAGCGCAGGAACTCCGCTTCGAAGGGCAGGGCGTTGGGGCCGCCTGCCACCTCTTCGTAGTGGCTGGCCTTGAGCAGCCGGCTCACCAGCTCGCTGGCGCAGACGACGGCGCGGTCCGCTTCGCCCGAGGCGACCTGGAGGGTGGCGTTGCGCAGCGCCTGCATGCCGCTAGAACAGATGCCGTGCAGCGAGGCGACCTCACACGCGGGCCCACCCAGCGCGTGGTGGACCTGGCTGGCGAAGCCGGGCAGCACCAAGTCACCCTGGGTGGTGGCGGTGACGAGCAGGTCCATCTCGTTCAGGGTGATGGGCGAGCGCGCCAGCGCGTCGTGGATGGCGTTGACGGCCAGCTCCCAGTTGCGGAAGCGCGTCCGCTGCTCCTTGTCGATGGCGTAGTGGCGCTGGGTGATGCCGTTCTGGGCGAGCACGCGGCTGCGCGCCCGCGAGGGCCGTCCCCGGACCTTGCCGAGGTACGCCTCCATCTGCTCGTTGGTGATGGGCTCGCCCGGCAGGAACTTCCCCAGGCTGGTGATGAACACGTCTCGGGCCATGGGCGCGAACCATACCCGCTCACATGCCAATCCTGGCATGAGCCGGTAAAAGCAGCGTTTTGCGTTTAATCTGCTTAATCTGATATACGTGTTCTCGGCGGGGCGTTTGCCGGTGCTGCCCGAATGCCGCCGTCCCGCCCAGGAGAACGTCCCCCATGATTCGACGCCTCACCCTCGCCATCGCCGTGTGCGCGACTGCCTGCGCGCCGGAAGACAGTCCCCCGGAGGTCGCGGAGAGCGAAGTGCTCGGCCAGCAGGAGCAGGCCGCCGAGCCGCTGGGCACTCCCTCGGAGGCCAATGCCATCCGGTTCCTCGAGCAGGCCACGTTCGGACCGAAGCTCGCGGCCGGAGCGAGCCCCCTGCCCATCGACTCGGTGGAGTACGTGATGGCCCAGGGCATCACCAACGCCATCACCGCGCAAGTCAACGCGGCCCGCTCCACCTACACCGGCGCGCTGGAGACGCGTGACATCAGCTCGCAGTTCTTCACGAATGCCATCCAGGGGAGGGATCAGCTCCGCCAGCGTGTGACGTTCGCGTTGAGCCAGATTTTCGTCGTCTCCCAGGGCGGCATCCCCAACCTGACGGCCACGCCGGAGTCGGAGCCGAAGCTGGCCATGGCCGGCTACCTCAACACGCTGTCCGCGAACGCCTTCGGCAACTTCCGCACCCTGCTGGAGGCGATGACGCTGGACCCCGCCATGGGCACGTACCTGGACATGGCGAACAACAAGGCCTTCAAGACGAACGGCCAGCCGGTGGCGCCCAACGAGAACTACTCGCGGGAGATGCTCCAGCTCTTCACGCTGGGACTCCACAAGCTCAACGAGGACGGTACGGAGGTGGTGGACGCGGAAGGGGCGCCCATCCCCGCATACACGGAGGCCCACGTCCAGGCCTTCGCCCATGCGCTCTCCGGGTGGACGTATGCCAGCGCCGCGGGCTGCCCGACGGTGGGGCGCTCGAACACGGCCAGCTATGCGCAGAAGATGATTGGCTGTGACGTGAATCACGATTCGACGTCACGCGTGCTGCTCCGAGGCGTGTCCACCACGGCCGGCGGTGGCGCGGCGGCGCACCTGAAGCAGGCGCTGGATAACGTCTTCGCGGACCCGAACGTGCCGCCGTTCATCAGCAAGCAGCTCATCCAGCACCTGGTCACCAGCAACCCGCGCCCGGCCTACGTCAAGCGCGTGGTGAACGTCTTCAAGAACAACGGCAGCGGCGTGCGAGGCGACCTGCGCGCGGTGGTCCGCGCGATTCTGGAGGACGACGACGCGCGTGGTCCCCAGGCGCCGCTGGCGCAGTACGCCAGCTATGGACACCTGCGCTCGCCCGCGCTGTTCGTCACCACCTTGATTCGCTGGCTCAATGGCACGCTGGACACGGTGGGCGGCACCAAGGACCCGGGGGCGAAGCTGTATGCCTGGAGCACCGCCATGGGCCAGGCCGTGCCCCGGTCGCCGTCCGTCTTCAGCTACTACCCGCCCAACGCGCCCGCGCCGGGAGGCAACGGCCTGCTCGGCCCGGAGTTCGCCATCCTCGACACGGCCACCGTGGCGGCGCGCGCCAACTTCGTGCACGAACTGCTCTATTCGACGACGCCGGCCAACGCGGGCGTCCTGGTGAACGTGAGCGCGCTCCCGGCCGACCCCAATGACCTGGTGGTGTGGCTGGGCCGCTACTGGCTCCACCACACGATGTCCTCGGACCTCCAGCTCACCGTCTACAACGCCATCACCGATTCGCGCGCCGGAGACTCGACTCGCAAGCGGAAGCTGGCCGTCTATCTCACGTCGCTCTCCCCCGAGTTCCAGATTCAGAGGTAGCCCATGTCCTTCTCCAGACGACAGTTCCTTCGTGGTACGTCCAGTGGGCTGGGCCTGCTGGCCGCGTCATCCGCGCTGCCTCGCTGGCTGGTGGGCGAGGCCGAAGCCGCCACCCTCAGTGGCTACGCGGGCTACCGCGCCATCGTCAGCGTGTTCCTGCTGGGTGGCAATGACGCCAACAACATCCTGGTGCCGCTCGGCGCCACGCCCTACGCGCAGTACCGCGCGGCGCGGCCGAACATCGGCATTCCCCAGGCGGACCTGCTGCCCATCAGTCCGACGGGGTTGGGGACGAACACCTACGGGCTGCACCCCGCGCTCCAGAAGGTGCAGACGCTCTTCGGCCAGCAGCGCGCCGCGCTCGTGTGCAACGTGGGCTCGCTGGTGGTCCCCATGCGCAAGACGGACTACAGCAACGGCACCGTGGCCCGGCCGGACAACCTGTATTCCCACAGCGACCAGCAGGACGCGTGGGCCAGCGCCATCGCGAATCCCTCCACCGCGCCGGTGCCCTTCGAACTCGTCGGCAAGTCGACGGGGTGGGGTGGCCGGACGGCGGACAAGCTCCACGGACTCAACCCGGGCGAGTACCCGGAGGTGGTCTCCTTCGGGGGCAAGTCATTGTTCGCCGCGGGAGCCTTGCGCCAGCCGATGATGGTGTCGTCCAGCGGCACGCTCGCGTTTCGCACGACGTCCGACGCCCACTTCAACACGCTCCAGGCCGAGGCGCTCGCCGACGTGATGGGCCACACGAATGGCGTCACCCTGGAGGCGTCCTACGGCGGCATCTTCACCCAGGCGCAGACCTTCGCCACGTCTCGCGCCACGGCGCGCGACGCGGCGTGGACCGTGCTCCCGGCGGCCACGCGCACGGCGATTGACGCGTTGTTCGTCCCGCCCACGGGGGTGACCAACTGGACGCTGCTCACGCAGCTCTACCAGGTGCTGCGGGACCTCGTCGCGGGTGCGACGCCCACGGCCCGGGGCGGTCTGGGCCTGCGGCGCCAGGAGTTCTCGGTGGGCCTGGGCGGCTTCGACACGCACGTGGGCCAGTTGTCGACGCACAACTCGCTGCTCACCCAGTTGGACTTCGCGCTGGACGCCTTCTATCAGGCGGTGGCGTTGCTGCGTTCGTCCGGAGCCTTCGGCGCCGCGCCGCCGCAGGCCACGCTCTTCACCATGAGCGACTTCAGCCGGACCATGGTGGAGAACTCGGACCGGGGCACGGACCACGCCTGGGGTGGCCACGCCATCGTCATTGGCGAGCGCGTCGCGGGAGGCCGGTTCTACGGCACCTATCCGAACCTGGACCTGTCCGCCAACGGGGTGAACAACCTCGACACCACGGACTCGCGGGGCCGCTGGATTCCCACCTTGTCGGTGGACCAGTACGCCTATTCGCTGGCGTACTGGCTGGGCCTGTCGACGGCCGCCGAGCGCGAGTACGTGTTCCCCACCCTCGCGGGCTACATCGCCGCGGCGACGGCGGGCGGCTACCCCTCTTCCGCGCGTAACAACCGCATCGGCTTCATGCTGTCGGACACGACCACGTAGTGCCGCCAGGGGGCCCCGGTGCGTGTCATGCGCCGGGGCCCCGGGCCTGCTTACTGCGCGGGGCCCTTGGCCAGCTCGGCGACGTAGGCGGCGGCAATCTTGGAGAACTTGAGCGCGTGCGCGGCCGTGCTGTCGGAGTTCGCCAGGGTGTCCCTGGAGGTGTGGATGTTGGGGTTCTTCTGGCCGACGGTCCCCTCGAAGGGGATGGAGGCCGCGATGCCCTGGTTGTGCCAGGAGGCATGGTCCGAGCACCCGTAGCCGCAGCTCGTATTGATGAACGGCACGCCGACGTACGTCGTAATCAGGTCGCGGATGAACTGGTTCTGGGCGGCGTTCGTGTTGTCGGTGACGATGCCCACATCCGATGCCGCGTTGACGTGCTTGTAGTTCGTCATGTCGAGCTGCAGCACCCCCACGACGGTGATGGCGGTGTTGCCCTTGTGCTCGATGGCGATTTCCCGCGAGCCACGCAGGCCCGTCTCCTCCGCGGCGTAGGCCATGAACTTCACCGTGCGCTGGGGCCGGAAGTTGCGAGCCATGGCGACGCGGATGACCTCGGTGAACGTCGCGATGCCGGACGCGTCGTCATCTGCGCCAGGCGCCGCGCTGGTGGAGCTGATGGAGTCCAGGTGTCCACCCACGACGACGACCTCGTTGGGCAGCGTGCTCCCGGGGATGGTGAGGATGACGGAGGGCTGCCGCCAGCCCGTGTGCGTGCGGTACGCCACGGTGACATCCGTGCGTCCCGCGCTGGTGGCGTAGCCCTGCCACTTCCTCAAGACCAGGGCCGCGGCGTCCACGCCGCCTTGCGAGGTCTGGCTGCGCGTGGGGAACGCGGACAGCTCGGCGATGGTGGTGCGGATGTTCGCGGCGGAGAGGTCACCTATCAGCGTGTTCGCGGTCGCGGCGTTGGTGAGGGTGTAGCTGACGGCCTTCTGGGTCGCTTGGGGCGGCACGGGCGTCAGGGACGCCAGGGCCTCCTCCCGCGTCTCGTAGGTGATGAAGCCCGCGCACCGGTCGAACTTCTCGTGCATCATCAGCGCCAGCCGCGACAGCTGGGACTCTCTCATCTGGAACACGCCCGCGTCCTCCTGCTGCTTGAGGGCGGTGGGCACGCTCCAGCCCTCTGCAGCGAAGGTCTCCTGCATGGGCGCGATGGCATCCGTGCCAATCGCAATCCAAACAGTCTTGTCGTCTGGCTTTGCCTTGATGGGTTCGGCAAGGGCCAGGGGGGCGTTCAGCAGCAACAGCGAGACCGGCATCCAGGTCTTCATCCGCATTGCTCCTCCGGGGGACGGCGTTGCGTCGCAGCACGGGGACGGGCTGCGCCCGGGAGCCTCTGCTTTTCGCGGAAGAAAGGCTTACAATGAACACCCAGGGGTGTGGGAAAGCAGACAGTCCCCGTCGTCCCTCGAATGCTTCACCTGGATACCTTCACTCGTTGGAGTCGAAACATGCGTCGTGCCGCGTCGTGGATTTCCTGGATGTGTGTGGCCGCCCTGGGCGTGATGGGCTGTGGCGGTACCGAGCTGGACACGCAAGAGCCCCTGTCCGGTGGCGAGGTGCGGCAGATGAAGTACTACGCCTATTGTGAGACGGACGCCTACGGCTACCAGACGGGCCGCTGCATTGATTTCCATGCCTACGCGTACTGCGCGGACGCGCCCCTCCTGGGGTGCTACGTGGGTGCCCGTGCGCCTGTCTCGCGCGTCAGCAGTGCCTGTGGCACCTACGTGAACGACTCGAACTGCGACGGCAAGTACCTGCCCGAAGCCGTCGAGTAGTCACGAGGGGCAGGCGAGCGGTGTGTCACCCGCCCGTCCTGAATCTCTGGCGCCAGGGGGCGCATCCGCCTGACATAGAGTGGGTGCGCCCCACGCCGCTCGCGGGGCTTTCGCGGCGCGGACGCCGAGGAGAGGCAGGACGGCCATGGACTGCGACTGGCTCATCATCGGCTCGGGGTTCGGAGGCAGCGTCAGCGCGCTCCGGCTGACCGAGAAGGGCTACCGAGTCGTGGTGTTGGAGAAGGGGCGGCGCCTGCGCGCTCCGGACTTCCCGAAGACGAACTGGCAACTGACGCGCTGGTTCTGGATGCCCACGCTGGGGTGGCGGGGGCTGTTCGAGATGACGTTCTTCCGCCACGTCACCGTGCTGTCGGGAGTGGGCGTTGGCGGCGGCTCGCTCGTGTACGCCAACACGCTCCCCATCCCCCGGGATGACTTCTTCCAGGCCTCCTCGTGGGGGCACCTCGCCGCGTGGAAGGAGGAACTGGCGCCGCACTACACCACCGCGCGGAGGATGCTGGGCGCCACCCCGAATCCCCTGCGCACGGTGCCGGACCAGGTGATTCAGGACGTGGGCGCGGACCTGGGCCGCACGGACTTCCAGCCCACCACCGTGGCCGTGTACTTCGGCGAGCCGGGTGTCACCGTGAAGGACCCGTACTTCAACGGAGAGGGGCCGGACCGGACGGGCTGCAACGCGTGTGGCGGATGCATGCTGGGATGCCGCTTCGACGCCAAGAACACGCTGGACAAGAACTATCTCCACCTGGCGGAGCGGCGGGGGCTCGCCTTGCACGCGGACACGGAAGTCACGTGGGTGCGTCCGCTGCCGGAAGGGGGCTACGAAGTCGAGGCGCTCCAGGGCGCCCGACGCTTCTTCCGGAAGAAGGTGCGCTACACCGCGAAGCACGTCGTCTTCGCGGGGGGCGTGCTGGGCACGTTGGACTTGCTGTTGAAGTTGAAGGTGAGTCCGGACGGGCTGCCGCGCTTGTCGGACCGGCTGGGCGACGGCGTGCGCACCAACTCCGAGGCGCTGGTGGGCGTGGTGAGCGGGCGCAAGGAGCACGATTTGTCACGGGGCATCGCCATCGGCTCCATCCTGCATACCGATGAGCAGTCCCACTTGGAGCCCGTGCGTTACTCGGAGGGCTCGGGCTTCTTCCGGCTGCTGATGGCGCCGCAGGTGTCGGGGGCCACGGTGTTCCAGCGCGTGACGCGGCTGGTGGGCTTGCTGGCCCGGCACCCGCTGCGCTTCCTCAAGGCGTGGTTCGTCCCGGACTTCGCGCGGCGGACCCTGATTCTGCTCTACATGCGCACCCTGGAGGGGCACCTGCGCATGAAGCGCTCACCGAGGTTGGGGCTGGGCACCACGCTCCAGGCGGGGCCGGCGCCGAGCGCCAACATGCCGGAGGCGTTCGACCTGGCTCGGCGTGTGGCGGACAAGCTGGACGGCTATCCGATGACCATCGTCAGCGAGACGGTGCTGGGCATCCCGACGACGGCGCACATCCTGGGCGGCTGCTGCATGGGGGATTCCGCGGAGACGGGCGTCATCGATTCGCGGCACCGCGTGTTCGGCCATGAGGGCCTGTACGTGGTGGACGGCTCCGCCATCTCCGCCAACCCGGGCGTCAATCCGTCGCTCACGATTACGGCGCTGGCCGAGCGCGCGATGAGCTTCATCCCCGCGGCCCGGACGGCGCCGCGGGAGGAAGTGGCAGTGCCCCTGTCTTCGGGCGCCCGCGCGAGCTGAAGGCTACAGCCGGACCTGGAGCTCGTAGCGGCGGTTCTTCGCCTTCTTGGCGGCGGTGTCGTCGGGCTTCACCAGCATCTTCTCGGAGCCGTAGCCCACGGCGATGATTTCGCTCCGGGGGATGCCGCGCGCGATGAGCTCCTTGACGATGGTCTCCGCGCGCTGCTCACTGAGCGCCTTGTTCTTGGCCGCGTCACCGGTGGAGTCGGTGTGGCCGGAGACCTCGAACTTGTAGGACTTCAGGCCCGCGGCGACGAGCTGCTTCTTGGCGTCGACGAGCGCATTGGTCAGCTTCTTGAGCTTCGCGTCGCAGCCAGGCTCGAGCGTGGCGGTGCCCGTCTTGAAGCTGCACTGGTTCGCCCGGCCCTCGTCCATCAGCTTGGTGTTGACGCGCTTCTCCACGGCGGACTTGCCTGCATCGCCCGCCGCCTTGGTGAGGGAGCCGAACCCGCCCTGCGCGGAAGCCACGCCGGGAAGGGTGAGTAGCGACACGGTGATGCACAGGGCCTTGAGCTTCATACGTGAGGACGCCTCGTTTGGTTGGGCGGGTTTCGCCGGGCGGGAGGCTGCCCGGGGGCGGCGTCGGCGTCCAGCGGCGCGGTGTGTCCCATGGGAGGGGGCGTCGGGGGCCCGTCCGCCCGGCTGGTAAAACTTGCCTCGGTGCGTGAGGGGGGCAGCATGTCACTCCGGGTCCCTTCGCACAGCGAGGCAGGCGTGAGCAGCAGCAGTCGAACCGAGCGTTGGCGGCAGCTTCTGTCGGGTTACCGGGTGGGCTCGGAGAAGAAGCCGGTGGAGGAGCCGGCGCCGGCTCTGAGCGACATGGACGCGCTGCTCCAGGACGAGCGGACCGATTACGACCGGGACTATGACCGCATCGTCTTCTCCGCGGAGTTCCGTTGCCTGCATGACAAGACGCAGGTGTTTCCGCTGTCCACGAGCGACTACACGCGCACGCGGTTGACCCACAGCATCGAGGCCTCCTGTGTGGGGCGCTCGCTGGGGGCGCTCGCGGGGCGGGGGTTGCTGGCGCGTGATGTGAAGGTGAATCCCTCCCATCTGGGCACGATTGTCGCGGCGGCGTGCCTGGCGCATGACATTGGGAATCCTCCCTTCGGGCACTCGGGCGAGGCGGCGATTCAGCATTGGGTGTCACAGCGACTGGTGCCTCCGGACGGACGGCCGAGTCCGTTCGAGAAGCTGGAGCAGTGGAAGGACCTGGAGTCCTTCGAGGGCAATGCGCAGGGCTTCCGCATCCTCAACCGGCTTCAGTCGCGGGAGCGGCGGGGCGGCTTGCGGTACACGGCGGCCACGCTGGGGGCGATGAGCAAGTACCCGCGTGCGTCGGTGCTGCCGGGCGGGCGAGAGCGGGACAAGGCTCGCGTGTCGGAGAAGAAGTTCGGTTACTTCCAGGATGATGAGACCCTGGCGCTGGAGACGTATCGCGCGTTGGGGTTGGTGGAGCGCGAGCCTGGCGTGTTCTCAAGGCATCCGCTGGCGTTCCTCGTCGAGGCGGCGGATGACATCTGCTACGCGGTCATCGACTTGGAGGACTCCGCGAAGCTGGGGCTGGTTCCCATCAAGGATGCGTGTGAGTTGCTGGACGCGGTGTTGCCCAAGCCCGTGACGGGGCCCGTGCGCCCGCCGCCGTCGCATCTGGAGACACGGTTGGCCCAGGCGCGAGCGCGGGCCATTGGCGAGCTCATCCAGGCGTGCGTGAAGGTGTTCCTGGAGAACGTGGAGGCGATGGAGGAGGGGCGGTGGGAGAAGCCGCTGGCCTCCGCGCGGGATGATGTGAAGAAGCCGCTGGATGCCATTCGCAACCTGACGCGGCGCTACGGCTATGAGAGCGAGCGCGTGCTCCAGATTGAGAGCGCGGGCTTCAAGACGCTGGGCGGGTTGCTGGACATGTTCGCGATGGCGGTCGTCACCGACACGCCGAACCGCGAGGAGAAGAAGCTCCGGCAGTTGCTGCCACCGGACCTCTTCCAGCGCCCGGAGTTCGCCCGGGAGACGGCGGCGGAGTCAGCGTCGCGGGATGAAGTCATCACCGAGGCGGTGGCCCGGTTGTCGAAGTACCAGCGGCTGCTCTGCGTGACGGACTATATCTCTGGGATGACGGACGGCTTCGCGGTCGAGTTGTTCCAGCGGCTGTCTGGCATCAAGCTGCCGACGTAGTAGATATGATGTGTATCCGGTTGGTCACGAATGCTCTTTTACGACTGCCGTAGCCTAAGGACAAGCTGCCTGCCTGCGGCGGAGACGGTGCTGCACGAGACGGCTCACCTCTGCGGTCCGTGGCCCACTGGCACTCCGCACAACAAGAAGGACGGCGACCTCTACAAGCGCATCGAGGCGTGCGCCGTAGAGATCGCCGGGAGCAAGTGATGCAGGGCCGTTGCTTGCTCTTGGTGCTCGTCCTCGTCACGGGGGCCTGTGCTGGTTCCCGTGCTCCGCGGACGGAGGACTTCAGCCGGGGCTTGCTGTCCCGGCTCGCGGACGGCGGTTTTAGGATGAAGCAGGGCATCGTCCGCCCTGATGTCCCAGCCACAGAGCTGCCTGCCAATTGCATCAAGTGTGGCGACCGGCAATACCAGTGCCTTGGGCATGATGTCGCTCAGCCGGTGGTAGTCAATCTATGGCGGGACGGGACCATCAGCAGCGTTGTCCTCTGGAGTATGCAGGGACCCGCGCCCTGGACCTGCGATCTCTTCAACTCGCTGTCCAGGGACTTCTCCGCCATGCTGCGGCAAAGCGGTTCTGGAGCAGACTGCGCCTGTGATGGAGTCGCCTGCCTTGCTGGCGGCACCATGCGCTCGTGGCGTGTGGGTCCGAGCAATCTGAAAGTCATGCTAGTGACTTCGATGGAGGAGCCGCACGCGCCGGATGGCACCGCAATAGCCAAAATCATAATTACTGTGGCCGCCGCCGAGGATGGCGGCCCGGGGTCGAATACCGCCACGTCCCACTGAGCGGCACAACCTGCTCCTTCCGCCTCACCCACTCCCTCCCTCTGGGCTCAGGCCGCTGAATCCGGCCCATGGTTGTGCTCCATCGCCCAGGTCCTGGTGAGGGTCCGCCGGGGTACGTGCAGGGTCTGGGCGAGCTCCCTCTCCGTGCAGAGCGGAGTTACTGGTGGGTGGATGTTCCTCCGCCCCAGGATTTCTTGAGACACCTCTCTGGGGGATGCCCCTCGAGAGGTGGATGTGAAGCGGCAGCAAAAGCAGGGCAGGTGGAATCAATCTCCTGCGACGGCAATCTGCCAGTCGCCTTCGGGGGTGATGCCCACGCGCAGGCCGAGGTAGGCCCCCTGGTCCTTCATCCCCTCGATTTCCGACTCCGAGTAGATGCCTTTGACGGCACTCCAATCCTTGTCGGACGTCGCGCCGGTGACGTGGACCGCAGGCCAGAAATAGAGATTGTCCTGCTTCGCGTAGGGCAGGTTGAGGACCTGGACGATGCGGGCCAGATCCGGGTTGCCCAGCTTCTCCGCCGCGCGCCAGTACTCCCCCGCGTCTGTGCCGTCGCCGAAGGTGAACCGCACGGCCTTGCCGTTCTCGTCCGCCAGCGTGTTGAGTGCCGTGTAGTCGCACGCCACCGCGGCGGCGACGATGCGCTGACGCATCGACTCCACGGGCGCTGGCAATGCGGGAGTGGCAGGCGCCACGCGAGGAGACAGCTTCGCCGCGGAGCAGGTGCCCTTCTCGGCGGTTGGCGCATTCGTGTATTCGCCGACGCCCGAGTCGGCATTCGCCGTCTCAACCTTCGCGGTAGCCTCCGTGCTGCCGGCGCCCTGAGGCTCCGCGCTCAGGGTGGGCGCCTGCTCCTTGCTCGGTACGGCAGGGGCGACAGGCGCGGCGGCGACTCCGGAGTCGGCTCCGGCAGCAGGGCTGGAGGTCCGCTCGGTGCAGGCGGCGAGCGAGGCGGCGACACAAAGGGAGAGCAGTGAAGTCCGGTTCATGGCGCTCCCGTTGTAGTCCAGCCGTCAGGCGGTGGGCGCCGGTTTCCGTGACTCAGCCGCCGCCTTTTGGTGACTCGATGACGACGGCGAACGGGTCGAAGGGCCGGTCATCCTTCTTCTTCGAGGCGTTCGGCATGCCGTACTCGCCGGTGGGGTGATCGGGCCGGACCGACGAGTACGGGTCGATCTTCACCGGAACGCCAAACACCTTCGGGTTCTTCTTGGGCTCCGAAGGCTTGCCGAAGTTGGAGCTGGAATTGTCGCTCATGCCGTCCATGCTACCGCAGCGGCCACCTGCCTGTTCGCCCGCCCCGGTAAGTCGTCTTCTTGGGCATTCTCCCGGCCAGGGCGATACTTCCTGCCCATGTGTGGCCGTGTCACCGTCCGAACCTCTCCTGAGCAGATTGTCACCGGGCTGGGCCTCGCGGGCATCCGTACCGCCGTGGAACGGCCGCGCTTCAACCTGTGCCCCACGCAGTTGATGCCGGTGGTGACCAATGATGGTGCGCGGATGCTGGATGCATTCCGCTGGGGGCTCATCCCCTCGTGGGCGAAGGACCCCGCCATCGGCAACAAGCTCATCAACGCCCGGGGCGAGACGGTGGCGGAGAAGCCCAGCTTCCGCTCCGCGCTCAAGCGCCGCCGCTGCCTCGTCGTGGTGGATGGCTGGTACGAGTGGAAGCAGACCACGAAGCCGAAGACGCCTTTCCACTTCCACCGCAAGGACGGGCAGCTCCTGACGCTCGCCGGGCTGTGGGAGGAGTGGACCGCGCCCGACATCGGCGAGGTGGTCAACACCTGCACCATCATCACCACCGGCCCCAACGCGCTGATGGCGCCCATCCATGACCGGATGCCCGTCATCCTTGAACCGGAGGCTCAGGAGGTGTGGCTGCGTCCGGAGCCGCAGGACGCCTCGGTGCTGCTCCCGCTGCTGGTGCCGTGCTCCGAGGAGTCCCTGGACGCCTACGAGGTGTCGCGCGTGGTGAACTCCCCAGCGAACGACACCCCGGCCTGCGTGGAGCGCGTGGCCGCCTGAGCCACGCGATTCAGGCGCGGCGGCGGACCTTCGCGTCCAGACTCCACGGCCCCGCGCCGATGAGCGCGATTCCCGCCATGACGGCGAGGTAGAGCAGCGCCATCTCCATGCGGCCAAACGGGTCCGCGCGGTGCCGGTACAGCGCCACCACCATGGTGAAGCCCGCCATCGCCGCCGCGGGACGCGTGAAGAGGCCCACGGCCACCAGCAACCCGCCCAGGAACTCCGCCAGCGTGGCGCACCAGGCGAAGAAGGTCGGGAACGGGAAGCCGAGCTGCGCCACGCCCGCCGCGAACTTGCTCATGTCGCCGGTGAGCTTGGGCAGGCCGTGCCCCAGCGCCAGCGAGAGACCGAACACCACGCGGATCAGCGTCAAACCCACCGCGGACTTACCCACCATGCCGTGTACCTCCCAGGTTGCCCGCACATCCTCTCACGGCGGCGTGCGTCAGGCTGCCGCATTGAAGGGGAGGGCGCTGGGAGTGGCCTACCCGCTGCCTTCCTCGGGGACCCAGCCCTTGGCGCGGCTGCGCAGCTTTTCGAGCTGCTCCCAGTGCCGCTCGATGGCCTCACGCCCCGTGCCAGTGATGCGCAGCAAGGTGTGCGGCGTCTTTCCCTTGAACTGCTTCTCCATGGTGACGAGCCCGGCTTCCTCCAGCTTGGACAGGTGGCTGGACAGGTTGCCCTTGGAGAGGCCCGTGAGACCTTGGAGGTAGAGGAAGTCCGCGCTGTCGCAGGAAGACAGCGCGGTGAGCAGCGACAGCCGGGCGGGCTCGTGGATGAGCCGGTCCAGCGTAGCCAGTTGCTCGAAGGGGGCCTTCATCCCGTGACTCCCAGCTCCGTCGCATCGGCGGGCGCGGGGCTCAGCGTCCGGACGAGCAGGCGGTGGTCCAGAATCGCCAGCACCGTGAGCGCCACGCCCCAGGCGGCATGGAAGGTCACCAGGTCGCACCGCACGTTGGACGCTGCGTCACCCGCGTGCATCCAGCCGCACAGGGGATTGAGCCCGAGCGCATGCAGGATCGCGACGAGGAGCATGGCGCCCGCGATGGGCGGGTAGTGGGGAACGAAGCGGCCAATGGCCGCCCAGTAGGCCACCAGGGCCGCCGCGCTGACCGCGAGCGCTCCACTCACGGGAAGCCCTGGCCCCGCGCCGCGCATGCTCAGCGCCATCAGTCCGAAGGCCAGCGCCAGTCCCGCCACGGCGAAGAGCAACGTCAGCTTCAGCCGGGTCTGCTTCATGGCCTGGCTCGGCCGCACCTCTCCGAACCGGCGCTGGTAGTAGCCACCCACCAGGGGATAGCTCACCAGCGTGGCCACCATTCCCACGGCCAGCGCGATGGCACCCACGGCAGCGGGTGTGCCTCCGTTGGGGGGCAGCAAGGCCAGCCACAGCGCGAAGCCGGCCAGCAAGACGCCGAAGGGAAGGAACCGCAGTCCCTGGAGCCAGTCGTAGTACCGCGTCACGAATTGGATGCGCTGAAGCCGTTCGTCCATGGCCATGCCTCGTTCGGGCAGACAGGTTTGCGGTGCAGACCGGCTAAGGAATAGCCGCGCTATCGGTCCATGTCAACGACTGGTTTGCAGTGCAGACTGCTCCTGCCCGGAGCCAAGCCCCCGGGTCGGGGGCTCCCACGCCCACGGACGTCTCAACTCAAGCGGAACGCTTCGGCGCGCGCATGTCGCTGATGGTCAGCGGATGCCGGGCGCCCTGGGGCGACACGAGCGCGGCGCTGAGGACGAAGTCCTGACCCATGCGGAGCTCCAGCGTGGTGGGGCCCTTGTGGGTGGTGCGCCAGTCCAGCTCGACGCGGATGGTGCCCAGCAGCTCGCGGTCCACGGTGGTGGTGTCCAGCGCCTCGAAGAGGGCGATGGAGAGCGGCCCGGGAATCATGGGCAGCTCCATCGTCACCGTCTTCGTCGCGGGCACGGGCGTGTTGGCGGGGATGACCTCATGCTGCGCGCCGCCGGGGACCATGATGCTGATGGGCATGGGCACCACGTCCGCCAGCCCGGTGATTCCGCGCGCCAGGTTCCGGCCGAGGATGGCCGCGCCCACCGCGACGCCGAGCTCCGGGTGGACCTCCTTGTCGGAGGACAGCCGCTTGAAGTGGGAGAAGCGCTGCCGGATGGCGGGCATGCGCGTCTGGCCGCCAACGAGGACGAGCTCGTCAATCTGGTCGGGCTTGAGCTGCGCGCGCTCCAGCACGTCGTCGCAGGCGGAGGCGGTGCGCTCGATGAGCTGGAACACCATCTCCTCCAGCCGCTTGCGGGTGAGCGTGTAGTCGAAGTCGATGAAGCCGCCGTCCTTCTGGGCGATGCACGGCACGCGGAGCACGGTGGCGTCGCGCTGGCTCAGCGACATCTTCGCGGACTCGGCGGCGAAGACGAGCCGCTGCATCACCACCTTGTTCCCGCGCAGGTCGATGCCGTGCTTCTGCTGGAAGTCGTCCACCAGCATCTCCACGATGCGCTCGTCGAAGTTGGCGCCGCCCAGGAAGGCGTCACCGCCGGTGGACAGCACCTTCACGACCTTGTTCTGCACCGCGAGCAGCGTGGCGTCGAAGGTGCCGCCGCCCAGGTCGAACACCATCACCGTCTGCTCGGGGTTGCGCAGGTTGGCGTAGTAGAGCGCGGCGGCGGTGGGCTCGTTGATGATGGCGCGAACCTGGAGGCCGGCCTGCTCCGCGGCGTGGCGGACCGCGGCGCGCTGACGGCTGCTGGCGTGCGCGGGGACGGTGAGCACGCACTCGCGGAAGGGCGTGCCAGCGGCGTGGTTCGCCAGCGTGAGAATCTGCTTGATGATGAGGTGCGCGACGTCCGTCAGGGACGTCTGCTTCCCGTACATCGTCACGGCCGTGTAGCCGTCCTCGGCCTCGACGAGCTCGAAGGCGTACTTGTCCTTGTGCTGGGTGACGTACTCGGACTGGAAGCGGCGGCCCAGGAAGCGCTTGGCGCCGAAGACGGTGTGGCGCGGGTCGTCGATGATTTGCCGCCGCGCGGCGTGGCCGACGATGGCCTTGTCCGCCGCGTGGAACCACACGACGGAGGGCAGCGTGACGCTCTTGTCCGTCACCGGCACGACACGAAGCTTGCCGGCCTTGTCGAAGAAGGCCGCGGCGGTGTTGGTGGTCCCGAAGTCGATGCCAAGGATGGAGGCCGTACTCATCGCTTCGGACTCTCCCACGTCCCGTGGGCACGTTCAGCCCCTGAAAGTGCCTCCGGTTACAGCGTGGGTGGGTCACTTGAAGCCCGGTTGCTCATCGCTTCACTCCGCGGCGGCGGCACGCGGAGACGGGCAGTAGAAATGTGCCGCTGGGTGGGCGAAGCGCGCACGCGAGGCCTGGGTTGCTCGCGTGGGTTCGCCGTTGACCGGCTCCGGGCGCCGTTCCATGGATGCCCGCCATGGGGCATGTGGATCGGCGGTTGATTCGGGATGTCGCGGCGGTGGCCGCCGCCTCGGGCGTCGTCGGGGCGTCGTTCGGGGCCATCGCGGTGGCCTCGGGGCTGTCGGTGTGGCTGGCGTCGGCCATGTCGTTGTTCGTCTTCGCGGGCGGCGCGCAGTTCATGGCCGTGGGCGTGGTGGCCGGTGGAGGCAGTCCCGTGGCCGCGGTCATCGCGGGGCTGCTGCTCAACGCCAGGCACCTGCCGTTTGGATTGACGGTGGCCGATGTGCTCGGCGCGCGTTGGTCCACGCGCCTGCTCGGCGCGCACCTGATGGTGGATGAGTCCGTGGCGTTCGCGCTCGCACAGGCCACGCCGGAGCGCCGAAAGGCGGCGTACTGGCTGTGCGGTGGCGCGTTGTTCATCGCCTGGAACGTGGGTGTCCTCGTGGGGGCCCTGGGTGGAAAGGCGCTGGGCAATCCCGACGCCATCGGGCTCGACGCCGCGTTCCCAGCCGGATTGCTGGCCTTGTTGCTTCCGTCATTGATGGCTCCAGACAAGCGGACAGAGCGCGAGCCTGCGGCGGATGGCGCGCTGGAGGCCGAGCGCATCCAGGAAGCCCGTGCAACCGCGGCCCGGGCGCGCTGGGTCGCGGGTGGCGCGGCGCTCATCGCGCTGGCCACCACGCCGTTTCTTCCCGTGGGAGTGCCCGTGCTGCTCTCGCTCCTCGCTGTGGGAGTGGCGCTGAAATGACGCTCCTTCCGATTCTGGTGCTCGCGGCGGGCACCTATGCCTTCCGGCTCGCGGGGCCGCTGCTCAGCCAGCGCATGCAGGTGTCCGCGCGCGTCCAGGGGCTGCTGTCGCTCTCCGCGATTGCCTTGCTCACCGCGCTGGTGGCCACCGCCACGCTGACGGCGGGCGGGGGCTTCGCGGGATGGGCTCGCCCGGCGGGAGTGCTCGCCGGCGCCCTGATGGCGTGGCGGAAGCTGCCCTTCGTGGTGGTCGTCGTGGGGGCCGCGGTCGTTACAGCTTTGTTGCGAATGGCCGGTATCGGTTGAATTCAGGTGAAATCACGCACTGCGTCTTGATGGAGGGGAATGTAGGTGGCAGGGTCCGCACTGATAGTCAGTTTTTCCCGGACTCAGTGAGGATTTGCCATGACTGGAATCGATCGCTCGTCGTCTTCGAGAAGCACGTCGCGGGAATCGAGCGTGTCCCGAGGGGAGTCCACTCGTGGCGCCCGTGAGGCGAACCGGCGGGAGGACGCGCGGCAGCCCGAGAAGAACCAGGTCAAGGGTTACTCGGTGAAGGACGGCTTTGATGCGCGGCCGGCCCATAAGACGAACCAGTTGCAGCCGGCTGTCGAGGCCCAGGGAGTCCAGGCGGAGGGTGGCGCCGCCGCCGCGACGGAGCCGGACGTCGACTGGGACTTCATCGCCGAGCAGGAGGGCCGGGCGGTTCAGGACGGCTATGTTCCAGACGCCACGGGGAGCAAGAGCGGTGTCACGGTGGGCACGGGCGTGGACCTGGGGGCCCGGGACATGGCTGACCTGGACCGCCTGGGGCTGTCGGACGAGTTGAAGGCGAAGCTGGAGCCCTACCTGGGCAAGCAGGGCCAGGACGCCGCGGACTACCTGGCCGAGAATCCGCTGAACCTGACGGCGGACGAGGTCAAGGAGCTGGACCGGGCGGTGAAGGGGGAGGCGCTGGACAACATCGTCAATGAGTACAACACCGAGGTCGAGCGCCTGAACGCCGCGGACGGTGGAAGCCGCCCGAAGTTCGCCGAGCTGCCTCGGGAGATGCAGACGGTGATTGCCTCCGTGGGCTTCCAATACGGCTCGCTGAAGACGGCCACGCCCAACTTCTTCGCGCAGGTGACGGAGCAGAAGTGGGACGAGGCGAAGGCCAACCTGGAAGACTTCGGTGACCGCTATCCGTCGCGCCGTGGCCGCGAGGCGGACCTGCTGGGGCAGGGCATCGAGAGCCTGAGCTGAGCCTCGAGTTTCAAACGAGGCCCGGAGCGCGGCGGAGGCCGCCAGGCTCCGGGCCTTCGCCCGCGGTGGTGGCTTTACAGGGGCGGGGGGCGTTGGGGCTTGGGTGTCTGTAATTGTCTGGCGATGTTGCGTTTGCCGCGGCGCGACTTGCCTGGCTGATTCCTCCCATGTCAATCCTGTTCATGTTGGTAGCCCAGGATTGGGAGGACTCATGAAGAGCACGTTGGGGGCGCTGTGGACCGTGGTGCTCCTTGCTGGCTGCGGAGGGCCCACGTCCGAAGTCGATGCCGCTGACAATCTGGCGACGCGCGAGGATGCGCTGCCATTCTGTGGCAATAGCGAGTACTCGCTTATCTATTACAGCGACGCGACTCACAGTGTCGCGGTCGGCTACGAAGTTTGTATGTGCTTTTCGCCGATGTGGCGCCGCGGTCCCACGACGCCCTTCGTTGAGGTGCTGTTCGAGAACGGGTGCCCGGAGCGCCCCGCGGCGCCACTCCAGGGCAGTGACGCCCATTCGATGAACTACGATTCGGAGCTGCCACGCCGCAAGCCCAGGGCCTTCATCTTCTTGTAAAAGTGGCCCCGCTCCAGATCGAGCAACCGCGCGGCTTCCGTCACGTTGTCATGTGTATGGGAAAGCACGTACTGGATGATCTCCCGCTCCGCGTCCTCCACCTGCTCACGGAACGTCTTGTCCGCGCGGGGCCGGAAGCCCACGGGCGCGGGAGGCTCGGCCGCAACGGGCGCTGCAATCGCGGGCGCGGGCGTACTGGACGCCAGCGCCACGGCCGCCTCGGTGGGAGGCAGGGGGCTCGAGGGCGCCTCCACGGGGGCGGGCGGCGGCACGTTCCGCCCCCGGGGCAGCAGCTCCAGAGCGTCCGTCCGGGTGACGACCGGGCCTTCACACAGGATGGCCAGGCGCTCCACCAGGTTGCGCAGCTCGCGCACGTTGCCGGGGTAGTCGTAGGCGCTCATCACGGCCAGCGCGTCGGGTGACAGCGTCAGCGGCCGGCGGCCGTTCTTGGTGCAGGCCTCGTCGAGGAAGGTCTTGATGAGGTCCGGCAGGTCCTCGCGCCGCTCGCGCAGCGGGGGCGAATGAATCTGCACCACGTTGATGCGGTAGTAGAGGTCCTCGCGGAAGCGCCCGGCGGCAATCTCCGCCTCCAGGTTCTTGTTCGTCGCCGCGACGACGCGCACGTCCACCTTGTGCGTCTCCGCGCCGCCCACGCGCTCCAGCTCGCCTTCCTGGAGCACGCGCAGCAGCTTGGCCTGCATCGCCTGCGGCATGTCGCCAATCTCGTCCAGGAAGAGCGTGCCCTCGTGGGCCAGCTCGAACTTGCCTCGCCGCACGCTCACCGCACCGGTGAAGGCGCCCTTCTCGTGGCCGAACAGCTCGCTCTCGATGAGCTCGTGCGGCACCGCGGCGCAGTTGAGCTTCACGAAGGGCTGTCCCTTGCGCTTCGAGTGCTGGTGCAGCGCTCGCGCGATGAGCTCCTTGCCCGTGCCGTTCTCACCGGTAATCAGCACCCGGCCCTCGGAAGGCGCCGTCCGCTGGATGAGGGAGAAGATGCGCTGCATGGCCGGGCCGCTGCCCACCATGTCGTAGCGGCCGAGCTGCGCGCGCAGCTCCTGGAGCTCCGCCATGGCCGCCTGGTGCTTGAGCACGTTGCGCAGCGCCACCAGCAACCGCTCCCGGGCGATTGGCTTTTCCAGGAAATCCCTGGCTCCTAGCTGCGTCGCCTTCACCGCGGTGTCGATGGTGCCGTGCCCGGACATCATGATGACGGGCAGCTCCGGCTTCAGCTCGGTGAGCTTCGCCAGCGCGGTGAGGCCGTCCATGTCCGGCATCTTCACGTCCATCAACACCGCGTCCACGGGGCGGGCGCTGACGACATCCAGGGCCACCTGTCCGCTGTTGGCCAGGTGTGTCTGATACCCCGCGAGTTGGAGCGACTGGCTCAGGGTGAGGAGGATGTTCTTCTCGTCATCGACGATGAGGACGGAGGCGGGCATGGCGGGCTTTCCCCGAGGTGGCTCAGGCGCACGGCCACACGCGGGTCATTCGTGACAATCTCACGGAAAATATTTGGACATTCAAGGGTTTCGGCGACCGGGGGGGTGTTCGGGGAGGGACAAATGTTTTGACTCACCCCTGCCACTGAGACTACACGCCACCGACAAGACCCCGCGGGCGCGGGCGCGTTTTCGACTACAGAATTCTGGAGGAAATAATGCGTCAGATTTCCCTTTTGGCGGGGCTCTCCCTCGCCGTCGCCATCATGGGCGGCTGCACCCCTTCCTATCCGAAGTGCAATGAGGACGAGCACTGCGCGGAGAAGGGCGAAGTCTGCGTCCAGGGCCAGTGTCAGGAGTGCGCCACCGACGCCAACTGCCAGGAGGGTTTCACCTGCCAGGCGAACAAGTGCGCGCCCAAGCCGCCGGAGTGCACCACGGACAGCGCTTGCGGCGCTGGCCGCATCTGCGAGGCCGGCAAGTGCGCCGAGGCCCAGTGCCAGCAGGACACCCAGTGCCCGGGCGGCGGCAAGTGCGAGTCCGGCCGTTGCCAGGCCCCGGAGAACACCTGCGCCTCCAGCGCTGACTGCGGCGAGGGCCAGGAGTGCCAGGCCGGCCAGTGCGTGACGGCCTCCGCGGACCGCTGCGACTGGAGCCCGGTCCCGTTCGGCTTCAACGAGTCCGGCCTGTCCGCGGACGCGCAGCAGCGCCTGTCCGACCTGGCCCAGTGCCTCAAGGCCGCGCCGGGCCGCGTCACCCTGGCGGGTCACGCCGACGAGCGTGGCACCGAGGAGTACAACCTCCAGCTCTCCAACCGCCGCGCGGCGTCCGTCAAGCGCTACCTGACGGACCTGGGCGTGCAGGCCAGCCAGCTGAGCACGGTGGGTTACGGTGAGACCCGCCCGGCGAACTCCGCCTCGTCCGAAGAGGCGTGGTCGGAAAACCGCCGCGTCGAGTTCCAGCGCTAGTCTGAGGTAGGCTGCGCGTGTGATGGCCGTCCAAGAGCCGGAAGCGCGTCAGTCCTATCTCGTCTTCGCCTGTGGCAGCAGCTGGTATGCGGTACCCGCGGAGAGCGCGGCGGAGGTCGTGACCTTCCCCGAGCTCACGCGGGTGCCAGGCGCTCCAGCCCACCTGCTGGGCGTGTTCGCACACCGGGGTGAAGTCATCCCGGTGGTGGACATGGGCCTGCTGGTGGGCGGCGTCAGTCAGGGTTCCCGAAGGGCGGTGCTGGTGCGCCTGCCGCGGGGGACCCTGGCCCTCACGGCCAGTACGGTGGCCGGCGTCTCCCCGGTGACGGGCACGCTGGAGCCCCTGGGCCCAACGGGCGTCCACGTCCACCTGCGCGGCCCCGCCAAGAGCGGCCCCCGGGACGTGGCCGTCATCGACCCGGAAGGACTCTTCGACCACCTCAGTCAGGGGGCGTGAGTCATGGAGCCGCCGGGCCACGTCCGGGGAATGCTCCTGTGCCATGCCGGTCCCCACCGGCTCGCCTTCCATGCACACGAGGTGGCCTCCATCACGTCGCCCTCCGGGCACGTGGCGGCGTCCGCGCGCCGGGCTTTCCTGGAGGCGGACGGTGCGGCTCGCGTGCTGGTGTCCGCCTCGGGCGGCGCGGTGGGCGTGGACACGCTGGAGATTGACGCTGAGCCGCACCCGGTGCTGCCCGCGCCGCTGGTGACGGTGCGGGCGTCGGGCGGCAGCCTCCAGGGCTTCGTCCTGGCGCGGGGGCTTTTGTGGCCCCTGGTGGGACTGGCGGACTTCGAGCGCTTCCTGCGCGGGCATCATCCTGGGGAGGGCGCATGACGGTGCCCATGGGGTTGAGGGGGCTGGCGCGGTGGACCGCGCGCCCCGCGTTGTTGGGGAGCTCCGTGGGAACGGCGCTGGTGGTGGTGCACTGTCAGCTCACCGACACGGTGCCCGAGGGGACCTGGGGGCCCTTCCTGTTGCTGGTGGGCGTGGCGCTGTCGCTGGCGCTCTGGTTCACCGGCGTCCACGGCCGCCGCGCGCTGCGGGTGCTGTACGCGCTGGGCGAGGGGCGGCTGCCGTCCACCCATGACGCCCTGCTCAAGGCGATGCTGGAGGCGCGCTCCTTTCCGGAGCGGAGCTTCGCCTTCGTCCTCCAGTGCTGGCTGGTGGCCTCGCTGGGCGTGGCGCTCGTCTTCGTCCCGCTGGTGGGCGGGACGTGGATGCTGGGCCTGCGGCTGGTGTTGATGGGCCTGTTCCTGGGGCCGCTGAGCGCGCTGTTCGTCTACCTGATGGTCGCCCGCCGAGCCCGCAAGGCGGTGGAGTTGGTGGCGGCCCAGGGCCTGGCGCCGCTGGAGGTGGTGGCCACGGCGCCGCCCCGGCGGCTGCACATCCGTCGGCGGATGGTGCTGTTCACCGCCATCGCGGTGCTCAGCCCGTCCTTCTTCATCCTCGACGCGTCGGTGACGCGGGCCATGGACGCGGTGGACGCGATGGTGGGCGCGCCGGAGTCCCTCCAGCGCCAGGTGGCGGGGCGCGCCAGCGCGACGCGTGGGTTGGCGGTGGCCGGGCTGGTGGCGGTGCTGGTGATGGTGACGGCCTACGTGGGCGGCGCCGTCATCGCCGAGCCGCTGCGCTCGATTACGGAGGACGCCACGCGCATCGCCCAGGGCGACTTCCGCCCACCG
The DNA here is from genome assembly GCA_046520405.1 of Myxococcus sp. 1LA. Taxonomy (GTDB): domain Bacteria; phylum Myxococcota; class Myxococcia; order Myxococcales; family Myxococcaceae; genus Myxococcus. The sequence continues at coordinate 40,585 of JBKGHI010000049.1, forward strand.
CGCATCATCGCCGCGGAGGACGAGGTGTGGGCCACCTCCGCCGCCTTCGCGCAGATGCAGACGCAGCTCGGCCAGGCGCTGATGCAGTTGCGGCGCGCGGGCCTCCAAATCTCCACCACCACCGAGCAACTGGTGGCCACGTCCGGTGAGCAGGAGTCCGGCGCGGACGAGCAGTCCGCCTCGCTCAACGTGACGAGCGCCACCACCGAGGAGCTGGCGCGTTCGGCGCAGCAGATCGCCGGCAACGCGGAGTCCGTGTCCGCCATCGCCGAGACGACCTTCGCCGCCGCGCAGACGGGCCAGCGGGGCGCCGCCGCCTTCCTGGGCGCGATGCAGCGCATGAAGGAGGACAACCAGGCCATCGCGGACGCGGTGGTGCGGCTCAACAAGCGCGTGCAGCAGATTGGCAAGGTGGTGGAGTTCATCAACGAGATTGCCGACAAGTCGGACCTGCTGGCGCTCAACGCGGAGCTGGAGGGCACCAAGGCCGGTGAGGTGGGCCGGGGCTTCTCGCTGGTGGCCGCGGAGATGCGGCGGCTGGCGGAGAACGTCATCCGTTCCACCAAGGCGATTGAGCAGCTCATCGCGGAGATTCGCGACGCCACCCACGCCGCCGTCATGGCCACCGAGGCCGGCTTGAAGACGACGGACGCGGGCACGGTGCTGGCGGCGCAGGTGGATGAGAGCCTGAGCCTCATCCTGGAGCTGGCCCGGCAGACGTCCCACGCGGTGCGCAGCATCTCCCTGGCCACGCAGCAGCAGCAGACGGGCACCGACCAGCTCGCGGCCGCCATGGGCGACATCCTCCGCGTCACCGAGCAGAACTTCGCGGCCACCAAGCAGATGGCCGCGGCCAACGCCGACCTGTCCACGCTGGCGCGCGACCTGAAAGACGCGGTGGAGCGGTTCCACGTCGTCGGGCCGGGAGGTGACGCGTGAGCGCCCAGAAGGCCCCCCGGCGGGCCTCCTTCAGCCGGCACCTCATGGCGCCCGTGCCCCTGGCCAACCTGGTGGGGGCGGCGCTCAGCCTGCGCTTCGCATCGCTCACCCTCGCCGAGCGGTTGGAGGGCCGGTTGGGGGTGCTCGGGGTGCTGGGCGGCGCGCTCTGCGTGACGGCGCGGCGTCGGGCGCGGCGGTGTCCCTGGG
>JBKGHI010000004.1:0-91850 GCA_046520405.1 Myxococcus sp. 1LA
CCCGATGATGGGCGACGCCTTCTTCAAGGGCTTCCGCCCTGCCCCCACCGTGCCGGCGGTGCAGGCCCGGCTGCGCCACGCCTCGCCCCGGCTGGAGCTGGCCCCGGTGGCCCGGCTCTGGATCGCGCCCCTTCCAACGGTGGATGCCCTCTTCCTGCTGCCGGGCGCCAGCTCCGTGTACGCGCTGGCCTTCGGGCCCGCGGTGACGCCCGCGGACCTGTGCCAGGTGCTGATGATGGCCGCCCGCGACGGGCTGGTGGAGGAAGGCTTCGAGCTGGCGGCCCTGGAGACCACGCGCCTGCCCTACGGACCGGGCCGGACGCTGGTGGCCCCCGGGCAGCTCGCGGTGGGCCCCGCGGCCTTCGGCCATCCGCTCCAGGTGGGCCTGTCGGAGACGCTGGCCTCGTGCAGCCGCGCCGCGGTGGCGCTGCTGGATGGCGGCCTGGAGGCGAGCACGCTGGAGCGCCGCTACGTGCGCGAAGGCCTGGGCGAGCTGCTGGAGGACTCGGCGGCGGGGGCCCGGACAATCACCTGGCTGCGCCGCGCGGGCGCCCGGGCGCCGGAGGCCTTCGTCAAGGCGAAGGGACGGCGGACGCTGGGCGGCAGCTTCGGCGGCGGGGTGCTGGGACTGAGTGGCCCCACGCCCATCGCGTTGCTGGGCGCCGCGCGCTGGGAGGGACTGAAGGAGGTGGTGGGCTCCTGGCTGCGCACCACGATGGAACCGGTGCCCTCGGTGGTGCCCGAGCTGGAGCCGGACCTCTACTACGTGGTGGATGACGACCCCGACGCGCGCGACGCGATGACCGCGCTGCTGGAGAGCACGGGGGCGAAGGTGGTGTCCTTCGCGGACGAGCTCGCCCTCTTCTGCGCGGTGGCCCGGCGGCCGCCCACGGCCATCCTGTTGGACGTGGTGCTGCACTGGGTGGACGGCCTGCGCCTGGCCGAGGGGCTGAAGCAGCATCCCCTCACCCGGAACACCCGCGTGCTGGTGATGAGCGGCCTCAACCGCCCGCATGTCCGGCAGCGGGCCCTGGACGCGGGGGCGGAGGCCTTCCTGCCCAAGCCCGTGGACCCGGACCGGCTCCTGCGCATCCTCACCGGACGCGCGCCCATGCTCCCCGAGCTGGAGCCTGCGCCCGCCACGGCGCTTCCGGCGGAGGACCCGCGCGAGCGCGCCACGGACCGCTACGCGTCCTGACCGCTCCCGGTAATGGCCACCGCGGAGACCGGGGCGTGGACCGCCTCGGCGCCCCCGGGCGTCAGCGCCTTGAGGTTGGCGCGGATCGTCTCGCAGATGCGCTCCAGCGGCAGGTCGTTGTCGTCATGGCCGAAGGGGTCTTCGATTTCGACGCCAATCTCCTCGATGCCGAAGAAGACGTAGGCGACGATGAACGTGGCCAGCACCGTCAGCCAGCCGAACGAATCCACCAGCGCGAACGGCAGCGTGTAGCAGTAGACGAGGAGCGCCCGCCGCAGGTGCATCATGTAGGCGAACGGGATGGGCGTCTTGTGGATGCGCTCGCAGCCGCCGATGTAGTCGATGAGCAACTGGACGTTCTGGTCGAGCTGCATCTGCACGTATTCGGGGTAGTAGCCCCGGCGCCGGCCCTCATCGAGCAGGGCGGACATCTTCTGTGAGACGGCCAGCGGGACGTGCTGGCTGCCCAGCACCGCGTCCGTCTCATCGCGCGGCAGCTCGCTGGCGACGGGGCCCAGATCCCGCTCCCCGCGCAGCGACGCGGTGGCCGCGTAGGGGAACGTGCTGATCCACCGCAGCAGCGTGCCGTAGAGCGCGGCGTCCTGGCGCAGGAAGACGCCCGAGGCGCGGGCCAGGTTGCGCGTCTCGTTCACGATGCCGCCCCACAGCTTCCGGCCCTCCCAGAAGCGGTCGTAGGAGGCGTTGGTCCGGAAGACGAGCAGCAAGCTGAGCGAAATGCCCGCCAGCGTGTGCACCGTGGCCGGGACGTCCAGGGCCCTCAGGTGCCGGTGGAACGCGGTGACGCCCGCGGCCCACAACACACAGACGAGGACCCGGGCAACAATCTCCCGGACCATGGAACCGCGGAGGTAATGGAAGTAGCTCCACCAACGGTGCGGGTCGTAGTCGATCATGGTCGCCGGGCGCGTACGCTGCCGCGCCAGCGCGGGGCATGGCAAGCGCCAATCCAGGGGGACACGTCCGATGTGTCCGCCCTGGACTGGAGCCGCGGTGCGCTCGGCCGCCCGGCCGTCAGCGGGAGACGGTGGCCGGCGTCGTCGGACCGCGCGAGTGGAGCACCTTGCGCACGGCGAACGCGCCCGCCATCAGCGCCACGCCCCGGAAGAAGATGCCGATTCCCACCAGCGTCCCCACCAGCCAGACGGCGGAGATGGGCCACTGCCGCATCACCATGATGCCCAGGACAACGGACACCGCACCGTAGAAGAAGTCCCAGCCCCACTGGGGATAGCGGTCCACGACGGAGGTGATGGCGTGGAAGAGCCCGCTGGCGAAGAAGTAGCCCGCCAGCAGCAGCGTCAGCGCGCCCAGGCCCGCCGCCGGGTACACGAGGACGAAGAGCCCCACCACCACGGAGAGAATGCCGCTGAGCAGGTACAGCCAGAACGGCCCGCCCTCCTTGCGCGTCCGGAAGGCGGAGATGACCTCCACGATGCCGGCGCCCGCCAGCATCGCGCCAAAGAGAATGACCGATACCATGCTGGTGAAGACGGCCGCCCCCAGCGCGACAATCCCCAACAGTGTCATCAACAGGCCCATGACGAAGGGGCCACCCCATGCTGCCGAGTTCACTCTCGGCCGCGTCTCAGGGGTCAAGATTTCCGGTCTGCGTTCATCCGTGAAGGCCATGGTGACAGCTCCCGAAGCATGAGCTCCTCGGAGGCCGGGCCGGCCTGTGTTGGCGCGGACCCCGGCACATCCATCACCGAAGTTGGGCCCCTGTGCACCGGGCGACAACGCTCGCCGGCCCTGCTCAGTCCCCCGCCTGCCCCGGCCGTCAGGGCGCGCCGCCCGCGTCGCGGAGCGCGTCCTCATACGGCGGGGTCAGGAAGACAGCGCCCGGCTCCTTGCGGAACCACGTCAACTGACGCTTGGCGTAGCGGCGCGTCTCCTGCGCCGTATCGTGGATGGCCTCGTCGCGCGTCATCCGGCCTTCGACGACGGCGCGCGCCTGCACGTAGCCCACGCTGCGCATGGGCGCCGCGTCCGCGTAGCCGCGGTCCATCAACGCCCGGGTCTCCTCGACGAGCCCGTGCTCGAACAGCGCCTGCGTGCGCGTGTTGATGAGCCGGTACAGCACGTCTCGCGGCGGCGACAGCACGTAGAGCCGGAAGGGATAGCGGTCCGGCGCGAAGGCATGGGCCTTCCGGAACACCGAGGCGGGCACGCCCGTCTGCGCATGAATCTCCAGGGCGCGGATGACGCGGACCAGGTCCTGCGGGGGGAGCTTCGCCGCCGTCTCCGGGTCCACCTCCGCCAGCCTCCGGTGCACGGCCTCGCGCCCTTCCCCGGCCGCGAGCGCCTCCAGCTCCGCCCGCAGCTCCGGCATCGCCCCGGGCGCCTCGAGCACGCCGTGGAGCAGCACGCGCAGATACAGGCCCGTGCCCCCAACGACGAAGACGGGACGGCCCCGCGCGGCAATCTCCGCGATGATGGCGTCGGCGCGCCGCTGGTACTCGACGGCGGAGAACGCCTCCATCGGGTCCACGGCGGACACCAGGTGGTGGGGCACCGCGGCCAGCTCCTCCGCGGAGGGCTTCGCCGTGCCGATGTCGAAGTGCCGGTACACCTGCTGCGAGTCCGCGCTGACAATCTCACCACCGGCCCGTTGGGCCAGCGCGATGGCCAGCGCCGTCTTCCCCGACGCCGTGGGCCCCGCAATCACCGTCAATGGGGGCCGCCCCGCTCCACCCTCACCCATTCGCCAGCGCTCCCTGAATCACCGACGCCGCGGAAGCATCCCGCGCGAACACGAGCCGAACGGGCGCGACCTCCGACAGCAGCCGCCCGGCCGCCGCGAGCAACCCGCCTCGCCCCGCCGGAGTCGTTTCGGGCAGCAACGCGTTGAGCAGCAGCATCCGCCCCACGTCCCCCGCGGCCTGGGACTCCCACCGGGATACGCCGTCCCACGCCAGGGTCCCCACGACGCACAGGCGCGCCTCGGTGGCCTGTCCCACGTTCCACGGCGTCCCCGCCGCGCGCCAGCCGAGCCCCGGCTCCGGCCACACGGCGACCAGCTCGTCGGACAGCACCTCGCCGCCCGCCTGCGCCCACAAGGCCCCGAGCGTGCTCTTCCCCGCGCCCGAATGCCCGGTGAAGAGCGCGGCCCGGCCTCGGTGCGCCACCGCCACGCCGTGCACCAGCAGGCCACCGCGCCGGGCCAGCGCCCGGGCGAGCATGACCTTCAGCACCGCCTCCACCGGAAAGCGCCCCTGCCCCTCCACCCGGGCCTGGAGGCCGTCAGCGGACAGCGTCGCGTCGTAGTCCTCGCCCGCCAGGCTCAGCGAGCCGTCCTGGGCACGGAGGACCCGAGGCAGCTCACGGACGGCGGGCGCGGGACGGGCCACGGAGGGAGCCTCGGCCAGGAGCCGGGCCACCTCGCCGCCTTCAACAGGATGAGACACCACGAACCGGGAGAACATGCGCCGGAGCGAGTCTCGCAGGCCGGCATCGGCGACTTCCACAACTCCCGTCCAACCCGCGATTCGCAGACAGAGCCCCACGTCCGCCGAGGGGCCCTCCAGCAGAAGACTCAGGGGATGCACTCCGACTCACCGGGGATGTGGCACTGGGAGATCTGCGCCAGCGCCACGAAGGGCTGCTCCCAGAGGATGGCCGGGGCCTCATAGGCGCGGCCCGCGTCGGGAGGGGGCGTCGTCTGGAAGGCGTCCGAAGTCATGGGGCGTACGAGCGAGGAGGAAGGGACGTTCTTCACTGAAAGGGTACCGGGAAGGCGCAGATGCGGCCATCTTCCGAGCCCACATGGAGGCGGCTCACGGTGTGGTCGATGGTGGGGGTTCCGATTCGCTGGGTGCCGCCAATGGAGACCTGGGCGGAGTCGGTGCCATCCAACAGCTCCAACTGGTGGACCTGTCCGTCGGAGCTGCCAACGTAGAGGCGCGCCGACCCATTCCGGTTGAAGGAGAAGACGCCGGAGGGAGAGGCAATCGGGGTGCTCCACCGCAGCACCGGCGGTGACTGGGCCGGGCCGCTGACGTCATACAGCGCCACCTGACCGGCCGCGAGGCTGGCCACGAAGCCCGCGCCCTGGGGCCGCACGAAGCTGGTGAAGGCAGGCGTGTTGGGCGCCGGGCGCGTGGTGATGGGCAGGCTCCAGGCGAGCTGCGCCGTGGCCGCGTCGACACCGTGGACCCGGCCGTCGCTGTCCGTCACCAGGATGAGGTTGCTGTACGCGTTGCGCACCAGGCTCAGCTCGACGTCGCCCACCGGCAGCGCCCCCACCTGCTGGCCCGTCAGCGAGTTCAGCACGCGCAGCGTGTTGGGCGAGCCGGCGTGCGCCCGCGTCGCCACGAAGAGCCGGTTGGTGGTGTAGTCCACCACCATGCCACCCGCCACCATGCCCAGGTTGCCGGGCTGGTAGGTCCAGACCAGCGCGCCGGTAGCGGCGTTCAGGGCCACCACCCGGTTGCGCGACGCATCCGCCAGCCGCGTGGCGAAGAAGACGAGGTCCCGGTTGGGGTGCGCGGAGCGATACGCCGCGTTCGCGTAGTCGTAGAGCTGCGTGACGGGGAACGACTGGATGGTGCCAATGGGCTGGCCCCCGTTGTCCCAGCGCCACAGCACCTGGCCGGTGGCGGCGTTGAGCGCGCTGGCCACCCCACCCTGGTCGCCCACGAGGATGTACTGCCCGGACAGGCCGTGCAGCGGCACCACCGGGAAGCGGCTGCCGATGAGGCCCGACAGGGGGCGCGGACGCCAGCGTTCGGCGCCGTCCTGCGAGGGGTTGGTGACCTGGGTGAGGCTGGCGACCACGGAGTCGTTGTAGGCGCTGAAGATGCCCGCGCCCAGCTCGGTGATGGGCTGCTGCAGGGCACTCAGGCCCACGGAGTAGCACCACAGCGGCGCCCCGGCCACGCGGGCCTGGGGCGTGGCCACCAGCCCCTCCGACGTGGGCTGGTTGCCCGGCGAGTACCACCGCAGGTCATCCGAGTTGAAGACGCGGTAGTAGTACGTGGTGCCGTTGGCGACGGCCGTGTCGGTGAACGTCGTGGTGGCACCCAGGTCGTCCGCGTACACCACCTGGGCATTGCCCAGGGCCGCGCCCACGCCGTAGGTCAATCCCTGCGTGGGGGCGAGGTTTGGCGGCGCCTCCTCAGAGCGAAGCACCAGGATGCCGCCGTGCACCGTCGGGTTGTCCCAGGTGAGCGTGACGCTGCCATCGCGGGCCACGCCCGTGAGGCGGTTCACCTCGGGCACGGTGCCCTGCACCAGCGTCATGGGGGCCTCGATGCGAATCTGCGGGCCGCCGTAGTCGTCAATGAGATGGAAGCGGTGCCGGAACGTGGTGGGCCCGGACAGCGACGCCCCCGCCCCGAAGTGGGAGTACACCACCGTGAAGGAGCGCTCGCCGTTGACCGGGATGCCCGTGTCGTTGGTGGACTCCCAGGTGATGCCCCGGGTGTTGTTGGCCGCCATGCGCCAGCCGGTGGGCGTCCCCAGCACCCCGCCAATGCTGAAGTAGTTGGGCGCGGGCCGCAGCAGCGTCACCTCATGCAGCGGCATGGGGCCCCGGTTCTGGATGGTGTAGATGATGGACCGGTTCGTGGAGTTGGACGCCACCGCGCTGATGTTCGTCCGCACGCGGTGATGCACGATGCGTCCCCGGTTCGAATCCACCAGGTCCGAGGTCACCGAGGCGCCGTTGCGCGTGGCATCCACCCGCCCGCGGAAGCGGTAGTCCGCGAACTGGGCCCCCGACACCTGGTACGTCCAGACGAAGTGCGCGGAGGCGCCCGGATCCAACCGGGGAACGCTCGCGGTGCCAGGCCCCGACACGAGCGTCGCGGCCGCCGTGCCCTCGAACACGGGCGCTCGCGGCGTCACGTTCAGGAACGTGTCCGAGGAGGACGGGTTCGTCACCGTGAGCCGCACGCGCACCGTCTCGTTGGTGAACGCGTCCTCGGTGTCCACGTCCAGGGCCACTGGCAGCGCGCCCACGTTGACCATCCGCGTGTCCACCACGGGGGACACGGTGTTGCCATTGCCGCTGACGGCGCGCACCTGGGCGACCAGCGTTCCGGCGGAGCCTGTCCGTGCCCGCGCGGCATAGACGCCCGCGTTCCGGCTGGCGATGTTCATCCGGAACGACGCCGGCTCGGCGTCCACCACCTGGAAGGTGACGGCGCCCGCGCCCGTGGAGGGCCCTTCAATCGTGGTGTTGTTGTGGTTCGTGCCGGTGCGGTTCTCCACCACCATGCGGGCGTCGAGGTCGCCGCCCACCCCCATCACCCGGGGCCGCACGTCCACCTGGCTGAACAAGCCGGAGCGAATCCAGCTCGCGCTCGACGCCGTCACGGACGTGGTGAAGGTGCCGCCCATGCACGTGTCCCGGGCCATCGTCATGCCCGACACGAAGCGCTCGGTGTTCTGGTCGTTGTTCGACGTCGGCGGCACCGCGCGGATGACGAAGCGCGCCGTCTGGTCCTGCCCCAGGCCGTAGTCACCGCTGCCGTTGCAGGAGTCCTGGTTGTAGAAGATGACCCACCGCTCGTTGGCGATGTAGTCCACCGTCCAGCCCGGGGGCGGAATGGACGCGAGCGGGATGTAGCCCGAGGGCAGCGCGAACCATACCTCGTTGATGCGCCGGAAGTTCGGCGACCAGCTATAGGTGTCGTTGCGCACATCGACCGTCAGCTCGGAGGCTTCATCCATTACCACTCGAGCGCGGGTGTCCCCGCCCTGCGGCTGCGTGGTGAGGACGGCGGTGGGTGACATCGACTGCGCCCACCCGACCGAGGGCGCGAGGAGCGCGGCGGCTGCGACAAGGGGGGCGGAGAACGGACGCATGAAAGAAGTCCTCAAGGGTCCAGGGTGAAGGAAGCCGCCGTGAGCGGCGCCCCATCGAGGAAGAACCGGGCCTGCCACGTCCCGCTCATGCCGGACGTCGCCACGGCGGTACCGGCCACGGCGAGCGAGAAGCGCACCGTGCGCGCCTCGTCCACGCGGGCATCCACTTCCGCCGAGCGGCGCTCATACGGCAGGCCCGAAGGCGGCACGAACTCCACGGACACCTGATGCCGGCCGCGCACGCCGCTGACCGTCACGTCGACGTCCACCTGCTCCACCGACAGCAAGCCCCGCTCCCCCGCCCCCAGGCCGATGACGGAGGCCGAGCCGCGCGGCCCCACCGCCGGCGGAGGCACTTCCGGCTCCGGCTCCGGCTCCTCCACGGGCGCGGGCGGAGGCGTGGCCCCCGAGCCCTCACGCGGAGGCAACACCTCCGTGGGCGGCAACGAATCCTGCGCCGGAGGCGCGGGGGCATACGGCGCCATGCCTTCCGTGCACGCGGTCAGCAGCATCGCCGTCGCCAGGAACACCCCGCGGGTCCGCATCACCGTGCCTCCTCCAACTCGTCGATGAGCCCCAGTTGCGCCAGGTCGGAGAGGAACTTGAGCGTGTCCGTCAGCACCTGCTCCGCGTTCCAGCCGTGGTGCTGGGCCACCTGCTCCACCAGGGCCCGCGCGGTGCGCGTCCCGTCACACAACCGCCAGATTTCAATCGCCGTCCCGTTGAGCCCCCGCAGGGTGCGGCCCTCGGAGTCCAGGACGATGTAGTCCGAGCCGAAGGGCTGCCCGGAGACACCCTCGCGCCAGCGCGGCACGTGATCCGCGGCGAACCCGGAGCTCATCGGCCACCTCGTCGGCCCAGCAGCGCGGCCAGGCGCCATTTCACGGCCACCCGCAGGCGCCCCAGCCACCGGGGCCCCACGTCCCAGCCCGACTCCAGGACGACGCCGCCTCGGCGGATCCGGCGCACGCGCCCCAGCACTCGCGACGCGGGCAGCGGCGGATCCTCCTGGGCCGCGTTGTCCCCGCGCAGCGCCACCGCGCCGGGCTCCCAACGCCTCAGCCGGTGCAACACCAGGGCATGATCGAACCGCGCCACCAGGACGTCACCGGGCCGTGGCATCCCCTCCAGCGGCGCCACCTCGGCGTGGTCGCCCGAGCGCAAGGAGGGCCACATGCTGTCCCCACGCACGGGGATCCAGCACGGGTCCGGAGGCACAGCCAGGGCGGAAGTGTCGGGCGGCATCGCAGGCCAGTCTAACCGACCCGACCTGCGCCCGCGAGTTCCCGCCGCCCCAATAACCCAACGTTTATCAGGGGTTACGCGCCTGCCTCAGTTTCTAAGACTTGGCGAGAATCGCGCGGAATACTGCTCTCGAGCCCAAATCGACCTAGGAAGCAGCGGCCTTTCGAGCCCGCACGACCTGGGCGACCTCGTCGAGCGCCACGGGGATGGGCTCCCCTCCGGCCATGGGCTTCAGCTTCGCCTGGCCACTGGTGCGCTCGGCCTCGCCCAGCACCAGGGTGAAGTCCGCGCTGCTCTTGTCCGCGCGCTTCATCTGGCTCTTGAGGCTGCCACCCCGGGTGTCGAATTCCACCCGCAGGCCCTCGCGGCGCAGGCGGCTGGCCAGCACCAGGCCGGCGTCATGCGAGCCCGGATCCGCCACCGCGACGAAGACGTCCGGCCGGACGGCGAACTGCTGCCCGCTCTCCTTGAGCAGCAGCACCAGCCGATCCAACCCACAGGCGAAGCCCACGGCGGGCATCTCCGGCCCACCCAGGCTCTTCACCAGCTTGTCGTAGCGGCCACCGCCGCCCACGGTGCTGGCGGTGCCCAGCGCGGGGTGCGCGGCGATGAACTCGAACACGGTGCGCGTGTAGTAGTCCAACCCACGCACCATGCGCGGATTCACGACGTGCCGGATTCCCAGCGCCGTCAGCTTCCGCTGCACGTCGTCGAAGTGCTCGCGGCAGGGCTCACACAGGGACTCCAGCACGTTGGGGCCGGCCGCGGCGATGGCCTGGCAGTTCTCGTTCTTGCAGTCGAGAACGCGCAGGGGGTTCTTCTCCATGCGCTTCTGGCAGTCCGCGCACAGCTCCTCGCGGCGGGACTGGAGGTACTCCACCAGCTTCGCGTGGTACGTGGGCCGGCAGGCCTCGTCCCCCAGCGAGTTGACGTTCAGGGTGATGTCCTTGAGCCCCAGCCGCTCCAGGAACTGCACCACCATGTCCATCATCTCGACGTCCTGGGCGGCCTCCTTCGAGCCGTAGGCCTCCGCGCCGATTTGATAGAACTGGCGGTAGCGGCCCGTCTTCATCCGCTCGTAGCGGAACATGGGCCCCATGTAGAACCAGCGGGTGAGCGGCTCCTGGTTGGCGATGGAGTGCTCGATGTACGCACGGGCCGCGGGCGCGGTGCCTTCCGGGCGCAGGGACAGGCTGCGGTCGGCCTTGTCGTTGAAGGTGTACATCTCCTTCCCGACGATGTCCGTCTCCTCGCCCACGCTGCGCACGAACAGGGCGGTGTCCTCCACCATGGGCGTGCGGACCTCGCCGTAGCCGAAGCGGCCGAACAGCTCGCGCGTCAGCCCCTCCACGTGCTGCCAGATCTCGATCTCCCCCGGGAGGAGATCGTTCATGCCCTTCACGCCCGCGACCTTCTGGCTCACGCGATGACTCCGATTCGCTTGCCCAGCCGCACCACGGCCTCCTCCTGGAGGCTCTCATCCCAGATGACCCGCTTGGGCTCGAACAGCAGGATGACGGTGGACCCCATCTCGAAGCGGCCCAGTTCGCCGCCCTTCTCCACGTGCTTGGCCGTGTCGTAGCGGTGCACCTTGCCGGGCTGCCCGGTGTGCGTCGTCACCTCGTCGTAGGCCGCCTTGATGCGCGACACGCAGGTGGCGCCCACCTTCACCACGGCGCACTTGCCCGCCACGGTGTCCAGGTACGTCACCAGCCGCTCGTTGACGCAGAACAGGGACTGCTTGTTCTTCACCGACGCGGGGTTCACCGGCCAGAACTCACCGGGGATGTACGCGTAGCCCGTAATGGTGCCGCCCAGCGGCGCGTGGATGCGGTGATAGTCGCGCGGCGACAGGTAGATGGTCGTCCAGGCGCCGCCGTGGAAGGGCCTGGCGGCCTCGGAATCACCCAGCAGCTCGTCCACCGTGTACTCGATGCCCTTGGCCTGCAGGCAGCGCCCCTGGTCGGAGTAGCCTACCTGGGACACACGGCCATCCACCGGGGACACCACCACCTTCTCCCCCGCGTCCACCGGACGCAGGCCGGTCTTGAGGCCGCGGGTGAAGAACTGGGCGAAGGTCGGGTAGTGGTCGAAGGAGTGCTCGGCCTCCTCCATGTCCACGTTGTAGGCCTTGGCGAAGGCGCGCATCGCGGCCTGGTGCACCGGCGCGGGCACGGGCAGACGCGTGGCCATCCCCACCACGGTGGAGAGCGCGGACTTGGGCAACACCTGCATCAACTTCATGAAAGTCTGGTCGTTCATATCGGCGAATCGGTTCTTCTAACGACCGGCGTCGGTCGCGGGTGCCGGGCCTCCGTCGGTCGTGGACGGGACCAGGTTCACGGCACTCTTGGGTAACAGCGTGAGGACCTTCCCCTCTTCGATGAGGAGGAAGGTGTCCTGATGCTGGGGGTACTCCAGACGGCAGGCGGTGCGGTCGGCGAGCTGCCAGGTCTCCCGCATGCCACGCCCCTGCACGTCGATGGGGGTGCCCCGCTGGAAGCACCCTCGGAAGCCCGCCACCAGCTCGGAGGCCGCTGTCCCTGCCTGCGGGCCACCGCCCTCCCCCGCGTCCGGGGCCCGGCGTCCACGGCCTCCTCGGCTGCTGGAGGAGGCGCGGCCTCCGTGCTGGGCGCCGAGGCGAACCCCGGCGGCAACTCCTGCGCGCTGGCCACGGCCTCGTCCCGCTCACTGGCGGCCGTCTCCATCCGCTGGCGGCCTTCCTTGATGCGTTGGAGCAGCTCGCGCGCCCCCGCCGCGTCCAGGCTGTCCGCCGGGACGCGCTGGAGCTGCGCCTCGATCTCCCCCACCTGCGGATCGAGATAGGCGTCATCCAGCTTCTGCGCGTACAGCTCGCGGAAGCGGCGGGCGGCCTCCTCGTACTCGGCGGAAGGCGCGGGAGGCTCGCGGCGGCAGGCGGTGGGCGCCAGCGTGAGCAGCACTGCGGAGACGACGCCCACGAGGGGCCTGAGGGACGCTCGGAGGACCAGGGTGCGCACGGCACGGGTTTATGTCATTTCCCCGCGCCTGTCCGCCTTTTGTGCCCCGGAAACCGGCCTCAGACGCCCAGGAACAGGCGCTTGCCGAAGTTCAGCGCCAGGTCCGCGTCGAAGATCTTCTGCGCGGACGTCTCGATGTCGTACTCCACGCGGATGTACTCCACCGTGCGCGCGTCCGTGTCGCAGATGACGAAGCAGGCCCGGTTGTCGTAGTCACGCGGCTGGCCCACGCTGCCCACGGAGATGATGTACTTGTAGCCCCGGCGGATGCCGAACTTCTGCGCCACCACGTCGTTCACCTCGCCATTGCCAATGGCGAACGCGCGGCACAGGTGGCTGTGGCCAATGAACGTCACCTCCGGCAGCTCCGCCACGTAGGGTGTCAGCTCCCGGGCCTGCTCCAGCGCGAAGATGTACTCGTACGCCTTCGGGTCGATGGGCGACCCATGGCAGAAGCCCACATCGCCAATCCGGTACGTGTACGGGAGGCTGCGCAGCCAGGCCATGTTCTCATCGGTGAGGACGTTGGCGGACCAGTCCAGCGCGTGCCGGGCGGCGTCGTAGTAGTACGAGTAGTCCATCCGCCCCGCCACCGCCGCGTCGTGGTTGCCCAGGAGCGTCACCTCCGCCACCGAGCGCACCAGCTCACAGCAGGGGTTGGGTGACGCCCCATAACCGACGACATCCCCCAGCGAGACGAACCGGTCCACCTTCTGGTGCTCGGCGACCCGGAGCACCTCGGTGAGCGCCTCGATGTTCGAGTGGATGTCGGAGATGACGGCAATGCGCATGCGGGGCCTCGGTCCGGTGGCGTGGGCTCAACCCGCCCAGCCGGCCTTCACCTGGTTCTGCTGCTGCTGCGAAATCATCTGGCGAAGCCGTCCCAGGGTATCGCTGTCCAGGGACTCGAAACGCAACCCCATCCCCGCGGGAAGCGCTCGCTCCTCCGCTTCTCGAAGCCACACCACCGTGGCCTTGGCCTGGATGTCCGGGTGCCCCGCAGGGGTCAGCTTCACCACCGCGCGGGCGCCCCGGGCCAGGGGCGTGCTCGTCCGGAGGAACAGGCCGCCTTCGCTCAAGTTCGAGATCCGCGCATAGAGCGTGACGTTGTCACCCTCGCACCAGCATCGAAGCTGGGTGGGAATCCGTGTGGACTTTCGGTTTTCGCTCAACCCGGAACCTTCTTCCGTCACCCGAATCCACAGCCTAGGGACGGCCTGATTCCGCAGTCAAGTTCATGGGGGAACAGATTCCCCCTCCCCACGGGTCCCTTGTGTCAGCGCTCCAGGGGGCCCAGGTCGTCGAAGTGGGTCAGGTTGCGGAACTCGGCGAAGCGGGCGTGGATCTCCGGCCGCGTCACCTCGCGCAGGCGCTCCAGGCTGAACTTCTCCACCGTGAAGGACGCCATGACGCTGCCCATCACCATGGCGCGGCGCAGCAATGCCTGGTCCAACACGCCATTGGAGGTGGCCAGGGCGCCCATGAAGCCACCGGCGAAGGTGTCGCCCGCGCCGGTCGGGTCGAAGACCTCGGCCAGGGGGTACGCGGGGCAGGCGAAGATGTGCTCGGCCTCGAAGAGGAGCGCGCCGTACTCACCGCGCTTGATGACCACGCGCTGCGGGCCCATGGCCAGGATGGCGCGAGCGGCCTTCACCACGTTGTGCTCGCCGGCCAGCTGACGGGCCTCCGCGTCGTTGACGAACAGGAGGTTGACGCGGGAGAGCGTCTTGAGCAGCGCCGCCCGGCTGCCCTGAATCCAGAAGTTCATGGTGTCGGCGGCCACCAGCTTGGGCGCCTTCACCTGGTCCAACACCTGGGCCTGGAGCTCCGGGTGGATGTTGCCCAGGAAGACGTAGGGCGTATCGCGGTACGACTCCGGCAGCTTCGGGGAGAAGGCCTGGAAGACGTTGAGCTGGGTGTCCAGCGTCTGCGCCTCGTTCAGCTCGTAGCCGTAGCGGCCCTTCCAGCGGAAGGTGCGGCCCGTCTCCCGGGTGAGGCCCTCCAGGTCGATTCCCCGCCCACGAAGGAAGTTGAGGTGCCCTTCGGGGAAGTCCTCGCCCACCACGGCGACGACGCGCGCGGGGCTGAAGAACGAGGCCGACGTGGAGAAATAGGTGGCCGAGCCCCCGAGGATGTCCTCCTTCTGGCCGAAGGGGGTTTCCACCGAGTCCAGGGCAACGGAGCCGACGACGAGCAGGGACATGCGAGCTTCCTGGGGGGGAGATGCCGTGAAAACAGGCACGGCGCTCCCCGGGGCCCCGTGCCCATGCCGGGTACGTCGTTTCCCGTTTTCCGTCAAGCGCCGAGCGGGGGGATCAGGGCACCGGAATGCCTGTCAAGGTGAGGATGGCCTTCAGGTCGTCATCCGTGAAGAAGAGGCCACCACCCACGAAGAAGTCACGGCCCGCGACCAGGCGGCGCGTCGCCAGATCCCGCTGCTGGGCGTTGAGCATGTCGTCCATGCCCGCGATCAAATAGAGGTGGTCAATGGGCTGAGCTCGCAAGCTGGCCCGCAGGCGCGGGTAGCGCAGCTCATCGTCCGCGAAGTTGAACGCGTCCACCTGGAACCGGAGCGCGTCGTTGAAGAAGTGCAGGTCGGCGCCCACGCCACCGGTGGACTCGATGAGGCCCACGCGCAGCGTGGTGAAGTAC
The DNA here is from genome assembly GCA_046520405.1 of Myxococcus sp. 1LA. GTDB lineage: Bacteria > Myxococcota > Myxococcia > Myxococcales > Myxococcaceae > Myxococcus. Next base: position 14,923 of record JBKGHI010000004.1, read on the forward strand.
CAGCGCTTGGCGAACTGCGCGCTGACCTTGAGGCTCTCCCGCGTCACCTTGCGCGTCTGCACCACCGGGTCGCCCTCGGAGGGCGGGTTGTTCTGGACGACTTCCGTCGTCACGGTGCCGCGCGGGTCGTCCACCAGCTCCAGCAGGTAGAACTTGTCCGGCTTGGGGATGAGCCGCACGGAGAAGGTGTTCTTCGAATTGCCCTGCGCGGCCAGGTAGGTGCTCTGGATGCCGATCTCCGCCTGGAGGTCCGTCAGGCGCGAGGCGAAGCGGGACACGTCCTGCACCGTCTCGCGCAGCTCGCGGCCCACCGTCTCGTCGGCCAGCAGCACGCCCGCGGCGCCCTCCCCTTCCTTCACCTTCCGGGTGATCTCCTCGATGTTGCCCAGGGCGCCGTCCAGCTTCTTGATCGTGTCCTTGAGGCTGGCGACGGTCTCCTTCACGTCGCCCTCGCCCGTCCCCACGATGTTCTTCACGCTGCCGAGCACCTGGCGCACGTCGCGGGTGATGAACTCGATGTTGTCGATGATGCGGGTGATTTCCGCCTGGTTCCCCTGGGTGATGCCACGCACGTCCGCGGAGATGGCCTCCACGTTGCCGACGATGGTGTCCAACCGGTCCGCGTTGCGGCGGACGGTGGCATCCACGGAGTCCGACAGCCGGACCAGGTTCTCCACGATGCGCTGGAGCGACCCCGCGCCGCGCTCGCCGCCGAGCACCTCCCGCAGCGCCCCTGTCACCTCCTGGATGTCGGCGGTGATCTGCGACAGCGACTCGAAGACGGCCTCCATGCCCTGCGTGTCGATGACGCGCCGGATCTGCCCGCCATTCTCCAGACTGGGGGCGCCCTCCGTGCCAGGGTTGAGGTCCAGCAGGTAGTCGCCCAGGAGCGACTCGGAGCGCTTGGTGACGACCGCGTCCTCGCGCAGGTCCACGTCGTTGCGGATCTTCAGCCAGACCTTCGCCCGGGTGCCCTCGAGCGAGATGCCGTCAATCTCACCCACCGGGATGCCGGCGATCTGCACGCGCCCACGCACGGCGAGGCCGGACGCATCCCGGAAATAGGCCCACACCCTCGTGGATTCGCTGTCGCTCAAACCACCTTTGCGAGCGAACAGGACGAAGGTGACGAAAAAAGCCCCCGCCGCGATGACCAGCAGGCCCACACGGAAGGGCGTGACGAGCTTCTTCACCTGATGTGACTCCGAGCGCGACCGGCCGGCGCGACTCTAACGTTTTGCATCCGGAGTGCCACATTTTCCTGTGGCCCACCCTGCCCCCCACCGCCCTGTCCCCGGATCAGTTCTTCCCGAACCACGTCTCCAGGAACACCTTCACCGCGGGGTGGTCCGCCTCCCGGAGCTGCTCCGGCGAGCCGCTGGCCACGATGACGCCCTTGGAGAGGAAGGCAATCTGGTCCGCCACGTTGAAGGCGGAGGAGATGTCGTGGCTGATGACCACGCTGGTGACGCCCAGCTCCTTCTGCGCGGCCAGGATCATCTCGTCCACGTAGTCCGTGGTGATGGGGTCCAGGCCGGTGGTGGGCTCGTCATAGAGGACCACCTTCGGATCCATGACGATGGCCCGCGCCAGGCCCACGCGCTTGCGCATGCCGCCGGACAGGTCCGCGGGGAAGCGGTCCTCCACGTCCCGCTTCAGGCCCATCAGGTCCAGGCGCGCCCGGACCTTCTGGCGGATGACGTCCTCCGGGTCCTTCGTGTGCTCACGCAGCGGGAAGGCCACGTTCTCGAAGACGCTCATGGAGTCGAACAGCGCGGCGGCCTGGAACACCATGCCGAACTTGTTGCGCACCTGCTGGAGCGCCTCCACACCCATGGGGACGATGTCCTCCCCGTCGATGATGACCTGGCCGCTGTCCGGCTTGAGCAGGCCAATCATGTGCTTCATCAGCACCGTCTTCCCGGAGCCGGAGCCGCCCAGGATGACGCAGGTGCTCCCGACGGGCACCGTGAGGTTGATGCCGGTGAGCACCTTGTGGTCGCCGAACGTCTTGTGCAGGCCGACGACCTGGATCATCGGCTTGTTGGAGGCCGGTGGCGCCATCAGAAGAACATGACGCCGAGCATGAAATCGAGGATGAAGATGGACAAGGCGCTGGCCACCATCGCCTCCGTGGTGGCCTGCCCCACGCCCTTGGCGCCGCCCGAGGCGTTGAAGCCCTTGAAGCAGCAGATGAGGGCCACCGCCAGGCCGAACACGGCGCCCTTGAGCAGGCCCTGGAAGATGTCCTCGGGCGCCAGCCACTGCTGGGTGCGGGAGAGGAAGGTTCCGGGGGAGATGCCCAGGCCCCCCACGGCCACCACGTAGGCGCCGCCCATCCCCATGGTGTTGAAGAGCATGGTGAGCGCCGGCACCATGAAGAGGCCGGCCAGCACCCGGGGCACCAGCAGGTACTGGACCGGGTTGACGGCCATGGTCTCCAGGGCGTCCACCTGCTCGGTGACGCGCATGGTGCCCAGCTCGGTGCACATGGCGGAGCCGGCGCGCATGGTCACCATCAGCGCGGAGAACACCGCGGCCAGCTCGCGGGTGAGCGTCAGCGCCACCGTGGGTCCCACCAGGCTCTCCGCGTCGAAGAGCTGGAAGGCGGTGGAGGTCTGGAGCGCGAACACCATGCCGGTGAACGTGCCGGTGAGCGACACGATGAAGATGGACCCCACGCCCACGAAGTCCAGCTGGGCGAAGAGGTTCGCCAACCGGTAGGGCCGCCGCACGCTCCAGCGGAAGACGTCCAGCCCCATGGTGATGATGCCGCCCAGGGTGCTGACGACGTCGATGAGGCCCTGGCCGAAGCTCGAGATGGCCTGGGTGATGAGCCCGGGCTCGCGTGCCGGCTTGCTGGGGGTCTGCGTGGTCATGCGTTCGGGGCTACTCTTTACGGCGGCCCGGTGGCCGGCACAAGGCCCGGGGAGGCAGGCGACGAAGACACTTCCTCCCTTGGAAGCGATGCCGTTATGTTCCGCGCCCCTTTCCTCCCATGCCCGGCGGCGTCCCCTGCCGGGCCGAGATAAAGACGAACAAACATGGCAACTCATAAGGTCGGCGGCGAGGTGGATGCGCTCTGTACCCGCTGCAAGCTCACCCTGGCGCACACCATCCTGGCGATGGTGGGAACGAAGATTGCTCGAGTGCGCTGCAACACCTGTGGCGGAGACCACGCTTATCGCGGGGCTCCAGGCGCGACGGATCGCCCCTCTTCCAGCAGCAGCACCACCCGCGCCACGCGCACGTCCAGCAGCTCGAGCGCGGCGTCCAAGGCGGAGAAGATCATCATCTCCTTCGAGGAGCAGCTCGCGGGCAAGGACGTGGCCAACGCGCCCCGCTACAGCCCGAAAGACACGTACCGGATGGATCAGGTCATCCAGCATCCCACCTTTGGAACGGGCTACGTGTCGGCCGTTCGCGGCGACAAGGTAGACATCACCTTCCGCGGCGACACCAAGACGCTGGTGCACGGCCGCGGTGGTGCTCCGGCCGAGAAGCCGGCCTTCAGCCCGCCGATCCGCCAGGCCACCGGGCCCGCGGACAAGCCCCAGCCCGTCGGAGACACCGCCGAGCCGGCGGCCGATGAGGGCGCCGAGCCGCCTCCCCCATCGGAGGACTGATTTACACCCGAATCCAGAGGAGGGGCCCGGACGATGAGACTGCGCGTGCTGCCCCTCCTCTTGATGGTCCTCGCCACCCCCGTGGCGGGGACGGCCGCACCGGCTGACGCCACGGTGTCCTGGACGCCGGAGCGCATCGTGCTCGGCGCCGACACGCTGGTGGAGTTGAAGGTCCAGGTCCCCGCCGGCACGGGCACCCTCCACGCCGCGGCGTCCACGGGCGCCTTCGTGGCGGACCGGCTGGACGGGGGCCCAGTCCGCCTCTTTCAGTGGCGGCCCCCTTCGGTGCGTTACCCCCAGGTGGCCGTGCTGCTCTTCTGGGCCGCCGCGCCTGGTCCCGATTCACCGCCCCAGGTGACGGTGGTCCGGCTGCCCTGGTGGGATTCACGGAGCTGGACGTCGCCACGGCGGCGGGCGCGACTGTCGAAGTGGAGGTCGCGGACCGGCGCTTTGGCCCCGTGAAGGCGAATGGCCGGGGTCGGGCCCGCGTCCCCGTTGAAGTGCCGCCCGGCATCCGGAAGGCGCGCGTGCTGGCCACACGCGGCACGCTCCGCACGGATGCGACGGTGCCGATGGACGCGCCTCCGGATTCGCCACTGGCCGCGGTCCTCACGCCGCGCCCCCTTCCCTCTGCGGAGGGCGGCTGGCTGTTGATGGCGGGCGAGGCGCCCCTGCGCGATAGCGACCTGGACGTGGAGGTGGATGGCGCGAGCGGTATGCCCGAGGACGCGAGGGTGACGTCGAATGCCATGTCTCCGGCGTCATCGGCTGGAGGCAGTGCCGAGCCGACAAACTCGCCTCGCGACGTGTCAGTGTCCGCGCCTCGCCCTGATGCGGCCTCCACGCATGGCAGCACCTCGATGGCCGCGGCTGGCAATGCTCCGCCATCGACGTCGCGCAACGCCCCGGCATCCACGCTTGGTGAACCCCATGCGAGCAGCGCCGCGCCTCAGGACGTGGTGCGGATGCGCATCATTCCCGTCGCCGGAGCGAAGCGGGTCCAGGTGCACGTCCGCCGCCGGGACCACGCGCACACGTCACACACCGAGGCCGACGTCACCGTCCTGTCGACGCCCGTCGCCGCGCGCGCCTCGGGCTCGGATGCGTCGTGGCAGAGCTCCTTCTTCCTGCTCGCGGGCGGAGTGCTCGCGAGCGGCGCCAACACCGGCCCGTCTGGCGGCGTGGGCGTCTCCCTCCTCACGCCGCTGTGGCGTCACCGGCTCGCGGCCGAACTGGAAGTGGGCGCCCGGACCGCCACGTACGACGGCGCGGTGGACGCGCTGGGCCTGGTCCGTTCGCAAGTCCTGGCCCTGCCGCTGCTCCTATCCGTCCGCGCGGAACTGTTCCGTCGTGCCGCCCTCTCGCTGCACGGGCGAGCAGGCGCCGGTCCCGTCCCCTTCCACCACTACCTGTCCAGCGACTTCCAGGGAGAGGTCAAAGAGAGCAAAGTCTCCGCCATGGGCTTCGTCTCCCTACAAGGGGCCTACCGCATCGGCCGCTGGAGCGCCTTGGCGGAAGCGCGAGGCGCCTGGGCCCCCGTGCACACGCCGTGGCTGGACACGCAGTTGGGCGGACTGGCCATGTACCTGGGCGTGAGGTTCGAGCCGTGAGCCGGGCCAGGGGCCTGCTCCCCACGCTGCTGCTCTGCGCGTGCGGCACGAGCACGACCCTGGGCCCTCCTGAAATCCTCTCCGTCCGTCCCAACCAGGTCCTTGTCACGGAGGCCGCGTCCTCACGGGTCCAGGTCTCGCTCGACGCCGTGCTGCCCATCCGCGTCGACTACGGCCGGGAAGAGGCTCACGCCTCGCCCGTGCACGTCTGGATTGGCTCCGAAGAAGCCCAGGTCGAACGCGCGGCCCTGGACGGCACGCTCCAGGTGGCGATGCCGCCCGGGCTCGGCGTGGGGAGCCATGACGTCCGGGTGGTGCTCGCGGATGGCCGAGAAGGCATGCGGCCCGATGCGCTGACGCTCGCGTCCACGGACGCGACGGATGCCGGGGACCCTCGGTGCGAAGAAGCGGAGCCACGGGATTGCCGTCCTCCCACGGACGCGGGCGTCACGTTCCCTGGCGAGGCACCCCTGGCCCGAGGCGACATCACCGGCTTCCGCGTGGAGCCCGTTGGGGCGCAGCGCGTGGGCGAGCCCTTCCTCGTCGTCATCCACGCCGAGGGCCCTCGCGCCACGCGCTTTCATGGCACGGTGACCATGACGGTCAACGCCAGGAACGGAACCGTCGGACCCAGCACGCTGGGCCCGTTCCAGGACGGTGTCCTGTCTCAGGACGTCACCGTGACGGCGCACGGGGGCAACATCAAGCTCACCGTGACGGACGACCTGGGCGCACAGGGCACGTCCAACGGCTTCAGGGTGCGGTAACCGCCGCGCGGAGCAGGTCGCGAGCCCGAGCCATGTCCCCCGGCATCGGCGCGTCCACGGCGCGCGCCTCGACGCCCGCCAGGGCCGGCCACTCCACGCGCGCGGCATGCAGGGGCGTGCGGGCCAACACCACCGCGTCCCCCTCCCCGCCCAGGTCCTTCTCCGTCAGCGGCGCCTCGCGGCCGTACTGGTGGTCCACCAGCAGCGGGTGCCCCAGGGACAGCAGGTGCACGCGAATCTGGTGCGTCCTGCCCGTCAGGGGTTCGGCTTCCACCAATGACGCGCGCTCGAAGGTCTCCACGGGCCGCACGCGGGTGCGCGAGGCCTTGGCGTCGGTGTCCCCGGGCCGGGCCACGCGCATGCGTCCCTTGCGCGCGGCCACCAGCGGCGCATCGACCATCCGAGGCGCCTCCATGCGGCCTTCCACCAACGCCACGTAGCGCTTGCGCACCTTGCCCGTCTCGAAGGCTCCCGACAGCGCCCGGTGCACCGCCGCGTCCAGCGCGAACACCAGGGCCCCCGAGGTGTCCCTGTCCAAGCGGTGCACCACGAAGACCTTCTGGCGCCGCTGGGTCTCCAGCAGCTCCCGGAGCGAGGGCCCCCCCTCGCGTCCGGGAATGACGAGCATCCCGGGCGGCTTGTCCACGACGAGCACGCCGCCGCCCTCGAAGAGGATGCGGACGTCGGTCACTCGTACTCCGCCGCCGGCACCACGGTGATGGGCCCCAGGCCCTTGAGCTGCTTCCTCACCGCGTCCGCCTTGCCCAGCACCACCACGACGGGCGCCTGCGCGAAGCAGTACTGCTTGGCGACCGTGGCCACCTGCTTGGGCGTCACCGCGCGCAGCCGATCCCTGAACTTCTCCACCCAGTCATCCCCCAGCCCGTGCAGGCGAGCCTCGGCGATGCTGCCAGCGATGGATTCGTTCGTCTCGGTGCGCAGTGGATAGAGGCCGGCGAGGTAGGACTGGGCGTCCGCCAGCTCACGCGGCTTGAGCCCCTTCTCCCGGACGCCGCCAATCTCCGCCAGCGCCACGTCGATGATTTCGCGCGTGGACTCCGTCTTGGTGAACGTGGACAGCGCGAAGACGCCGGCCGCGTTCATCGAGTCGAACCACGAGCTGACGCCGTAGGTGAGGCCGCGGTTGACGCGAATCTCATTCATCAGCCGCGACGTGAAGCCGCCGCCCAGGGCGATGTTCATCGCCGTGGCCGGGAAGTAGTCCTCGTGGCCCATGCGCATGCCCGGACCGCCCAGCCGCACCTGCGACTGCGTCTGGTCCGGCTTGTCCACGATGAGCACCTTCCCCGCCTGGGCCATCTTCGTCGGCGCGGGGATGGCCACGGGCGCGTCCGGCCCGCCCGCCCAACCCGCGAAGGCCTCCTCCGCCGCGGCCGCCACGCGGCCCGGGTCCACCGCTCCCACCACGATGAGCATGGACACCTTGGGCCCCATGCGCTCCTGGTGGAAGCGCACCACGTCATCGCGCGTGAAGGTCTTCACCGTCTTCGACGAGCCGCCCACGTCATGTCCGTAGGGGTGGTTCCCCCACAGCGCGCGGACCATGGCCCGGTCGGCGATGACGGACGGGTCGTCCAGGTCGTTGGCGAAGTGCGCCAGCTCACGCTCCCGCGCATCGTCCACCTCGGACTGCGGGAAGGTGGGCTCACGCACCAACTGGCCGAGGATGCCGAGCATCTGCACGAAGTGCTCGGACGGCGTGGTGATGGCCACCGAGATGGTGTCCTCACTCACGGCCACGCCCAGGCTGGCGCCGACGAACTCCACCGCTTCGTCGATGGCCTGCGCGTCCAGCCGGCGGGTGCCCCGGCGCAGCAGCCGGGCGGTGAAGTCCGCCAGGCCGTGCTTGCCATCCGGGTCGGTGGCGCTGCCCGCGCGAATCACCAGCCGCGCGGACACCAGGGGCAACGGTCCACGCTCGGCGGCGATGACCTTCAGACCGCTGGACGTGGTGCTTTCATGCAGCGTGGGCAACGTGAGGGCGCTCGTGGTGGCGCGGGACGCCGTGCGCTTCGGCGCGGACTTGCGAGCGGCAGGCGCCTTGATGACGGGGCGCTTCGCCGCGCGGGCGGGAGACTTACGGGAGGGGCTCTTGCGAGAGGCCATATCGAGAGGACTTTCCTTGTGCGGGCCGGGCTCAGGCTTCGGTGGGCGCGGGAACCAGCGTCACCACGGAGCGGCCCTCGGGCGCGAAGTACTTCGCGGCCACGGCCTTGACCTGGTCGTTCGTGATGGAAGCGTAGGTGGAGGGCAACGTGAGGAGGCGGCGCCAGTCACCCAGCAGCGCCTCGTAGTGCCCCAGGGCATGCGCCCGGCCGCTGTTCGTGGCCAGCTCGCGCATGTGGTCCGAGCGCAGGTTGTTCTGCGCCTTCTGCAGCTCACGCTCGGTGATGCCCTCGCGCGCCACCTTCTCCAGCTCGGCGTACAGCGCGGCCTCCACCTTCTTCGGGTCGGAGTCCGGCTTCAGCGCCAGGTAGAAGAGGATGGTGCCCGGATCGATGCGCCAGCTCCAGTCGAGCATCAGCGACACGGCCAGCTTCTGCTCGTACACCAGCGAGCGCACCAGCCGGCTCCCCTCCCCCTTCGTCAGCACGTACTGGATGACGTCCAGCACGAAGGTGTCGTCGCTGCTCGCGGCGGGCCCCGGAAGCCCAGCATCAGCGCGGGGGACTGCGCGGGGTGACGGACCTCGGCGCGGCGCTCGCCCTTCTGCTCGGGCTCGGCGTTGAGCACCGGCGTGGGCGCGGGGCCGCGGGGGATGTTCCCGTAGTACTTGCGCACCAGCGCCAGCGTCTTCTTCGGGTCGATGTCCCCCACGATGTACAGCACCGCGTTGTTGGGCGCGTAGTACGTGCGGAAGTACTCCTGGCAGTCCTCGCGGCGGATGGCCTCGATGTCCGCCATCCACCCGATGACGGGCCAGCGGTAGGGATGCGCCTTGTAGACGAGCGTGCCCAGCTCCTCGTCCATGATGCCGAAGATGTCGTTGTCCACGCGGACGCGGCGCTCTTCCTTCACCACCTCGCGCTCGCTGGTGAGCGTCTCCTGGGAGATGCGCAGCGAGCGCATCCGGTCCGACTCCAGGTCCAGCACCGTCTCCAGCGCGTCGGCGGAGAAGTCGTCGTAGTACACCGTCAAGTCGTTGGACGTGTACGCGTTGGAGCGGCCGCCGTTGGACTCCAGCGTCTTGTCGAACATCTTGGGGCCGTACTTCTTGGCCCCGTTGAACATCATGTGCTCGAACAGGTGGCTGATGCCGGTGATGCCGGGCCGCTCGTTGCGGCTGCCCACCTGGAACACGGTGTAGAGGCTGACGACGGGGGCCTGGTGGTTGGCGAGCAACCGCACCTGGAGGCCATTGGGGAGCGTGGCCTCGTGGACGTCGAACAGGGACTCGAGGGCGGGGTCCGCCACGGGAGTGGGTACTTTGCTCGGGGAAGCCTTGGGCATAGGTCCCCCGAACCTAACCAGAGCGTGGCTATAGATCCACGACACCCGCACGCAAGGCCATCACCACGGCCTCCACATGCGAGTTGACGCCCATCTTCCGGTAGATATGAGACAGGTGCGTGCGCACTGTCCGGCGCTCCAGCGTCATCACCTGCCCCACCTCGGCGTTGGACAGGCCCTTGGCCACGTAGCGGAGCACCTCGAACTCCAGCGGCGTGAGGTTCCAGGGGTTCTCCGGCTTCTGCTCCTCCTGGGTGGACTTCGCCTGGACGGATTGGAAGTAGTTCCAGAAGCGCTTGGCGATGATGGGCTCCAGGACGGTGCCACCCTCCATCACCTCCTGGATGCCGGAGCGGATCTTCTCCGGCCCCACCCGCTTCACGAGGTAGCCGGAGGCGCCGGCCTGGATGGCCTCGTACACCTTCGTCTCGTCGTCGAAGGACGTGAGGATGAGGATCTCCACCTCCGGGGCGCGGCGCTTCACCCGCTGCGTCACCTGGATGCCGTTGATGCCGGGCAGCTCCAGGTCCAGCAGGACGAGCTGGGGCCGGAGCTGGACGATGTCCTCCACCGCGGCCTCCCCTTCCTGGGAGGTGCCCACCACCTCCAGTTCGGGAAAGGTGGCCAGCACCTTCACCAGGTTCTTGAGGAGCTGGGGTTGATCCTCGACGACGAAGATGCGGGTCGGGTCCATGGTCAGCGCCTCGGAGCTGTGAACGAGTCCACCATCACCTTGAGGTGCTGCCCGCGCTTGAGGCGCAGGTCCAGCTCCTTGGGTTCACCGGTGGCGACGGACACCAGCTTGATGTGCCGGGTGCCCGTCTTGACGGGGTATCGGTTGAGGGGCGTACGGCGGTTCAGTCGCGCGCCGTCGACGTAGATGGTCGCCGGCACGTTGGTGGTGATGGTGACAAAGGCGCGCTGCGACCTCGGAGGAGGCTTCGGCTCGGAGGCCGCGTCCTCCTCCACCTCGGGCGGCGCCGGCTCGGGCGTTGCGGGCGCGGACCGCACCGGTGCGGGCGGCACGATGGGCATGGGCGGAGGCGGCCCACGGAGTCCTTCGCTGCCGGAACCTCCACCTCGGGCTCCTCCGACGCCTCCGCGTCGTCGCCTCCGCCGATCTGCCAGGCGGCGATCAGGAAGGTGATCAGCCCCACCCCGGCGATGGCGGCCGCGATGCCCAGGCGGCGGCCGTACCGGTGATTGGCGACGAACAGCCGCCGCTCCGCGCTGACCAGGCGGCGATGCACGTCCGACACGGAGGACATCGCCGGATCGGAGGGCGGCATGGCGATGTCATCGCGCTGCCGCGCCGCGGCGGGCTTCACCGCGGGCAGCGCGTCCGGAATCGTCTTGGGCCCCTTGGCCTCCGCGGGCACTCTGCGAACCCGGACGCCTCGGCGCCCGGGCGCGGAGACGGACACGGAGCCTTCGTCTTCCTCCGCGGACGGCTCGGGCGTGGAGAAGTCCTCCACCACCTTCAGGCGCGGGTTGCGCCCGATGCGCGTGTTGCCACTCGCTGGCGCGGCCTGTTGGCGGCGGGGCTTGGGGGGAGCGGCCCCGGGGGGCGCCTCCCAGACCAGCTCCAGCGGCCCGGCCGGAGCGGGAGCCGTCTCCTCTTCCCCAACCGCGGGCGGGGGCGCGCTCGCTCGCGCGGATGCCTTCACCCGGGTGGCCACGTCCGCGATATCCGGCTCGTACAGCTCGGGCCGGTAGGCCTCGAACATCGGTCCGGAGGCCTGCTCGGTCTCCGCGTCGGCCTCGGACTCGGTCAGCGAGCGGCTGAACGGTGTCCGCTGGACCACGGACTTCTCCAGCTCCTCGGCGCGCAGGTCGTCCATCTCCGCGCCGGAGATGGGCTCCAGCGTGAAGGGCTCCTTGAACGGCGGAGGCCCCCCGCTGACGAGACTCATCTCGTTGGGGAACAGCTCGCGCACGAAGCGGCGCACGTCGTCCGCCGTGGGCATGCCGCCGCTGGCCGCCAGGTGGTTGCGCAGGGACGTCGCGAACTCGCCGCAGGAGCGGAAGCGGCGCTGGGGCGTGGGCTCCAGCGCGCGGAGGATGATGGGGTCCAACCGGGAGTTGATGCGCCGGTCCACCCGGCTGGGCGGCGGCAACGACTCACTGCGCCGCGTGGACACCCCGCCGCTGCCGGACACCACGGGCTCCCGCTGCGTGAGCAGCTCGTAGGCGATGGCGCCCAGCGAGTAGATGTCCGACTGCGCGGAGTGCGCATCCCCCCGCGTGACTTCCGGCGCGCGGTAGGTGCCCCGGCCCCGGTGGCCGAAGGACTTGCGCAGTTGGGGCACGGCCATCAGGGCGCGCAGCGCGCCGAAGTCGCACACGGCGGGCAGGCCGTCCTGTGACAGCACCACGTTGCCCGGGGTGATGGCGCCGTGCACCACGCCCGCCTCGTGCGCCTGGTGCAGGGCCTCCAGCAGTTGGATGACGATGTGGAGCGCCACCGTGGGCGGCAGCACCACGTCCTTGGAGTGCAGGCGCTGGAGGGCCGTGCCCAGCGTGAAGCCGTCCACGTCCTCGCGGACCACGGCCAGGCGCTGACGGATGACGCCCAGGTCCACCACGTGGAGGATGCCCGGGTGCCGCACCGGCTGGAGCAGCCGCGTCGTCTCCGCCAGGTCGTGGGCATAGGCCGGGTCGCTCGTCCGGGGGTGGAACAGCTTCACCACCACGGGGACGCCGGGGAGCTCGATGCCCTGGAACAGCTCGGCCAGCTCTCCGCCTTCGACCTTGCCCGTCAGCCGGTACGTCGCGCTCATCGCTTCTTTCGCGCCGGACGTCGCCGCGTGACGGCGGAAAAGACGAAGCCACACCACACGCACGACTCGCCGCGACGGCCGCGGGGCAGCTCCAGGGTGCATCCCGGGCACCGGGGACGGGCCCGGGCTGGGGGCACGGGCTCGGCTGCTCGCCCGACGGTCCGCCGCGCCGCGGGCTCGGCGGCGGCCTTCAGGCGCAAGCGGGCCTCCAGGCGCCGGACCCGGTCTTCAAGCGCGGCGATCCTGGCGGACAGGCGAGCTTGAACCGCCTCGGGGGCCTCCGAGGGCTGTCGTCGGGTGGGCGAACGCATCGCAGACCCCGGAGCGTGCCATGCCCGCTCGGAACCCCGCAAGGAGAGAGCCGGGCCCGCCCACACGCGTGTTATGAGTCGTAGTCCCTTGGCACCGTCACTTTCCCCGTTTCGTCCCATCCCGGGTGGCCCGCGCCGGACCCGCTTCACGGGAGCTTCCGCTCTCCCCTCAATCGAGCCCGCGCCGAGGACGCCGCGCGCAGGGCCGAAGGGTTGCTCGCCGACGAGGAGCTGACGCGGCTGCTCACGTCGCCCCGCGAGCGCCGGGAGGTGGTGCAACGGGCGCGGGAGATCTTCGTCAACCGCAACCTGCGCATGGCCAGTGTCGAGCTGTTCGGCTTCGACATGGACTACACGTTGGCCATCTATCACATGCGCCGGTTGGAGCAGCTGTCGTTCGACATGACGCTGGCGAAGCTGGTGAGCGAGTACGGCTATCCGCCGGTGGTGGGCGGGCTCTTGTACGACCACCACTTCGTGATGCGCGGTCTGGCGGTGGACCGGGTGAACGGCAACATCCTGAAGATGGACCGCTTCGGCCACGTGGGGCGCGCGTATCACGGGCTGCGTCCGCTGAAGCGCGAGGTGTGGCGGGAGCTGTACCGGAACAAGCGGGTGCGGCTGCGCAACCCGCAGTTCGCCTGGAACGACACGCTGTTCGCGTTGCCGGAGACGTGCCTGTTCGCGGGCATCATCGAGCTGCTGGAGTCGCTGGGCCACACGGTGCATTACGGCAAGCTGTACGACGACATCCGCGAGGCCATCGACACGGTGCACCGGGACAACTCGCTCAAGCGCGAGGTGCGCAAGGACCTGGCGCGCTACGTGTTCCTGGACCCGGAGCTGGGGCCGGCGTTGCACAAGCTGCGCTCGGGCGGCAAGCGGCTGTTCCTGCTGACGAACTCCGCGTGGGACTACACGAACGCGGTGATGAAGTACCTGCTGGACGGGCAGCTCGCGGAGTACCCGAGCTGGCGGAACTACTTCGACGTGGTGGTGACGTCCGCGGCCAAGCCGGGCTTCTTCACGGATTCGCGCCCCTTCCTGGAGCTGGACCCGTCCACGGAGGAAGGCCGCGTGGTGGGCGAGGCCACGTCGTTGGATCGCGGCAAGGTGTACTCGGGCGGCAACCTGGCGCGCTTTGAAGAACTGACCGGCTACCGGGGCGAGAACATCCTGTACGTGGGCGACCACATCTACGGCGACATCCTGAAGTCGAAGAAGTCGTCGCTGTGGCGCACGTGCATGGTGGTGCAGGAGATTGAAGACGAAATCACGTACACGGCGACGCGCCAGGAGGACATTGGCACGCTGTCGCAGGTGGAGGTGCTCCGCGAGCGCCTGGACGACGAGGTGAACCACCACAAGACGCTGCTCAACCTCCTGGAGCGGCGGCTGGAGCGCGAGCAACTGGCGCCGGACGAACGCCTGGGCGTGGAGGAGCTTCGCAAGCAGACCAAGGTGGAGCTGGACCGGATGCGGCGGGCCTTGAAGGAGGCCAACGAGGTCGCCGACACGCTGGAGCACGACGTCGAGGAAGGCTTCAACCCGTACTGGGGCCTGCTGTTCAAGGAAGGCAACGAGAACAGCCGCTTTGGCTACCAGGTGGAGCAGTACGCCTGTCTCTACACGAGCCGGGTGTCGAACTTCCTGCACCACTCGCCCATGCAGTACTACCGCTCGCCCCGGGACAAGATGGCCCACGAACAGGCCGGAGCCCTGTCCGCGCGGCTGTCCCCCATGGGCAGCGAAGGCCCCCCGAAGGGCGCCGGGAACGAGTAGGCCGCAGGTGACGTGTCAGACCCTCCCTTAGGATGGGAACCTGTCAGGTAGCCTCCCCACAAGGTCGGGTGCTAGCCTGAGGACATCACAGGTTCCATCCAGGGAGAGGTGTGGGCATGGGCAAGGGGAAGAATCGGAAGCCGGCGACCTACGAGGACATCGAGCAGCTTCCGGTCGGCTGGGTTGGGGAAATCGTCGACGACGCGCTGTACGCATCCCCCAGGCCCGCCTATGGACACCTGCGGGCTTCCGGCCGGCTGGCGAGCCTCCTCACACATCCCTTCGAGCTCTCACGTGAGGGACCTGGCGGGTGGTGGTTCCTGATCGAACCCGAACTCCATTTCGCTCGCGATGTCGTGGTGCCCGACGTGGCCGGGTGGCGCCGCGAGCGGCTGCAAGAGCCCCCAGACCCCGAGTTGCCGTGGATCAGCACCGCGCCTGACTGGCTGTGCGAAGTCCTGTCCCCCTCCACGCGAAGCCTGGACCGGGCCCGAAAGATGCCGCTGTACTTCCGCGAGGGCGTGGAGAACGTGTGGCTCATCGACCCCGTGCGGCAGTCACTGGAGGTCTATCGGCGAGGAAAGGCCAGTTGGGTCCGCAGCCAGTTGTTCACGGGGGACGTCACCGTGAACGCGGAACCCTTCGAAGCCGTGCCACTGCAACTGGGGATGCTGTGGACACCGCGCGCGGGAGGCCCGCGGGTCCACCCCTGAGCCCTTCCCTTACGGCTCGGGAAGGGGCCCCACGCGGCCCCAGACGACATCGGTGAAGCGCGAGCCGGGCTCATCCGCCAGGCCCAGCTTGCGCAGGTCATCCGTGTACTTGGCGCCCTTCACCACCACCCACCGCCGCGCCACGCGGCGGGCCTCCTCCAGCGCCTCCTGCGTCAGCGGCGCGTGCTCCGCGAAGCGGCGGAGCATGTCGAACGCCGGCTGCGCCTTGCGCGGCTTGGCGAACATCGGGTCGAAGAAGACGACGTCGAATGAGCGCGGCGGCAACGTCTTCAGGTACTCGCGCGCATCCGCGTGCACCACCTCGATGGGCCCTGAGTCCTCGCCCAGCGCGTAGCGCCGCAGCCCCTCCCCCGCCACCGCGCCCAGCGCCAGGCTCGCCTCCAGCCCCACCACGCGCCCCGTGGGTCCCACGGCCAGGGACGCCACCATGGCGTCCTGCCCCAGCCCCAACGTGCAGTCCAGCACCGCGTCACCGGCGCGAAGCTCCGCCACCCGAACGAAGGCATCCGGCTCGCCCTCGCGCAGCCGCATCCGCCGCAGGTGCGCCATGCCCGCGTGGAACCCGAACGAGCCCTCCGCGTCCCACAGCGTCACGCCATCCCCGCCCACCACCAGGAGCGCCGCCACCTTCGTGCCCAACCACGGCGCCACGCTCTCCTTCGCGCGCCGCGAAAGGAAGGGCACGCCCCACCGCGCCGCCACGGCGCGGGCCTCGCGCACCAACGCCGCATCCACCTTCGTGCTCGTCGTCACCGCCAGCGGTACCAGGGCCACCCTCCTGCCTCGCATCCACCATGCCCGCAGCGAAGGAGCAACGGTTTCCGCCATCCACGACGCCGCGCGCCAAGCCACGCATGACCTGCCGCGTCAATCGTGGAATGCCCTGTCTGCCATCGTCTCGGAGCCGACAGGATTAGATGGGTTTAACGAACTCCATAGGAATTCGCGCCTTCGTGCCTCAGAATCAGGCTTCCTTCGGACGATGGAGAATCTCCCCAATCCGCGCCCGGAGTGGATCGCTTGGAGAGGACAACGATGCGCAACAGAGCAACAGGAATGGCCGTTGCCGTACTGGTCGCAACCCTCTTGGTGGGCGACGCGTTCGCAGCCACCTTCGGAGTCACGCCGTCGGGTTCGTCAGCAGTTTTCTTCGTCGACACCACCGCCTGGGCGGACATCCATTACGTCCGCAACAACCAGGGGCAGCTCAACTATCGGATGGGCATCGTCAACGGCCGGAACCAGTACACGGTGACCGGCCTGTCCGCGGGCGAGACCATCGACTACTCCTTCACGTACTGGGACGTGTCCTGCAACTGTGCGCGGGACACGGCGTGGACGCGCTACACGCACTCGGGCACCAACCCTCCGCCGCCCCCGCCGGACGCGGGCACGGATGCGGGCACGCCGCCTCCCACGGACGCGGGGACGCCTCCGCCGGGCCCCATTGGTCCCATCGTCCCGCTGTACAGCAACACCACGGCGCTGGAGCCCTCCACGGTGCAGGACACGTCGTCCGCCATCATCACCCGCGTGGGAGACCGCGTCCGCGACCGTCACGCCCGCGAGGACATGTTCCAGGCGTATGACCACTACCTGCCCCTATACTTCCAGGCGCGCACGCACCACATCGAAATCGTCGACGAGGTCGCCAAGGGCGGCAACCGCATCACGGTGAACCTGTACCCCACCTACCCCTACGAGCGTCCCGACTTCCGCGCCTTCTTCCGCGGGCTGGGCACCGTGGCGGAGTACTTCCACAACGCCCAGTTCACCCAGGTGAACGACTATCACTTCACGTCCAGCGTGAACTTCAACGCCAAGGAAGGCCGGGCCATCCGCGTGGGAGACCGCATGGAGCTCGAGGTGGGTGTCTTCCTTCGTCAACCGGTGGAAGGCCGTTTCAACTACTACGCCACCACGTACCTCTACATGGTCGGCTCCGGCGGCGTGGTGCCCTTCGACGTGACGGGCTCCATCCGGGACTCCATCCCCATGCCGGAGGCGGGCTGGAGCGGTGGCCGCACCACCCTGAGCTCGCCGCAGTCCAACGAGCCCGACAACCGCTTCCTCCAGATGGCCAACAACCTGGCGCCGGTGAGCGCGCAGCCCTTCGTGGAGGGACGCCGCGTCCACCACACGCACTTCGGTGACGGCAGCCACTCCGAGGCCGGCAACCCCGCCCTCACCCAGCACCAGGGCAAGCTGGGCCCCAACTACGTCGCCCCGTCCTGCGTCGCCTGCCACGTGCAGAATGGCCGCGGCCTGCCCCCGGGCAACGACACGACGCTGACGAACTACGTGGTGAAGGTGGGCCAGTCCAATGGCGCCGCGGACCCGTTCCTCGGCTTCCGGCTCCAGCCGCGCCGCACCAGCGGCACGCCCGAGGGTGAGGCCCGCATCTCCGGCTGGACGACCAGCAGCGGCACCTACGGCGACGGAACCCGGTTCGAGCTGCGCCGGCCCAACTACAGCTTCCTCAACAACACGCCCACGAACTTCTCCGCGCGCATCACCCCGCAGCTCGTGGGCATGGGCCTCCTGGAGGCCGTCGCCGAGACGACCATCGCCGGGCTGGCGGACCCCAATGACAGCAACGGGGACGGCATCTCCGGCCGCATGCACCAGGTGCGCGACCCGCAGACGGGCCAGACGCGGCTGGGCCGCTTCGGCTGGAAGGCCAGCACGGCCACGGTGCGCCACCAGGTGGCCGAGGCCCTCAACAGCGACATCGGCGTCACCACGTCCGTCTTCCCGTCGCTGGACTGCGGACCCTCGCAGCAGGGCTGCTCCGGCACCAGCACCGAGCTGGCCAACGCGGAGCTGGACAAGCTCGCGCGCTACATCTCCCTGCTGGGCGTTCCGGCGCGCCGCAACCTGGGCGACGCCACCGCGCAGCGCGGTGAGACGCTGTTCCACAACGCGGGCTGCGCGCGGTGCCACACCGCCACGCTGACCACCAGCGCCTTCCACCCGCACGCGGAGCTGCGTGGGCAGACCATCCGTCCGTACACGGACCTGCTGCTGCACGACATGGGCGCGGGGCTGGCGGACAACCTGCCGGACGGCCAGGCCACGGGCGCAGAGTGGCGCACGCCTCCGCTCTGGGGCATCGGCCTGACGGCGGGCGTCAGCGGCGGCGAGGCCTACCTGCACGACGGCCGCGCCCGCAACCTGTCCGAGGCCATCCTCTGGCACGGCGGCGAGGGGCAGGCGGCGCGGAACAACTTCGCCAACATGAACAGCACGGACCGCAACGCGCTGCTGGCGTTCCTGCGTTCGCTGTAATCCGCTGAAACAACAAAGGGGGCCGCGCGTCACCGGCGGCCCCCTTCTTCTTTTCACGACCTCAGGAGGCGTTCGCCGCCTGGAGCTTCCGGCCACCCTGCATGATGGCCACGGTGACGGACTGGTTCCGGCCGTTGCGCTTCGAGTGGTAGAGGCACTGGTCGGCCAGGTCGATGAGCTGCTGCTTCTCCATGCCGCTGTCGGGGAAGGTGGCGATGCCCAGCGACATGGTGATCTTCAGCGGCCCCATCTCCGTCTGGAACGTCTCCGCCTTCACGGCCTCACGGATGCGCTCGGAGATGGTGAAGGCGCCCTTGGCGTCCGTCTCCGGCATGATGATGACGAACTCCTCGCCGCCGTAGCGGGCGACGATGTCCGTGTCGCGCGCCATCGTCTTGATGATGCGGGCCACGCCCTTGAGCACCTGGTCGCCCGTCGGGTGGCCGTAGGTGTCGTTGACGCTCTTGAAGTGGTCCACGTCGGTCAGAATGATGGAGCACTTGCGCTGGTAGCGCCGCGCCTGGGCCAGGATTTCGTCCGCCTTCGCCTGGAAGGTGCGGTGGTTGAACAGGCCAGTGAGGCCGTCCGTGGTGGCCATCCGCTCCATCTGCTCGAAGAGCTGCGCGCGCAGCACCGCCTGGGCGGCCTGGATGGCGATGACTTCAATCATCCGCAGCACGTCCTGCTCGAACGCGGCCTTCTTGCGAGAGCCCGCCACCAGCGTGCCCAGGATGCGGTCGCCCGCCACCAGCGGGAAGATCTTCAGCGCGCCCAGGCCGCGAATCTGCGTCTCGTCGTCGAAGATGACCTGCCGGTCCATGGCCTTGATGTCGCGGCCCGGCAGCGGCGCCCCGTAGCGGACCACGTTGGCCACCAGGCCGTTGTTGTCCTCGAAGCTCTGGCCGGACAGCGCCTGGCCCTGCGCCGTCACGCCGGACATCCGCACCACGCGGTGCATGCGCTTGCCGTCCACCTCGGACACCAGCGTCACCGCGCAGAAGTCCAGGCCCGCGAGCTGCCGGGTGCTCTCCAGCACCGCGACGAAGACCTGGTCCGGGCTTCCCGCGCGGTTGAGCTCTTCAATGGCGCGGAAGAACCGGTCCTTCTCGTCGCGCGTCTTGCGGATGTAGCTCATCACCCGCTCCACCTCGATGGAGCGCAGCACCTCGCCGGCGATGGTGGTGAGCAGCTTCTCGTCCTGGTCACTGAAGGGCTCGTTCGCCAGCCGGTCCGCCACCAGCACGCCGCGCACCAGGCCGCTGGCCTCCAGGATGGGGACCGCGAGCAGCGCCTGCACCGCGGGGCCGCCGCTCTCGTAGTGCGTCACGCCCTTGAGCCCGTTCGGCGAGTTCATCCGCACTGGGGCGCGGCGCTTGAGCACGCCGCCGATGATGCCCTCCCCCGCGTTGAAGCGCTCGCGCTGCACGCGCTCGGAGCCGGAGCGGCAGTCGTACAGCTTGAGGCTCCGGTCATCCGACGTGAGCAGGAAGGCGGCGCAGGTGTTCGTGCGCAGCCCCGTCTCCGCGATTTCGAGCGCGGCCTGCACGGCGCCCTCAATCTCCTTCACCGAGGCGACCAGCCACTTCTCATCCGAGCTCATCCCGCTGAAGCTGTCCTGCGTGCCGGAGGACACCAGCCGGAAGGTGCGCGCGCGCTCCTCCACCTCGCGGATGCGCTTCTGCACCGCGTCGCTCTCCGCCCGGCGCGCGGCGGCGATCCGCGTCGCCAGCACCAGGTGGTAGAGGCCGGAGAACAGGGCCAGGAAGGCCGCGTGCGTCAGGTAGCCGGTGGCGTTGGGCACTGGACCGCCCAGCGTCACCAGCGCGTCGAACACCAGCGCCACGCCCAGCAGCGTGAGGCCCGCGTTGCGCGGCAGGAAGGCCACCAGGAACGCCATCAGCAGGTAGACGATGGGGAACAAATCCCCGCCGCCAATGGCCACCACCACGAAGGCCGCGGAGATGAGCGCGCCGCCCAGCTCCAAATCGTCCCGCAGGTCGATGACGGCGCCCACCGCGCCGCGCATGGCCCGGCGCCAGGCGGCCACGGCGATGCCCACCAGGAGGCAACCCACCAGGGCCGCCTCGGTCCACCCCAGCGTGTTCAACCCCCGGAAGCCGCCGCGCGCCAGGTGGATGAACGTGGCGAGCGCGGCCGCGGCGGGGATGGAACGGACCGCGAGACGCAGCAACCTTCCGGGAGACGGAAACTCGGGAAGCGACGTCATGGGGACTCCAGGTGGAAGACAAGCTCGCCCGGCTTCACGAAGCCGAGTTCCTCACGCACGGCGCGCTCCAACGCGGCCGGGTCCTTGCGCAGGGCGGCAATCTCGTTGCGCAGGGCCTCATTCTGGGCGGTCAGGGAGCGGTTGCGGGCCTGCACCGACTCCACGTCCTGCCGGAGCGAGAGGTAGCGACGGAAGCCCTTCGCGTCCACGACGGACACGAGGCTCAGGGCCGCAGCCACCCCTACCGCCACCACCAGGAACTTTCGCCTCGCCGTCATGAGCGCGGAGGACCGTACCAGTGGCCCCCTGCCTCGCAAGATTTCCGCTCCAGGCCTGTAGCAATGCCACGAAGCTACTCGGTCTGTGCCAGCAGCTTCTCCACGGCCTTGGCCATGTCGGCGTGGGACTCCACGCCATGCCACCCGGCCACGGCGCGCCCCCGGCGGTCCAGAAGCACCGTGGTGGGCAGGCCCTGGATGACGCCGAAGGCGCTGTGGCCCTCAATCATCGCCTGGTCGGCCACCAGCACCGGGTAGCGCAGCGCATAGTGGTCCGCGAAGGGCGCCAGGACCTTCTCCCCTTCCAGGTCCATGCCCACCGCCACCACCTGGAAGCCCCGGGGGCCGTAGTCCTTCTGGAGCGCCTCCAGCGTGGGCATCTCCGCCAGACAGGGAAAGCACCACGTGGCGAAGAACGAGACGAGCACCACCTTGCCGTCCAGCGCGCGCACGTCATGGGGCGCGGGCCCCACCGACGGCAGCGCCAGCGCGTTCAGGAAGGCATACCCCGCGTCCACCGGGCGCGTGCCCCGGCAGCCCGCCAGCGCCACCAGTGCCACGACGGCGGCCGCTCGCAGCGCGCGGGCCATGACGCTCAGGCCTCCGAGGTGGGCGGCCCGGCCCGCTGGCAGTCACGGCACAGGCCGTACAGCTCCATCTTGTGGGACGTCACCTTGAAGCCGTGCTTGCGGGCCACCGCGTCCTGGAGCGCCTCGATGCGCTCGTTCTCGAACTCGATGATGGTGCCGCAGCGGGTACACACGAGGTGGTCGTGGTGGTCACGCCCCGCGGCCGCCTCGTAGCGCGTCTGCCCGTCCCCGAAGTTGCGCGCGTGGGCCAGGCCACACTCGTTGAGCAGCTTCATGGTCCGGTACACGGTGGCGACGGATACCTTGGTATCCTGTTCGCGCACCTTGTTCCACAGCTCCTCCACCGACAGGTGACCGCCCACGGCGAAGAACGTGTCGATGATGAGGCTGCGCTGACGCGTGCTCTTCAGGCCGTGCTGGGCCATGTAGCGGGCAAGCACCTCATCCTTGTCCCGGTCGTCGTCGTGATGGTGGTGGTGGCTGTTGCTCATGTGAGATCCTTCAAAATCGCCGCGGGTCCGCGCCGCGTCTCCGGCGCCACTGGGTGGAGGCCCGCCGCTGCCCCGCCCTCCGCTCCTGTTGTAACCAATCCGACGAGCCGCCGCGACCCGGTCATTTCCCAACAACGCCGCCCCTCCGGCGAAGAAAACGTCACCGGCATGTGTTGGGCTCCGAACGCGGCGGGGCTGATACGCTCATCCCGTCCTCCCCGCAACGCCTGGCGTGCGGCCCCGGGGAGCGCCTCCCCTCCTGCCCGCTCGTCCTCGCGACTTGCACTCGCCGTAGGCTGTTTAGATTGGAATCGGACTGGCTCATTGACACCCGTCTGTTGGCGAAGATAGAGGCAACCGCCCTCGTAAACGAGCATTTTTCCGCGACATTCATGAACAGTCCCTGGCAGAGAAGACGGCAGCCCGACGACGTCCCCACCCCCGTGGCGGTTGCCGTCTCGGACTTCTGCCGGCGCGCGAAGGCCCCTGCGCCGGCACCCGAGGTCCGCGAGGCGCTGGCCCTCCTGACCGAGGAGGATGACTTCCGCGTCCGCGCCCTGACGGATGCCGAACCCGAAGCCTCCCCCCTGGGGCCCTTCGCGGTCATCGACATCCTCAACGGGACGCAGGCCTCCGTGGCCGCGCAGCGGCAGGCGTGCGGCTTCTACGACGTCGCCCGCGAGCTGGCCCACGTGCGCGATCAGAAGACGCCGCCGCCCGCCCCGGCTCCCGCGGAAGCCCCCCTCACCTTCGCCCCGCCGCCCGCCGCGGACGCCGCTGGCAAGAAGCCCAAGGCGAAGGAGGACCTGGAGGCCACCGTCAAGGAGCGCATCGCCCCGCGCAAGCGCGCCCCGGCGGAGGACAATGTGGGTTCGCCCGCCGACTTCGCCGAGGAGCCCGCCTCCTCGCGCAGGGACCTGCCGCGCCCCCGCGGCCGCTTCACCCGGGTGGAGGCACCGCGCGCATCCTTCATGGAGCTGACGCGCCTGTCCGGCAAGCCCACGGTGGAGTCCGCCCTGGAGTCCGCCGACCACCGCTTCGCGCTGCTGCGCGCCCTGTCCCAGCGCTTCAATGGCGCCCGGGGAGAGCTGACGCTGGTGGATCTGGAGAACGTGCTCCGCGACCACGCGCTGATGGACGCGCTGGTGGAGAAGGAGCGCCGCCAGGTGGTGGACGGCTACACCACCCATCGAGGCGCCACCGGCCGCGTGGCCTGGGCCCTGGGGCTCAGCCCGTCCGAGCTGCAGCGGCTGATCTCCGTGCTGTCACTGACGGAGGAGGTGGAGGCCCTGCGTGAGCGCTTCCGCCGCGAGGCCCTGGCCGCGCCCCACCTGACGCACCGGCTGGACCTGCTCGGCCGCGAGAAGTACCTGGCCGACCTGGGCATCCAGAGGAAGTTCGCCGACACGCTCCGCAAGGAACTGGAGCGGCTCGTCGACGACGTCCTGGCCGACGCCCAAGACCTGCACGAGTTGGCGGATGCCGTCGCCCGCAAGCATGGCGCCCCCGCCGAGCTCGTCTTCCGCGCCTTCGAACGCTTGGGACTGGCGGAGGGCCTGCGCAAGCAGCTTCTGGCCAACTCCCGCTGAAACAACACCCTGACGAGGCACTGAGAACCATGCCCATCTACGAGTACAACTGCCAGAGCTGTGGAAAGATGATCGACGTGCTGCAGAAGATCTCCGACCCCGCCCCTGCCACGTGCAGCGCGTGCGGCGCCGAGGGCTCGATGCAGAAGGTCGTCAGCCGCTCCAGCTTCGTCCTCAAGGGCGGAGGCTGGTACTCCGACCTGTACAGCTCCACCAAGAAGGACGGCAGCAGCGGCTCGTCATCGAGCAGCAGCAGCAGTTCGTCCTCCTCGTCGAGCACGTCCTCGTCGGCCAGCAGCGCCGCCCCCAGCACGCCGGCGCCGGCGCCCGCCGCGGCGGCCTCGAGCGACAAGAAGTAGGCCCGCGCGGAGGGGCGGGGGCGCCGAAAATTCGCTCCGGGCATGGGAGCGGCGCACACTCACGCCCCGTGCCCTTCCCCCCCTCCAAGCGTCCTCCCCGTCACTGCGCGCTGTGTGGCCATCCGGAGCTGACGGACACCCGCGGGCTCGGCCGTTTTCTGCTCGTGGCGGACCCGCACGGCCGCGGCCCCATCTGCCCGCCCCAGCGCGGGTGCCGCGGTGGCAAGCGCGAGGCGATGGCACCATCGCCGCTGACGCAGCCGGCCCGGTGAGCTAATCAGGACACCTGCCGCGCCCTGTCCCCGCGGAGGTGCCATGCCGCTCGCCTCGTTCCGAATCCTCTCCCTGTCCCTGCTGGCCGCCCTGGGCGCCGGCTGTGCGTCCCAGACGCGCATGCCGCCCGAGGCGCGCACGTCCCTCAACCAGTCCCTCACCGGCCCGGAGGCGGAGCAGTACCTCCGCGTCTCCAGCAACGTCACGCCGCTGTTCGGTGACGCCTCCAAGCGCCTGCTGACGCCCTACGCGCCCGAGGACGTCCGGCTGCTCGACGACACGAAGGGCAACCCCATCAACCCCGGCGCCGTGGAGCGCATCCTCCCCGCGGGGACGAAGCTGCGCATCACCCGCGTGGAGTTCCCCACCTCGTGGGTCATCACCGAGCGCGTCCTCTACAGCCCGCGCGCCTGGCCCTGGGTGTACCTCCAGGAGGCCGGCGCGCCGGAGTCGGCCCCGCCGCTCATCCTGGTCCTGCCGCCCAACCTGGACCGTCCGGAGGACTTCCGCACCGAGCTGGAGAAGTACCTGTCCGCGCGGGACCTGAAGCCCACCCTGGACGCGCTTCCGCCCGCCGCGCAGGAGGCCGTCCGAGAGAAGAAGCTGGTGGTGAACATGTCCGCGGACGCGGTGCGCATGGCCTGGGGTCCGCCGGAGACGGTGCGGCGCTCCCTGGAAGGCAGCTCGAAGCACGAGGAGTGGACGTACCCCGGTGGCCGCCGCCGCGCCTTCCTCACCGACGGACGCCTCGCGCGCGCCGAGGAAGGCGGCGCGCAGGTCATCCCCTGAGCCGGACGGCTAGCGACGGCGGCGCTTGCCGCCACCACCGCCGCGGCCGCCTCCCGACTTGCGGGACGCCTGGGCCTCGCCCGGGCGGGTGAGCCGGGGAAGGTCTCCGGCCATCACCGGCCAGAAGTCCCCCTTCAGCAGCTCGGCCACCAGCTCCGCCTGCGTCTGGACGGGCCGC
This sequence comes from Myxococcus sp. 1LA, assembly GCA_046520405.1. Taxonomy (GTDB): domain Bacteria; phylum Myxococcota; class Myxococcia; order Myxococcales; family Myxococcaceae; genus Myxococcus. The sequence goes on from JBKGHI010000004.1 coordinate 40,066, forward strand.
TTGAAGAGCGTGGCGCCCCGTCCCACCTCATCCAGGGAACCGCGGGCGTCGCTGCCACCCACGCAGGGCAGCTTCAGCGCGGCCGCGGCCTCCACGGCCAGGTCATTGGACGTCTGCTTCACCCGCGCGTTGTAGCCCTCCACGGCGCTCAGCACGGTGAGGGAGCGGATGAAGTCCATGGCCGGGTGCTGCGAATCCCTGTCGTAGGGCCGCGCGGCGACGATGGCGGCGCCCAGGGCCTTCACCTTGGGAAGACACTCGGCGGCGCTCCACGGCTTCTCGCGGTTGCTGCCCCACATCTGCACCGGCTCCGGGGCCAGCTCCGGCTTCGGGAAGAAGCACAGGTACTGCCCACGGTCCGTCACCAGCTCCAGCCCGACGAAGACCTTCAGCTTGGACTTCGCGCCAATCTCGAAGAGCTCGTCGCAGCCGTCCTGCGTGTTCGTCTCGGTGAAGGCCACCCCGTCCAGGCCGAACAAGGCGGCCCGCTCCAGCACGGCGCGAGGGTCCAGCTCGCAACCCTTGGACAGGTGGGAATGGGCGTGCAGGTCGATGAGCATGAGCGCTGCTCCCTAACAGGCCCCCCCGAGCCCTGTCGAGCCTGCAACGCCCTGCCTGTGACTCAGGCGAACGCGTAGGACTGGAAGGCGCCCTGGGCGGCCTGGGTGTTCTTCTCCTCGTAGGTGCGGATGAGGTAGCCCATCAGCATCAGCGAGGACGTGTTCTCCAGCACCCGCGACGGGTCCTTGGAGATGAGATTCGCACTGTAATTGAGGAAGAACTGGGCCAGCTCCTCACCCGCCTCCTTGACGATGAGCGCATTCAGCGCGGAGGGCTCCATCGTCCGGATGGTGTTGATGAAGTCTACGGCCAGGTCCTTCTTGGTCTTCATGTCCACGGGCCTTCCCCCTTCCCCACTCCGCCGCCACTCGCGGCCCCCTGCCGCGAGCGCCCCACGCCATCAGGTGCGACCCGAGCAACATAGGCATGCGCCGGAGGCTGCAAACCCCCGGGCGGGGTCGATCAACATCAACGCCTCAGGGAAGCCGGGTTTTTGACACCCCGGAATGGCGCGTGCGATAACCTCCTATTGTCCTGAATCAGCACCGCACAAGGAGTGGCAGGCGATGTTCACGGGCGTGAAGGTCTTCTCCGCCACCAAGGCGAAGGAGCGCGAGGAGCTGGGTGAGAACGTCACCCGGTGGCTGAAGAGCAACTCCGACCTGGAGATTGTGGACCGGGTCGTGTGTCAGTCGTCCGACAACGAATTCCACTGCTACACCCTCGTGCTTTTCTACAAGCACGGCAGGAGTGAGCAGGCAGCCCCGCAGTCCTGAGCGGGATGGACCGGCGGAAGGGGACGGCCCACCCCTCCACCGGCGCATCCCATCTTCCCGCTACTGCTGCTGGGGCACGAAGACCGCGACGCCGCGCGGCGGGACGACCAGGACCGTCTCCGTGCCGGCGAGCTGCAGCGTTTGCCCGGTGAAGATGTCCGCGTAGGTGTCCGTGCTCGCGGCCAGGCTCCCCATCAGCTCCACCACCAGCGAGCGCTCCACCGCGCCGCGGTTGATGGCCACCACCGCACCCCGCCCGTCCGGCAGATCGCGCTGGAACACGTAGAGGTCGTTCTCCACGCGCAGGGTCCGCCGGGCGCCCGTCTGCAGCGCCTCGTGCGCGATGCGCGCCTGGCCCAGCTTCTGGACGAAGTCGAGCAGCTCCCGCTCCAGCGCTGTCAGCGTGCTACCGAAGCGCATGAAGCGGCGGTTGTCCGGATCTCCCGCGCCCGGCAGGCCGACCTCGTCGCCGTAGTACACCAGGGGCACGCCCGGCTGGGTCAGCACGAAGGTGAAGCCGTACTTCATCTTCTCGAAGGCCGTCGCGTCCGTCACCACCGTGGACGGCCGGTTGGGGCCGAAGGGGTCGCTTCCGTCGCCCTGGAGCTGGCCGGCGGCCTGGGAGATGAAGCGCGCCACGTCGTGATTGCCCAGGAACGGTGAGTTGAGCGTCCCTGGCGCATAGAAGACCTCGTTGGCGCGCACGGCGTCGTCCACGCGCTGCAGGCCCTGGCCGTCCGCGAAGGCCTCGCGCAGCGGCCAGTACAGCGGGAAGTCGAACTGGCCATCCAGCTCACGCGGGCTGATGTAGCGGGCAATCTGGGACCGGCCGTCCGCGCCGACGAACGTCTCGCCCACCAGGTAGAACTCGGTGCCCGTCCTCGCGGTGATTTCCTTCAGCTTCCCGCGGATGGTGCGCCCGGCCACCTGCTCCATGTGCTTCACCGCGTCCAGGCGGAAGCCGTCGAAGTCGGCCTGCTCCAGCCACCACAGCGTGTCCGCGGCGAACTGGTCCACGAAGTCCGTTGAACGCCAGTTGAAGTCCGGCAGGTAGTCCGTGAACTTGCAGATGAGGCGCTGGGCCTCCCAGTCACAGTCCTGCGTGCCGCACACGCAGCTCGCGGCGGTGTTGAACCAGCCCTCCTGCCCGTACGTCGTCCAGTAGGGGTGCTCCTGGTGGACGTGGTTGAGCACCAGGTCGGCGATGACGCGGATGCCCCGCTTGTGCGCGGCGGTGGTGAGGGCGCGCAGCTCCTCCAGCGAACCGAAGCGGTGCTGCGTCTCGCGCGGCTTCGACGGCCAGTAGCCGTGGTAGCCCGTGTAGTACTTGCCGCCGGTGCCGATGAAGCGCCCTTCCGGGTTCTGATCCACCGGCGAAATCCAGAGCGTGCGCACGCCCAGCGCGTCGAAGTAGCCCTCCTCCAGCTTCTGCGTGATGCCCGCGAAGTCACCGCCCAGGTAGTTGGCGATGGGGTCCACGTCCGCCACCGGGCCGTCGTTCTCCGGCTTCGCGTTGTGGAAGCGGTCGGTGAACGCGAAGTACATCAGCCCCGACTCCCAGCGGAAGCGCTCCGGCTCCACCCAGAACGGCAGGTAGAGCGACTCGGCCTCGCGCCCCTGGCTGTCCCGGGCCACCACCTTCACGTGGTGCTTGCCCTGCTCCAGGCCCTGCACATTCAGGCGGAAGCGGCCGGTGGCGGCGTCATAGGCGTCCGGCCGGGGCGCGCCGTCCAGCGTCAGCACCATGCCCTCCCCCGCAGGCCCCGCCCGGTCGGTGCCGTCCAGATAGGAGACGTCCACCTCCAGCGAGCCCTCGGGCGTCGACACGAAGCGGTTCAGCTCCAGCACCGGCTGACGGCAGTCCGGAACGGTGAGGCGCGAATACTCCTCCGCGCGAACCCAACGCGAGTACGGGTTCTCCGGGTCGAGCTGCTCCTTCTCGCCCACGACGAAGCGGTAGCCGTAGTCACGCGGCTCCAGGCCGTCCAGGCGCAGCGTGTAGACGCCGTCACCGCGGTCCGTCATGGCCTGGGGCGTGGACGCGAAGTTGTTCCATTCCCCCGAGACCTGCACGGCGTCCGAAACGGACTGCTGCGGTGCGTAGGTCAACGTCACGTCGCAGGTCCGAACAGGGATGGAGTCAGAGTCACCACAGGCGGCGGCCGTCAGCAGCGCTGGGATCGTCAGGAGTCGAGGGATGCGGAAGTGCGTCATGCGTGCCTCCTTCTACGGGAGGCCCGCTTGCTTTTCCAAGCCCCCGGAGCGGAACGGGATGACTCGATGCGTCGATTTCCGAACGACCTATCGCGTTTCGTACTCCTGCAGGATGCGCAGGACGGTGCTCGCCAGGGGGTGGTCCGAAGGCGCCAGCTCCAGGAAGCGGTGGTAGTTCCTGGCCCCCTCGTCCACCCGGCCCAGCTTGACCTCCACCGCGCCCATCAGCAGGTAGCACTCGGCGTTGCCCGGCTCGAGCCGGACGCACTCCCGGGCGGAGCTCCGCGCGGCGGAGTAGTTCCCCTCGCGCTGGTAGGCGCGCCCGGCGGAGAGCACCCGCTGCGCCGGTCCGGACGACGCCGGCAGCATCGACTGGGCCTGCGCGAGCCCCGCCTCCCCCAGCAGCGTCGCCTGGGCCTGCCGCGTCTGTCCACGAGCGCCCGTGCCGCTCGCCGGAGCGGCCTTGGCGCCCCTCGCGCCAGGTGACGAACGCGCAACGAGGGGACGCCCAGAGGCAGCCTGCGCCACCTCCTCATCCGAAGTGTCGGCGTTTCCCGACACCGCTTCGTCATCCCCACCCGGGCCCTCGCGGCTGAGGGCTCCTGCTGGGACTTCGGTGACGCGGCGACTTGCGCGGCGGGTGGCTTCGGAGGCGGGGCCAGGCGCACCGCCAGGGGCGGCCCGGGTTCGCGAGGCTCCTCATTGGCGGCGGCCAGCAGATCCGAGCCCACCCACGTCACCGCAATCACCAGGAGCACCGCGGCCATCACCAGCCCGACGCCGGCCACCCACTGCGAGGAGCGGCTGCCCTCGGCGAACAGCCCAGCCGGGTCACGCGTGGCGCGGGAGCGGCGTCCTCCACCACCGCTTCCTCCTCTACGTCCACCGGTCCGCTCGGCTCGGTCCGGTAGTCCGGCTCCAGGGCCGGCACGCCATGCTGCGTGGGGGCTGGCAGCTCGGGCGCCTCGCGCCAGATGGACACCTCTTCGGCGAAGGACGGCGGCACCCGGGCGTCCATCCCGAGCGCCTCCAGGTCCGGCCGGTACAGCTCCCGCAGCAGGTACGCCACGGACATGGGCGAGAACCGCGGGGTGGACGAGTACAGGAACCCGGCCAGGGCATCCCCCAGCGCGTGCGCGGACTCGAAGCGCAACTCCTTCTTCAGCGCGAGCGCCTTCTGGAGGATGGCATCCAGCGCCACCGGGATGTCCGGCCGCACCTGCCGCGCCGAGGGCAGCGGCTGGCCGTTGTTCAGCCGTTGCAGCACCGTGTGGACCTGCCCCTCCAAGGGCAGCCGGCCGCAGATCATCTGGAACAGCACCACGCCGGTGGCCCAGACATCCGTGCGGGCATCCACCGCTTCCCCGCGCGCCTGCTCGGGAGAGAAGAACAGGTACTTCCCCTTCACGATGCCGGGCTCGGTGTTGAAGCTGCGCAGCGAGCGCGCCTTGGCGATGCCGAAGTCGACGATCTTGACCTGTCCCTCGTAGCTGATGAGGACGTTGTCGGGGGAGATGTCGCGGTGGACGATGCCCAACGGCTCGCCCCGCTCGTCACCGCGGGTGTGGGCGTAATGCAGGCCTCGGCACATCTCCATGGCGATGAAGACGGCGATGGGGACCGGCAGACAGTGGAAGCCGGAGCGCAGCGCCCGCTTCAGGACGCGGTGGAGCGGCTGGCCCTCCACCAGCTCCATGGCCAGGAAGTACTGCCCGTCCACCTTTCCGAAGTCGAAGACCTGGGCAATGGCGCCATGCGACAGCGAGGCGGAGATGCGCGCCTCGCTGATGAACATCGACACGAAGGCCTCGTCGTTGGCGTACTCCGGGAGCACCTTCTTGATGAGCACGGGCTTGGTGACGCCCGCCGCGCCTCTCAGCCGCGCACGCCACGTCTCCGCCATGCCACCATGGCCTACCCGCTCCTGGAGTTCATACCGGCCGAATCGTTCTCGTGGCGCGCTTGCCATTCGCGGGTGACACCCCCTCTCAAAGTTTACCGTATAACCCGGGATTGCGGAGCCCAACCCCGCAAGACGGCTGTGATATCCTCCGCGCCGTGGCGAGTATGGGAGACGAAGGGGACGACGAGCTGGTCCGCACCGATGCGTTGCCGGCCCTGCGCATCCAACGCGTGCGCACGCGGCTGGTGGTGCTGTCGGGCCCGGACGCCGGTCGAGACTGGCCGCTGATGCCAGGACGTTACCGCGTGGGCTCGGGCCGGGACGCGGACATCCTCCTGTCGGACCGGGCGGTGTCGCGGCAGCACCTCATCCTGGAAGTGAGCGACAGCGGCGTGCGCGCGGTGGATCCGGGCTCGCGCAACGGCTCCTATTGCGAAGGCATGCGCTTCCAGGAGCTGGAGGTGCGCACGGGCGCCGTCCTCAAGCTGGGCACCACCGAGCTGAAGCTGATGCCGGAGAGCGAGCGGCCCCGGGCACGGCCCCTGTCCGCGCGCAGCGCGTTCGGCTCGCTGGTGGGCAACAGCCGCCGCATGCGGGAGCTGTTCACCCTGCTGGAGCGGCTGTCCGCGGGTGAGTCGGACGTGCTCATCCAGGGTGAGACGGGCACGGGCAAGGAGCTGTGCGCGGAGGCCATCCACACCCACAGCCCCCGCGCCAAGGGCCCCTTCGTCATCGCCGACCTGGCGGGCATCGCCCCGGCGCTGCTGGAGAGCGAGCTGTTCGGACACGTGAAGGGCGCCTTCACCGGCGCCCACTCCGACCGCGCGGGCGCCTTCGAGCGCGCCCACGGGGGCACCCTCTTCCTGGACGAAGTCGGCGAGCTGCCGCTGGAGGTCCAGCCGCGCCTCCTGCGGGCGCTGGAGCGGCGGCAGGTGAAGCGCGTGGGCTCCAACGACTACCGCACCGTGGACGTGCGCGTGGTGGCGGCCACCCACCAGGACCTGGAGGGCGCGGTGCAAGCCGGGCGCTTCCGGGGGGACTTGTTCCACCGGCTCGCGGTGCTGCGTGTCGGCCTGCCGCCGCTGCGGGAGCGGCTGGAGGACGTGCCGCTGCTCGTGGACACGGTGCTGACGCGCATGGGGCGGCCGCCCAGCGCGCTGTCGGATCAGACGCGCGCCCTGCTCGCCCAGTACCCGTGGCCGGGCAACGTGCGCGAGCTGCGCAACGTCGTGGACCGCGTGGTGAACCTGGGCGACGAGGCCCTGCCGGACATCCCGGACCTGCCCTCCGCCGTCGAGGACCCCACCACGCTGCCGCCGCCCTCGGATGATCCGGAGAGCACGCGGCCCATCTCCCTGGACCTCCCCTTCAAGGAAGCCAAGGACCGCATCATCGACGGCTTCGAGCGCGACTACCTGCGCGCCCTCATCGACCGGTGCGAGGGCAACGTGTCCCGCGCCGCGCGTGAGGCGGGCATCGACCGCGTGTACCTGCGCAAGCTGCTACGCAAGCACGGCCTGGACACGGCCTCCGCGTAGAAGAAGGCGCGGGGCCTGGCCCCCTGCCTCCGCGGCGGCATGTCCATGTGGGCGTGGCCGGATTTACCCGGGCCGGGTCTCTCCTGGTCAAAACGGCCCGGCATTCCGCTGGGCCCCTGCCTGGGACGTGCCGACCATGACTCTTCGTTCGCGCCTGCGCTCGACCGTGCTGGCCTTGCTCCCCGTTGCCCTGCTCCCGCTGATGGCTTGCGGTGGAAACGAGGGCAAGCTCACGGTGCTGCTGACGGACGCCCCTGGCGACGACATCCGCACCGCCGTTGTCACCATTTCGGAAATCTACCTTCAGGGCGGCAACGACGGCGAAGGCGGCCGCGTGGTGCTGCGCGATACGCCCGCCACGGTGAACCTGCTGGAGCTGGCCAACAGCACGTCCGAGCTGGTGTCCGAAGCCGTGGTCCCCAATGGCGACTACTCCGAGCTTCGCTTCGTCATCACCGGTGGCTACATCGAGGTGGCGAACGCGGACGGCTCCACCACGGTGTTCGCGTCGTCGGATGACTACATCGGGCTGCCGCCGGAAACGCAGGTGGGCGGGCAGCTGCACATGCCCAGCTATGGCTCCTCCGGGCTGAAGGTGAAGTTCTCCGAGAAGCTGACCATCGAAGGTGAGCAGAAGGTGCTGCTCGTGGACTTCGACGTGGGCCAGAGCTTCGGCAAGGAGGCGGGCAACTCGGACCGTTGGGTGATGAGCCCGGTCATCAAGTCCGCCGAGGTGACGGCGTCCGGCAGCATCCGCGTGACGGCGGACAAGCACGCCACCGTGGCGCTGCCCGTGGTGGATGGCCATCAGGTGACGCTGGCCGACTTCAAGGCGGTGATGACGAACGAGGCCGGCAGCCGGGAGCGGCTGCCGCTGACCGACGAGGACGGCGACGGCATCTACGAAGCCGCCTTCAAGTTCCTCATCCCGGGCACCTTCACGGTGGAGCTGGAGGCGCCCGCCTTCGTCAGCGCGACCACCACCCCGGACCACCCGGTGACGGTGGAGGTGGGCTCGGGCCGCGACGTGGCGCACCACTTCACGATTACGGGTGCGAGACGACAGTAACGCTCGCGCGGAACAGAATTACGTGGGGACTGGCGCGGGGTCGGTTCCCATGGCGAGGCGTCGGGGCGAGTTCCCCGGCGCCTCGTTTTTTCCGAGCCATCCCCGCTTCCAGTGGAAATCCCGCCATGACTACGCTCGCCCGCAGGAGGCAAGCGTGCTCACCGAACAAGTCCGTCAGGCGCGACAGAAGCTGGTGCTGGCCCACTTCCACGGCGAGGTCCGGCAGGACTGGGACGCCGTCCTGTCGACGTTCCCCCACCCGCATTACGAGCTGGTCCCCACGCTGAAGGTGCACGACGGAGACGGCGCGGTGCGCGCGTACTACCGCGAGACGCGCATCGCCTTTCCGGACCAGTCCCACGAAATCATCTCGTTCCGGCACAGCGACGATGCCGTCATCGTGGAGTTCTGGCTGATGGGGACCCACCTGGGCCCCCTGGGCGAGATTTCTCCGACGGGCAACCGGTTCCGGGCGCGGATGTCGGCCTACTTCATCTTCGACGAGTCGGAGACGCTGGTCTGCGAGCGCGTCTATTTCGACACGCTCACCATCCTCAAGCAGCTCGTCGGCGGGCTGGATATGAAGCGCCCGAAGAACTGGCTCCTCGCGGTCCAGTGCCTCAAGGGCCTGCTCTCCATGTCCAGCGGTCAGCCCGCGCCCGAGCTGACCCACACCACGCCGCCCTCCCTGGACGACGCTCCTCCGCGGAAGGCCGCTCAGTAGACGACGAGCGCCTGCGGCGCGTGGTAGCTCACGATGGTGAGCACCGGGATGCGCGGCGCCTCGTCATCCGTCTCCGCGCCGCCCGAAGTCAGGCGCACGCCGTCGAAGCGCGCGAGGATGACGTAGTCGCGCCGAGTCTCCAGGAACGGGTCGGCGCTCGCCAGACGCCCGAGCGCCTCACGGCCCGTCTCGTCGGAGACGTTCTCCACGAAGCGCCGCGTCGTATTGCGGCCAGAGCGCTCCGCCGTGCTCACCGTGCCGCCCATCCGTCCCGGCCCCGTGAGGACGGACTGGCCGGAGAGGTCGCCCCAGTACGAGGTGACGGAGTCGATGCGCTCGCCATACCCGACGACTTCGTCCGTCTGGACGGAGCTGAGGGCATGCTCCACCAGCCACACCGTGGGGCGCTCGCCTTCCGAGCGCTGGTCCGCGACCTGCGCGCGCAGCATCACATAGCGGCCCTTGTACGTGTCCGGCCGGTCCATGGCGGAGGCCAGCGAGAAGATGGGGATCTGCTTCTCCTGGAGGTAGCGCAGCTCGCCCGTCACGCTGCCACCGCGCTGAGCCACCACGCGCGCGATGAGCTTCGCGCCCTCCGGGCGGACGCGCAGGTCCTGCGTCCAGGCGCGCCCAAGCAGCGCGTTGAGCTGGGTGAAAGGCGTGTGCTCGATGCAGGCCTTCAGTCCTTCCCAGGCCTCGTCGCGCGAAGCGCCCTGGAGCCGCCGCGCGGCGGCCTCACACACGGCCGGGTTCGCATAACGCGCGGCGAAGGCCTTGGGGTCCGCCGAGGGACTGGGCGCGGGCGGCTCCGGCGGCGGCTTGGCGACAAACACCTCTTCCTGCTGGCGAGGCGCGTCCTCCGACCACGTCACGTGGGAGTGCGAAGCGCCGCAGCCCGCGGCGAGCGGCCCCAGCAGGGCCCAGGTGGACAGCATCCAGGAAGAACGGCGCATGGGCGGAACTCCTAGAGGGAAGCGGAGCCAGGGCTGGAGGAACGGTTGCGCTGCTGGACGGTGGGCGCGGGGTGCGAACCGGAGCCAGGCACCGGCAGCACGACGGCGCACGCATCCGCGCACCGGTCGCTGAGGCAGGCCTGCGTCTGGGGCGCAGTGGCCTGCTGAGTCACCTCCGCGTAGCAGCGGTCCGCGGTGCCCGGGCAGTTGGCGCGGGCGGCACACTCGCAGCAGGGCGAGGCCACCGTGGCCATGAACTGCACCTCTTGAAGGACGTTGGCCAGCGCGCGGTAGCAGGCGCGAGCGCCGGGAGCGAAGCGGCCCTTCGAATCCACGACGAAGGACGTGCCCTCCAGGCCGCACTGGTCCACGGCGGTGATGTAGCGCCGCTCACACAGCGCGGTGAGCGTCGCGTCCGGACGGCCCTCGCGGATGTTGCCCACGGCCTCCGTGCACAGCGCGCGGCCCACGTCCTGGAGGAGCTTCTTGTTGGACGTATCCTGCGAATCGCTGGGCGCGCCGGCGGAGAGGTCCGCCTCGAACACGCATTCCTTCCCCGCGCGCAGGGTGTCCACCGTGCAGGACCAGGCGGTGGGGGACTCATCCGCGACTGGCGGCGCGGCGAGCGCCTCGGGCGGAATCACTGGCGCGGGGGAGTCCGGCGCCGAACCCAACAGGAAAAGGGAGACGAGGATCGCCTTCATGGACATGGCAGGTTAGGACGACGCGCTACCACGTACAAACCGTCTCGCGACAACTGTTCCGTGGACAGGGACGTCCTCCCCTTCCCTACCTTCGCCGCGTGGCACCGACGTCCGCCACCCGACGGCATGAGGGGATTCGGAGCCCTGGAGCCGCCTCGTGCGCCCGCGCATGATGCGCGCGGGCTTCCTTGCAAGAGGTGGATGGTGGGACGTGCGGACGACGCGGTGTGGCGGCCTTACGAAGACGGCAGCTCCCTGGGCTGGATGGGGACGCAGGGCGGCACCATCGCGCGGGACGAGGACTTCGGGGGGCTGGCGCGCCTCACCTACGAGCTGGACGACAGCCGCTCCTTCCACGCCATCTCCTGCTCCGTCACCGGCTGGCTCCTCTACCACCGCTTCTTCGACAACGCGGCCGCGGCCACCGCCGCCTTCGAGGAGATGAAGCCCGCGCTCGAGGCGCTCCTGACGCAGCTCCCCGCGGGAGGCCCGTCAGCGCCCGGCAACGCGCGCCTCGGAGGCCCCATCCTGGCGGCCTTCACGGTGCGCCACGGATAGCGACTGGGAGCGAAAAGCCTTGGTCCCCGCCGGCATTCTGGCGTTCATGACGGGCCCGCCATGGCCTCCCACCGCATCCACGAAGAAGACAGCTTCGAGAACGAAACCTTCGCCGACCTGAGCCTCCAGGAGGCGGACCTGAGCGGGAAGGAGTTCTACGGCTGCACGTTCAGCAACTGCACCCTGCAGGAGAGCCGTTGGACGCGGGCCAAGCTGGAGAACTGCGTCTTCACCGGCTGTGACCTCACCCGGGTCCGGTTCACCGACACGTCCCTGCGCGACGTGCGGTTCGAAAGCTCCAAGCTGATGGGCATCGACTGGACGGACGTGGGCACCTTCCCCGAAGTCAGCTTCGACGGCTCGAACCTGCGCTACTGCACCTTCGCGGGCCTCAGCCTGCGCAAGACGTCGTTCCTGCGCTGCACGGCGCTGGAGATGAACTTCATCGACACGGACTTGTCCGAAGCGGACTTCAGCGGCTCGGACATCGCCGGCAGCAACTTCCGCGGCTGCACGCTCACGAAGGCGGACTTCGGAACGGCGAAGGGCGTGTTCATCGACCCCACGCGCAACCGTGTCAAAGCCACGCGCATCCCCGTGGAGGCCGCCGTGGACTTCGTCCAGACGCTCGGGCTGGTGGTGCCGGGCTACGGAGATGGGCCGACGGCGCCGAAGACGGAACGCAAGAAGGGCCGCTAGTTGGAGGACGCGCCCTCCAGCATGACCTCCAGGCCGCCGTATTCCGACGGCGCCAATGACAAGGTCCACCCATGCACCTGCGCGACGTGGTGGGTGATGTGCAGGCCCAGTCCCTGCCCCTGAATCCCCCGGGTGCGTGCGGCGTTGCCGCGGAAGCTGCGCTCCAGCAACCGGGCGCGCTCCTCCTCGGGGATGCCGGGACCATCGTCGATGACGCGCAGACGGAAGCGCTGGCCTCGCGAGTGCTCCAACACCACCGCGCCATGACCGTCCTCCCGGCCGTGGTGGATGCCGTTGAACACGATGTTGCTCACGGCCTGCTCGATGAGCGTGACATCGCCATGGACCCAGACGGCCGTCTCCGGCACGCCGCTCTCCAGGGCGATTCGCTGCTGCCGGGCAATGGGCTGATGCCGCCCCAGCACGCGCGACACCACCGCGTTCAGGTCCACGGCCGCCCGCTGGACCTGGGGTTGTCCCGCTTCGAGCCGCGCGGCCGCCGCGAGGTTGTGCACCAGGGACGCGATGTAATGCGCCTCGCCCATGGCGTCTCCCGCCACGGAGGGCTCCAGGGCTTCACCGCGGCTCAGCCGCTGCTGGAGGGCCGACAGGTGCCCTTGAAGCACGGTGAGCGGCGTCATCACGTCGTGCGAGCGCTGAGGATGAGCACCGGCACCTCAGAGAAGGCCCGGAGCGACTTCAGCATGTCCAGGCCGTAGGTGTCGGGCAGCATCAGGTCCAGCACCACCAGGCTCACGTCGGGCAGCTCCCCGGAGGCAAGGACGCGGCCCTCCCGCCACCACGAGGGCTCGAAGCCCGCGCCGCGCAGGTGCTCGACAATCTGCGCGCCGAGCTGCGGGTCGTCCTCCACGAGCAGGATGCGCTCGCCCATGCCGTCTGCCTCCTCGTCCACCCCAGGCCGCGCTCAACGGGCTCAGGGAGGCGCGCCAGCGCCCCCGTCGAATCCCGGCGGAGGCCCCATCCCGCCGTCACCACCCGGCGGCGGTCCGCCAGGGCCACCCGGTTCACCGCTCCCGCCCGGCACCGAGCACTGCGCGGTCGACAGCGAAGACCGGATGACCAGCGTCTTCCACGCCAGCATCGCACCATCCGCCATGCGCTCGGTCTGGAACAGGTAGTCCGCCACCGCGTCCCCGGAGATGACCGTGTCGTTCTGGTTCGTCGTGTCCCGCGGCCCCCGCGCGTCATAGAGCGGCTGGGTATTGACGATTTCGTCGTTCAACGTGTCGTCGAAGAAGAGCTGCGAGGTGACGTACTCACTCCCATTCACGCGAACGGTGAAGTGGATGTGAATGGTGCGGCTGCTGTACCACCCCGGGAAACACGTATCGAAAGACACCCGGCCCTCGGCGTCCGTCGTCTGCACGCCCCGGAACCAGCGCGCGGCGCGGGCGCCCGCGTCACCCGAGGCGCCCGTGGCCCAGGCCGTGGCCCCCGTGCCCGAATCCACCTCCGAGCCCGCATCCGTGTCGTCGATAATGGGGTCCGTGCCCTCGCCACAGGCCACGATGAAGCGCGCGAGCGGCAAGGTGGCCAGCGTATGACTTCGCTTTTCATCCAGAGCCTCCGTTCCAGTCGGTGACGTGCCCACGGCTGCGGGCACCTTCCCCTTCTGGCCGGAAAAGCTTGAGGGAATCTTAAGCGGCGAAAGGGAAACGGCGCGCCAGGACGGCCAGGCGGCCAGCCGCTCGTCACGGCGGGTCCAGCAGCGCCCCCAGCTTCTCCAACGCGAGCCGGGCGCGCGTCTTCACCGTGCCCAGTGGATCCCCGGTGCGCTCGGAGATCTCCCGCTGCGACAGCCCTTCGAAGTACGCCAGCTCCACCACCTCGCGCTGCTCCGGGGGGAGCCGCGCCAGCGCCGCCTGGACCTGTCCGCGCGCCTCCTCCTGGCTCGCCGCCTCATCGGGCGCGGGGGGCATCGCGCTGACGGGAGGCCCCTGATGTGACGCTCCTTCCACCACGCGCGCCACCGTGCCCTGAGCGCGCAGGCGGTCAATCGCGCGTGTGCGCACAATCGTCGTCACCCAGGCATCCAGGCCGCCGCGGTCCGGGTCGAACTCCCGGGCGCGCCGCCAGACCTCCAGGAACGCCTCCTGCAACACCTCTTCCGCGTCCGCGCGTGTCTGGAGCAACCGCAACGCGATGGCGAAGCTGCGTCCACCGCACCGGGCGTAGACGTCCCGCATGGCCTGGACGCCGCCCAGGGCCACCTGCCGGAGGAGGGCCCGGTCTGACGCCGGGTCGCTTGCTCGGGGGACAGCGGTGGAGGGAGGCGCCATGTTCGTCCCGGATAGCTCAATCAGCGGGGCAGTTCCCAGCTTCAAGTATCGGCAGGCGGGCACCCGGGCGCGCTGTGCCTTCCAGGGTGGGCAGTGCCCGCCCCCATCCTTAACGTTCACGAGCCAACGCGGCCGGGAAGGAAGCCGTCCAGCATCGACAACAGTCGCGATTCGCCGCGAGGCAATCACAACCCGAGACCTATAAGGGCCGCCAGCCATCATGACTGAACGACTCGGAAGCGTATTCATCGAGGGAGTCAGCCCCGAGCTGGACGCTGGCCGTCACGCCGTGAAGCGCGTCGTCGGAGAACGGTGCATCGTCCGGGCCGATATCTTCAAGGAAGGCCATGACGTCCTCGTCGCCGTTGTCCGCTGGCGTCAGGTGACGCCCGGAGCCCAGCAGACCGACTGGGAGGAAGTGCCCATGCGCTTCCTCGGCAATGACCGCTGGGAGGGCGAGTTTCCCCTGGCCCGGAACGGCCGCTACGAATTCACGATTGAAGCGTGGCCAGACCTCTTCCGGACCTGGACCTCCGAGCTGAAGCGCAAGGTGGATGTGGGCCGCGACGTGCGCAGCGAGCTGCTGGAGGGCGCCGCGCTGCTGGAGGGCGCCACGGCCCGGGCTCGCGCGGCGAAGCAGTTGGACGACGCCCGCGTGTTGAACGAAGCCGCGGTCCGGCTGCGGCAACCCCCTACCCCGGACCTCCTCGCCGTGGCGCTGTCGCCCGAGCTGGCCGACGTGGCCTCCGCCCACCCGGACCGCTCCCTGGCGCGCCGCTATGACAAGGTGCTGGAGGTCTTCGCGGACCGGGAGAAGGCCCGCTTCAGCGCGTGGTACGAGTTCTTCCCGCGCTCGGCCCTGCGTGACGGCGTCACCCACGGCACCTTCCGGGACGCGGAGGCCTGGCTGCCATACATCCAGTCGATGGGCTTCGACACCGTCTACCTGCCGCCCATCCACCCCATTGGCAGGACCGCGCGCAAGGGCAAGAACAACAGCCTCACCGCGGGCCCCGACGACGTGGGCAGCCCCTGGGCCATTGGCGCCGCGGAGGGAGGCCACAAGGCGGTGCATCCCAAGCTGGGGACGCTGGCGGATTTCAAACACTTCGTGGAGGCGGCGCAGGCGCACGGCATCGAGGTCGCGCTGGACCTGGCCTTCCAGTGCTCACCGGACCACCCCTACGTGAAGGAGCATCCGGAGTGGTTCCAGCACCGCCCGGACGGCACCATCAAGACGGCGGAGAACCCGCCCAAGCGCTACGAGGACATCGTCAACTTCGACTGGATGGGGCCCGCCCGTGAGTCGCTCTGGGCGGAGCTGGAATCCGTCGTCCTCCACTGGGTGAAGCAGGGGGTGAACACCTTCCGCGTGGACAACCCTCACACCAAGCCCACCCAGTTCTGGGCGTGGCTCATCCGCCGCGTGCAGGAAGCCCACCCGCAGGTGCTCTTCCTGTCGGAGGCCTTCACCCGCCCCAAGGTGATGAAGGCCCTGGGCAAGGTGGGCTTCACTCAGTCGTACACCTACTTCACGTGGCGCAACTTCAAGGGCGAGCTCCAGGAGTACCTGGAGGAGATCACCCAGCCGCCCGTGTCGGACTTCTTCCGCGGCAACCTCTGGCCCAACACGCCGGACATCCTCCCGGACTTCCTCCAGAACGCGGGGCCCGGCGCCTTCCGGCTCCGCGCGGCGCTGGCGGGCACCCTCTCCTCCGTGTGGGGCATGTACTGCGGCTACGAGCTGTGCGAGGGCCGCCCCATCCCGGGCAAGGAGGAGTACACCGACTCGGAGAAGTATCAGCTCGTCGCGTGGGATTGGGACCGGCCCGGCAACATCCGGGATTGGATTGCGCGCCTCAACAACGCGCGCCGCACGCACCCCGCGCTGCACCAGTACGGGACGCTGCGCTTCTTCTCGTCGAACAACGACCGCGTCCTCTTCTACGGCAAGCGCTCACCGGACGGCGCCAGCACGGTGCTGGTGGCGGTGAGCCTGGACCCGTACGCCGCCCAGGAGGCGCTGCTGCATGTGCCCATGGAGTGGCTGGGCGCGCGCCCCGATGAGACGTATCAGGTGCATGAGTTGATGTCGGACCAGCGCTCGCTGTGGCAGGGTCCCGACGTGCAGGTTCGCCTGACGCCCGAGCAGCCAGCGGCCCTCTGGGCCGTCCACCGGTTCCGCCGCACCGAGAACGCGTTCGACTACTACGAGTGACAACCCGAGAGGCGTATGGACCTGGATCCCCTCTGGTACAAGAAGGCCCTTATCTATGAGCTGCACCTGCGCGCATTCCATGACTCCAACGGCGACGGCCATGGTGACATCCCAGGCCTGATTGAAAAGCTGCCGTACCTCCAGGACCTGGGCGTCAACTGCCTCTGGCTGCTGCCTCACTACCCGTCACCGCTTCGCGACGACGGCTATGACATCGCGGACTTCTACGGCGTGCACCCGGACTACGGCACGCTCGCGGACTTCCAGCGCCTGGTGGACGAAGCGCACAAGCGCGACATCCGCGTCATCACCGAGCTGGTGGTGAACCACACCAGTGACCAGCACCCCTGGTTCCAGGAAGCGCGCAGCGACCCGAACAGCCCCAAGCGCAACTGGTACGTCTGGAGCGACACCGACGAGCAGTACAAGGGCGCGCGCATCATCTTCCTGGACACGGAGCGCTCCAACTGGACGTGGGACCCGGTGGCCAAGCAGTACTTCTGGCACCGCTTCTTCAGCCACCAGCCAGACCTCAACTACGACAACCCCGAAGTGCAGGAAGCCATGCTGGACGTCATGCGCTTCTGGCTCAACATGGGCGTGGATGGGTTCCGCTGCGACGCCGTGCCCTACCTCTTCGAGCGGGAAGGCACCAACTGCGAGAACCTCCCGGAGACGCACGCCTTCCTCAAGCGCCTGCGGAAGACCATCGACTCCGAATACCAGGGGAAGATGCTGCTGGCGGAGGCGAACCAGTGGCCCGCCGACGTGCGCGTGTACTTTGGCGACGGTGACGAATTCCACATGGGCTTCCACTTCCCGGTGATGCCCCGCCTCTTCATGGCGGTGCGCCGCGAGGACCGCACGCCCATCGTGGAAATCATGCAGCAGACGCCGGACATCCCGGACAACTGCCAGTGGGCCATCTTCCTTCGCAACCATGACGAGCTGACGCTGGAGATGGTGACGGACGAGGACCGGGACTACATGTACCGGGAGTACGCCACCGACCCGCGCATGCGCATCAACCTGGGCATCCGCCGCCGGCTCGCGCCGCTGATGGACAACGGCCGCCGGCGCATCGAGCTGATGCACAGCCTGCTCTTCACCCTGCCCGGCACGCCCGTCCTCTATTACGGCGACGAGATTGGCATGGGGGACAACATCTACCTCGGCGACCGAAACGGCGTGCGCACGCCCATGCAGTGGACGGGTGACCGCAACGCGGGCTTCAGCCGCGCGGACTACTCACGGCTGTACGCGCCCGTCATCGCCGACCCGGTGTACGGTTATCAATCCATCAACGTGGAAGCGCAGGAGCGCGTGAAGTCCAGCCTCCTGCACTGGGTGAAGCGGATGATTCGCATCCGCCAGCGTTACCCGGTCTTCTCGCTGGGGAACCTGCGCTTCCTCCAGACAGACAATCGCAAGGTGCTGGCCTTCGTCCGCGAGTGGGAAGGCCAGTCGGTTCTCGTGGTGTGCAACCTGTCGCGCTTCGCCCAGCCCGCGGTGCTCGACATGCGTGATTGGGAGGGCACGGTGCCGGTGGAGCTGATTGGAGAAACCCCCTTCCCGCGGGTGAGCGAACTGCCGTACCAGCTCTCCATGGGGCCCTACATGTTCTTGTGGTTCCGCCTGGACAAGCCACAGCAGGGGAGGATCCTCGAATGACGCCCATCGATTTGACGAAGCTCCCTGACTACCTCAAGCACCAGCGCTGGTTCAGCGGCAAGGCGTGGCCCATCAAGCACGTCACGGTGCTGGACCACGCCACCATCGAATCAGGTGGCTGCGCCTTCAGCCTCGCCGTGGTGGAGGTCGTCTACGAACTGGGCAGCCCGGAGCGCTACCTGCTCCCCGTGCAGCCCTCCACGGACGGCGTGCGGGACGCGCTGGAGAGCGACGAGTGCATGCGCGGGCTCTTCGACCTCATCCGAACCGGCGGCCAGGTGGCGTCCGCGGCCGGGCGCGTGCAAGGCGAGTGGATTGCCGGCCAGGAAGGATTGCTCGCCCTCCCCTCCCCGCTGGACGTGCGGCGGCTCCAAGTGGAGCAGAGCAACACCTCGGTGGTGCTGGGTGAGCAGGTCATCCTGAAGATCATCCGGAAGCTGGAAGCCGGCGTGAATCCCGAGCACGAGGTGGGACGCTTCCTCGCCACCAAGACGTCCTTCCGCGCCACGCCCGTGCTGCTGGGCGCGCTGCAACTGGACGGGCTCGCGGGCGCGACGCTCGCGGTGGCCCACCGCTTCGTGCCAGACGCGACGGACGGCTGGAAGTACACCCTGGACCGGCTGCGCCAGGAGCGCGCCGTGGGTGAGCGCTTCCTGTCGGAGATGCACGACCTGGGCATGCGCGTGGGCGAGCTGCACCGCGCCTTCGCCTCCGCGTCGGATGAAGACCCGGCCTTCGCGCCGGAGCCGCTGCTCCAGGAGGACCTCCAGCGATGGAGCGCGTCCATTGTCGGGGAGCTGGGCGTGACGCTGGCGGACGCCAGCCGGCAGACGCCGGACCTGGAGAACCGCCGCGAGGTCTTGATCGAGCACGCGAAGCGGCTGGCCCAGGTGGAGCCTTCCGGCCAGAAGATCCGCATCCACGGCGACCTGCACCTGGGCCAGGTGCTGCGCGCCAAGGACCAATGGCTCATCTTCGACTTCGAGGGCGAGCCCGCGCGCTCCTTCACCGCGCGCCGGGAGAAGTACAGCGCGCTGCGCGACGTGGCGGGGATGATCCGCTCGTTCGACTACGCGGAGGCCACGGTGGCGCTGGAGGGAGGCACCCCACATGAGCGCATCGGCGTCATCCGAGACGCCTTCGTGGAGGGCTATCGGCAGGTGACGCGCGGCGCGCCCTTCCTCCCCTCCGACGACACCACCTTCGACATCATGCTGCGTGCGTTCGAGCTGGAGAAACTGCTGTACGAAGTGCGATACGAACTGCAGAACCGGCCCGACTGGGTGCGCATCCCCGTCCAGGCCCTCTTGCGCATGGAGGCAGCCCAGTGAGGAAGCCAGCCGACAAGGCCCAGGTCGACGCGGAGGTTCAGCGCGTCGTGGAGTTGAGGCACCCGGAGCCCCACTCCGTCCTCGGCATCCACCCGGATGGGGACGGCGTGGTGATTCGCGCCTTCCGCCCGGACGCCGTGGCCATCCACGTGCTGCCGGAGTCCGGCGGACGCATCGCGATGACCCACCGGCTGGGCGGCGTCTTCGAAGCCCGCGTCAACGGCAAGGACCAGACGTTCAACTACCTGCTGGAGGTGGAGTACCCCGGCAAGCGCGTCTTCACCCTGCGCGACCCATACAGCTTCCTCCCCACCCTGGGGGAGATGGACCTGTACTACGCCGGCGAGGGCCGCCACGAGCGCCTCTGGGAGCGCATGGGCGCGCACCTGATTCACCACAACGGCGTGCGCGGGACCTCCTTCGCGGTTTGGGCTCCCACCGCGGCCGGCGTGTCCGTGGTGGGTGACTTCAACGGGTGGGACGGCCGGCTGCACGCCATGCGCCGCATGGGCTCGTCCGGCATCTGGGAGCTCTTCGTCCCCGAGGTGGGCGAAGGCACCCGGTACAAGTTCGAGATCCGTCCAGGCCACGGCGGACCCAACGTCCTGAAGGCGGACCCTTTCGCCTTCCGCACCGAAACGCCTCCGGCCACCGCCTCCGTGGTGCACGACCTGGCGCGCTATTCGTGGGGCGACGCCACCTGGCTGGAGCAGCGCGCGCGGCGGTCGGACGTGCACCACCAGCCGTGGAGCGTCTACGAGGTCCACCTGGGCAGCTGGCGCCGCGTGGTGGAGGACGGCGACCGGCCCATGACGTACCGCGAGCTGGCGCCCGCGCTGGCGGAGTACATCAAGTACACCGGCTTCACCCACGTGGAGCTGCTCCCCGTGGCCGAGCACCCCTACGGCGGCTCCTGGGGTTACCAGGTGGGTGGCTACTACTCGCCCACCGCGCGCTTCGGACACCCGGATGACCTGCGCTTCTTCATCGACCACATGCACCAGGAGGGCATCGGGGTGCTCGTGGATTGGGTGCCCGGACACTTCCCGCGCGACCTGCACGCGCTGGGGCAGTTCGACGGCACGGCGCTGTACGAGCACGCGGACCCGCGCAAGGGCGCACAGCCGGACTGGGGCACGCTGGTCTTCAACTTCGGCCGCAATGAGGTGCGCAACTTCCTCATCGCCAATGCGCTGTTCTGGATTGAGGAGTACCACATCGACGGACTGCGCGTGGACGCGGTGGCGTCGATGCTCTACCTCGACTACAGCCGCAAACAGGGCGAGTGGATTCCCAACCGCTGGGGCGGCCGGGAGAATGAAGAGGCCATCCACTTCCTGCGCGAGCTGAACGAGACGGTGCACCGCAAGCACCCCGGCGTCGTGGTCATCGCCGAGGAGTCCACCGCCTGGCCCAAGGTGTCCGCGCCGGTGACCGAAGGCGGCCTGGGCTTCGACTTCAAGTGGAACATGGGGTGGATGCACGACACGCTGTCGTACTTCTCCAAGGACCCCATCTACCGGCAGTACCACCACAACCAGCTCACCTTCGGCCTGCTGTATGCGTTCAGCGAGCACTTCATGCTGCCGCTGAGCCATGACGAGGTGGTGCACGGCAAGGGCAGCCTGTACGGCCGCATGCCGGGAGACCCGTGGCAGAAGCGCGCCAACCTGCGCGCCCTGTTCGCGTGGATGTGGGCCCACCCGGGCAAGAAGCTGGTCTTCATGGGCGGCGAGTTCGGCCAGCCCGCGGAGTGGAACCACGACAAGAGCCTGGACTGGCACCTGACGCACGAGCCAGGGCACCACGGCATCCTCCAGTTGGTGGCGGACCTCAACCGCGTCTACAAGGAGATGCCCGCGCTCTACGACGCCGACGGCGAGCCCATGGGCTTCCAGTGGCTCCAGCCGGATTCGGCGGCGGACAACGTCTTCGCCTTCGTGCGCCGCGCACGCCAGCCGGGGCGGCACGTGGTGTGTGTCGCCAACCTGTCGCCCGCGGTGCGGGAGAACTACCGCGTCGGCTTCCCGCTCCAGGGCCGCTACGTGGAGCTGATCAACACGGACGCCGAGCAGTACGGCGGCTCCAACCAGGGCAACCAGGGACAGATTCACACCGAGCCCACGGGCTGGGATGGCCAGCCCGCGTCGGCCACCCTCACCCTGCCCCCGCTCTCCGTGCTCTGGTTCACGCCAGGCTGAAATGTCTATCATTGCGCCCCTGACGCAATTACATATCAGGGGCGCGAAACATCAAAGACATATGACTGTCTTTTCAGTCAATCACAAACAAATACATGACAAATACATCGAGCCTGGGTTCCCGGAGTGCCTGAGTCTTTGTTCATGTAGGCATGGGCATCTCAACTGGACGTCTGAGCATGTAGGCCCTGCCGCCTGGGCGGCTGCTCGACTCACTGAACATCCAGACAGTGGCCGCCCCCGCCCCGCCGATGCCCGCATGACTGAACACGCAGGCATGTAGGCATCGCGATCAGAATCCAGCGAAAAACACCTGAACATCAGCACATGTAGGCACGGCCTTCGAGACGGGAGTCCGACCCACTGAACATCCATGCAGCAAGTCGCGCCGATCTGATCCGACGATCCTGCTGGCCGCCTGTTCATGTAGGCATTGCCGCTTCAGGCGTCGCGAAAATGCCTGATGATTCGTTCAGGTGGGCATTGCCCGAGCGAGCAGGCAAGCCGCTCGACCACCGGGCACACGGGCTGTGGCGCTTGCTCCCCTACCCCGGAGCCCCCACCGTAATCCTGGGCGATTCACAGGAGGACGGGGATGCCGAAGAAGAAGATCAACGAGGGGTACGGCGGTACCAGCGAGCAGCGTCAGCGCCACCTCCAGAACGACAACTTCTCGGAGCGGGCGCCCCGGACACCGGACGAGTCGGAGGCCGTGCGCAGCACGCCCGACAAGGACGGCCGCGAGATCACCATCCATCCGCTGGAGTCGGAGGACTCGGACGACCTCTGGCACGGCAAGCCGTGAGCCCTGGGCCCGCCCTCAGCGCATGAACAGGAAGTAGAGCACCGCGCTCAGGGCGACGGAAACCAGGATGCTGCCGATACAACCAAGCCGGTTCGAGAAGAAGAAGAACATGCGCGCGGCCAAGCTGCGCACTCCCGGCGCGATGAGAAGCCATCGCGCCGGCTTTCTGTCCTCGGGCGTACGGAACGCGAGCGAGCGGGAGTGGACTACTCGCCGCGCTGCAGGCGCTCCACGTAGGCCTCGGGCAGCCCCGCGGACCGGGCACCCCGCACCAGGGCCTCCACGAAGCGGGGGCTGACCGGGCCGTCCCCGGACGCACGGCGCGGGTTCGTGACGAAGGCCGTGGCCTCCAGCCCCTGCCCGTCCACCTGGACGCGCACCGGGCGCTCCACGCACATGCTGGTGACGAAGCCTTCCTTGTGCTGGATGATGGGCCAGTCCTGGCCGCGAATCTCGAACAGGCGGCCGTAGACCTTCTGGCCCGTCGCATCCCTCAGCCCCGCGACGCGCCCGCCCCACCAGCGTGACGGGAAGTCGTAGACCAGGTCCACGTCCAGGGCCTCGGCCAGCCGTCCTTCGGGCAGCTCGAAGAAGTCGTAGCTGTGCTGGGAACGCCACTCCTCGAACACGGCCCGGTCCAGGATGGTCGAATACGCGAAGTACAGGCGCGTGGCCGACGGGTCCGCGCCCGCGCGCGCCTTCATCACCTGGTCATAATGTGAATCCATGCCTGCCTCTTCTGGCTACTTGGAGCCCCGGCGCCCGCCGGGGGCCTCGTCCCGGAAGACGGACAGCACGCCGGACACGTCCAGCCGGGACGTCTTGATGAACAGCCGCAGCGCGCGCTCCACGTGCTCCGCCAGCGTGGCCATCTTCTCCAGCCGCTGCAGCCGGTCCGGCGGGAGCCCCGCGTGGGACTCGGCCAGACGCCGGGCCTCCGCCAGGTCGGCGCGGATGCGCGCGACGAAGCCCGCCTCGCGCTCCTCGATGACGTGCGTCACCATCCGCACCAGGTCGTTCTCCGCGCCGTAACGCCAGACGGTGTCCTGGGGCAGGCGCACGCGCTGGATGACGCCCCAGCGCTCCAAATCGCGCAGCAGCATGGAGACCCCGCCCTTGGACAGGTCCAGCTCGCGCTCGATTTCGCCGGCGGTCAGGGGCTCACCGCGCAGGTACAGCAGGGCCCACACGCGGCCCTGGTTGCGCTTGAACCCCCAGAATTCAATGACGTTGCCCACCGCGTCCACCGCGATGGCTTCCCAGGGCGCCAGCCGGCCATCCGCTGGCGGCGCCTCCGAGTTCGGGCTCCCGGGTCCCCCCGTCCACAGGTAGCCTTTCATGCAGCGCGCCCCTGGACTTGTTCGGCGATGCCAGCCGACAGCTTCCGCGCCCAGCTCACCAGCTCCGCACCCGCGGGCTCCTGCGCGAAGTGGCCCAGCTTGTCGAGCGCGGCCTCGATTTCGAGGTTCATCCGCGCCATGGACGCGTCCACCGCGCCGGCGGCTTCAATGGCGGCGCCAATCTCCTTGGTCCGCTCCGGCGTGATGGCGGCGAACGCCCACGCGTCCTTCAGCTTGCGCCGCAGCGACTCGTCCTTGGCCACCGCCAGGAGGATGGGCATGGACGGCGTGCGCGAGTGCACGTCCGCGTAGCGCGGCTTGCCCACGTCCGTGCCCAGGATGTCGCGGATGTCGTCTGCAATCTGGAACGCCACGCCCAGGTGACGCCCGAAGCCGTCGAAGCGTTCCACCGCCTCGGGGTGCTCCGCCAGCGTCGCAGCCGCGTTGCCACACCAACCGAACAGCGAGCCCGTCTTGCCCTCGGCGATGAAGCGCAGCCGATTGAGCGGCAGGTCCAGGTCCCCGCGGGCCTCCACCTCGGCGATGGCGGCGCGGGTCATCTCGGAGACGACCGACAGCGCGCTGCGCGTCAGCCGCGCGTCCAGCAGGGACAACTGGTGCAGGCCCGTGGACAGGATGAGGTCGCCGCTCATCACCGCGACGATGTTGCCCCACCGCGCGTTCACCGTGGGACGGCCCCGCCGGAACATGCCCGCGTCCACCACGTCGTCATGCAGCAAGCTGGCGGAGTGGATGAGCTCCGCGGCCACCGCCACGTCCACCAGCCGCTCCGC
The DNA here is from genome assembly GCA_046520405.1 of Myxococcus sp. 1LA. Taxonomy (GTDB): domain Bacteria; phylum Myxococcota; class Myxococcia; order Myxococcales; family Myxococcaceae; genus Myxococcus. Next base: position 64,425 of record JBKGHI010000004.1, read on the forward strand.
CGGGACGCCCACCGCGCCGCCGAACAGCCGCGCCAGCATGGGGCGCGCGCGCTTGCTGCCGCTGCCCAGACAGAGGTGACGGGCCGCCTCCATCAGCGTGTCGCCCTTCACGTCCGGACCGGCGTTGCCATCCACCAGGGTGGTGCCAAGCCGCTGCTCCACCGCCCCCAGAAACTCCGTCAGCTCCCGAGCCAGATCCATAGTGCGCCGTCTCCTCGTTCGTTCATATAGTTCAAGACCGCTTGAACTGCACCTGATTCCAGCGCTGCCCAGCAGCCGGGCGTGAGCCGGTGCCAGCGGATGTGGGACAGCCGCGCCACTCCCGCCCGGAGAGCGGCCGGGCGCCCTGGGGGCACCCGGGGGTGGATTGAGGGCGCCCGGCGGAGCGTGCGACAGAACGCGGACCTGTGACTCGCGCAGCCCTCCGTCGGCAGTTCCTTCGCAGCTTCGCTTCTCTTGCCACCGCGGTGCCGCTGTTCCGGCCCGGGTCGTCCCTGCCCGGCTCGTCGGCCCCGCTCCTGGGGGCCCCGCCCGTGGACGGGCCCGGCCCCAGCGCGCACAAGCCCCATGGCCGGCTGCGCCGCACGATGGGCGTCTCCGTGGTGGAGGGCATGTTCTCGGAGGTCTTCACCGCGTGCGCGGGCGCGACGGTGCTCACCGCGTGGGCCATTGCCCTGAAGCTGGGGCCCTTCCTGGTGGGGGTGATGACCGCCCTGCCCTTCTTCGCGCAGTTCGTCCAGTTCCCCGCGGCCTGGCTGACGGGCCTCTTCGGACACCGGCGCGTGGCCCTCACCGCGGTGTGCCTGTCGCGCCTCGTGATGTTTCCCCTGGCGGTGATGCCCTGGCTGGGACTGCCCTTTGAAGCCCAGCAGCACCTGCTGCTGACGGTGGCGGGCGTCTCCGCCGCGCTGAGCGTGGTGGGCAACAACGCGTGGGTGGCGTGGATGGGCGAACTGGTGCCCCGCGCCGTCCGGGGCCGCTTCTTCGGACGCCGCACCGCGCTCACCACGCTGTCGGGAACCCTGGCCTCGCTGTGCGCGGGCTTGCTGCTGGACCGGCTGCGCCCGGCCAGCGGCGTGGGCGTGGCCCTGCCCCTGCTCGCGTTGGGCGCGTGCGTCATGGGCGTCGTCACCACCCTGCTCATGGCGTCGCAGCATGACCCGGCGCCCCCGGGCACCACGCCGCCCCTGGAGCTCAAGGGCGCGCTCGTTCCCTTCAAGGATGACAACGCGCGCCGGGTCCTCACCTACCAGGTGGCCTGGAACGCGGCGGTGGGCGTCTCCGCGCCCTTCTTCGCGCTGCACAGCCTCCAGAACCTCAAGATGACCTTCGTCATCATGGCGCTGCACGCCGCGGCCGTGGCGGGCGTGCGCATCCTCGCGGCGCCGCTCTGGGGCCGCATGATTGACCGCTGCGGCGCCCAGCCCGTGTTGATGGCCTGCTCGTTGGGCATTGGCGTCATCCCCGCCCTCTGGCTGCTGCCCACCGCGGGCACGCTGTGGCCCCTGCTGTTCGACGTCCTCCTCGCGGGCGCGCTGTGGAGCGGCCACGGCCTGGCCATCTTCGAGCTGCCCCTCGCGGTGGCCCCGCGGAAGAACCGGCCCTTCTACCTGGCCGCCTTCGCCACCGCGGGCGGTCTGGCCTACGCCGCGGCGGCCGCGCTGGGAGGCGCCATCGCCGCCGCGCTGCCCACCCAGTTCACCCTGGGCGGCCACGCCTGGGTGAACCTGCACGTCCTCTTCGTGCTGTCCTCCGTGGCCCGCCTGGGCGCCGCGACGCTGACGGCGCGCATCCCCGAACCCGGCGCCCACCCGGCGCGCTCCGTGGGCGCGCTGCTGGAGCGGCTGATCCCTCGCCCAATTCCTGCTCACCGCACTGCGTTGGACAAGTAACGCTCGCAAAGCTTCACAGCGTCATTGCTTATCATACTGCGGGAGTGTGCGAATCCGTTGCACCCAACCGCACAATTCCAGATTAGCTGGTGATTTGCTATTTTCACTCAAAGTGTGCTTTCTGCCGCCCCAGCACCGCTTCTCTCAGAGTGAGCGGTCAACCCGCAGTGCAGGAGCACGACATGTCCTCAGGTCCTTACCGAAGGCGCCTTTTTCATGCGGTGTTTCTCGTTGGAACCCTCTCGGGTTCCGCTGCAATGGCAGTCCATACAGATCACAGCCATCGCAATTACGATGCCCGTGACGCATACAACGCTCAGGCCCGCTTTGGCGTGACGTCCGCCCAGGCGTCCAGCCAGGAAGCCCTGCGGCAGGCCGTGCCTGAGCTGTTGGTGGAGTTCGACGAGGGCAGCGGCCTGGTGCGCTCGCTCACCAATCCGGTGGGAGCCATCTCCGGTCCGCGCAGTGGCGACGCGCTGGCCATCGGCCTGGACTTCGTCCAGAAGAACCGGGACGCGCTCGGGCTGGGGCTCAACGACCTGGCGAACCTCGAGGTGACGGACCGCGTCCATTCGAAGCTGAGCGGCATCACCAACCTGTACCTGCGCCAGACGTACCGGGGGCTGCCCGTCTACAACGCCCAGCTTCAAATCAACGTGGCCAGGGACGGACGCGTGCTCAGCGTGCACAGCGACTTCCTGCCGGCGCTGGAGTCCGCCATCGCCAGCGCCGCGCCGCGCCTGAGCGCCGCGGACGCGGTGATGGGCGTGGCCAAGCACCTGCGCGTCCGCCTGCCCGCGGCGCCGCAGTCCCTCCAGGCCGAGCCCGGCGTGCGTCAGCGCACGCGCGTGGCCGTGGAAGGCCTGTCCACCCAGCCCATCGACGCGGAGCTGGCGGTGCTGCCCGTCCGCCGCGGCGAGGCCCGGCTGGTGTGGCACTTCCAGGTCCACACCCTGGACAACGAGCACGCCTACGACGTCACGGTGGACGCGTCCACGGGTGAGGTCTGGACGCGCTTCGACTGGGTGGCGGCGGACTCGTACCGCGTCTACCCCATGCCGGTGGAGAGCCCCAACCACACCACGCCGCTGCCGCCGGCGGACGGGCGCCTGCTCATCACCAACCCGGCCCACCCCACGGCCTCGCCCTATGGCTGGCACGACACCAACGGCGTGGCCGGCGCCGAGTACACCATTCCGCGCGGCAACAACGTCCACGCCTATGCGGACACCTCCAACACCGGCACGCCGCCCGCAACGCAGCCCAACTGCACCGCGTCCCTGGCCTGCGACTTCCCCATCAACCTCACGGGCGCGCCGTCCACGTACATTCCCGCGGCCGTCACCAACCTGTTTTACTGGAACAACATCATCCACGACGTCCACTACCAGTACGGCTTCGACGAGCGTTCCGGTAACTTCCAGGTCAACAACTACGGCAAGGGGGGCGTGGGCAACGACGACGTGCGCGCGGAGGCCCAGGACGGCGGCGGCATGAACAACGCCAACTTCTTCACGCCGCCGGATGGCCAGCGTCCGCGCATGCAGATGTACCGCTGGAACACGGTGACGCCGAACAAGGACGGAGACCTGGACGCCGGCATCATCGTCCACGAGTACGGCCACGGCATCTCCAACCGCCTGGTGGGTGGCCCCAGCAACGTGTCCTGCTTGTCCAACCGCCAGCAGCCGGGCGAGGGCATCAGCGACTTCCTGTCGCTCTTCTACACCGCGAAGCCGACGGACACGGGCGCCCAGGGCCGCGGCGTGGGCACCTACGCGCTGAACCAGCCCACCACGGGCGTGGGCATCCGGCCCCAGCGCTACAGCACCAGCCCCACCGTCAACACCTGGACCTACGCCAGCATCAACGGCATGGCGGTGCCGCACGGCGTGGGCGCGGTGTTCGCCCAGGGCATGTGGGAGGCCTACTGGGCCCTGGTCAACCACCACGGGTTCAGCAGCAATCTCTACGACGCCACGGGTGACGCGGGTAATCAGCGCATGATGCTGTACTTCACCCAGGGCCTGAAGAACACGCCGTGCAGCCCCACCTTCACCCAGGTGCGTGACGGCATCATCACCGCGGCCACCGCCCTGCACGGTGGCGAGGACGTCTGCCGCCTGTGGACGGCCTTCGCCGCGTTCGGACTGGGCTCCAACGCCGTGTCCGGTAGCTCCGGCACCACGACGCCGACCAACGGCTTCGCGGTCCCGGCCGCCTGCGCCGCCGCCGGCCCGTCGGCCCCGACGCTGTAATCGCTGAACCGCACCGGGCCGGAGCTCCCCTGGGGCTCCGGCCTGGTCTCGCGTGCGGCGATCAGCCCGCGAGCCCTCTCCAGGCGTGGGTCAGTGCCTTCGGGTACGTGCGGGAAGCGGACATCGGAATTGAATGCCAACACCCCTCGGATGCGCCGCCTCGCCGTTCTGGTGGCATTCCTTTTCACGGCGTGTGCCGAGGGCCCCATCACGCGGCCTGACATGCCGGTCCGAAAGTGGGTGGGGCCCGTTGTAAACGTGCCCGGCGGCGGGCAATTCCGGACGGTCATCTTCTATGGGCCGTGGCAGTGCAGCCGCCAGCTCATGAACGACTGCCGCGAGAAGTGCGCTGGGAGCGGCTACGCATTGCAGGGCTGCATGTGGCTGGCCGAAGTGAAGATGGACTACCAGGGGACCGTCATCGACACCGGCAGCCGCTATGGGATGACCCACTGTTGCTGCAACTACTCAACCATCAGCGTCAGTGCGAATCAGTCGGCGCGCACCCAGTGGGACAACATCCGGGACGGGTTTCGCCAACAGTGGGCGGCCCGCTTCGGAGCGTGGCCAACGGACAGGAACGGACTGGCCTATCCGGGCCACCACATCCGCGACCTCAAGCACGGCGGCAACCCAACAGACTGGGAGAACGTCCTTCCATTCCCCAAGGACATTCACGACACGCTGAACGGGCTCTACAACCAGTGCTATGCGAACACCCCTCCATGGACTCAGGTTGGACCTGACTACCCCTATGGAGAGTGAGCGCAGCCCATGAAGATGGCCGAACTACTTGCAGAGGTTTCGCGCCTCCATCACCCCAACCCTCCTGCGACGCCCGAGCAAATCGAAGCGTTCGAGAAGCGGGTCGGATGGCCGCTGGACCCGGACCTGCGGGCCTTCTACCTGCATTGCGATGGTGCCGACCTCTTCGATCCTCGAACGCACACGTTCAGAGACCCGGCATTCTCGTTCCTCCCCCTGTCACGGATTCAGCGCGCGCGCGTAGTCATGAGCCAGGACGACACCGACAAGGCCGGTCCCACGTCCTGGTACGCGGTGTGCGAAGTGCGGGACAGCAATTACGTCCTCCTCGACGTGAGCCACCAAGAAGCGGGCCGGTATCCCCTTCGGGATGGCTACCGCGAGGGATTCCCGGACCCTGACTACTGTCGGCAGATTGCCCCCTCGTTCGCCGAATTCCTCGCTGGCGCCCTCCGCTCGAATGGGCGCTGGTTCTGGCTCTCGCCAGCGTGAACGACGGCGCCGCCGCCGTGTCCTGGCTCGGCGCGCCCCCATCTGCTGCACGCCCGCTCGCAGTAGCGCGCCCCACTATCGCAACGGTTGCACATTTGGAGAGGCCGCCAGCACTCCGGGCCGGCGGGACGTTGTAGCCTCGGCGCCGCTCGCATGCCTTGAGGTACTCCAACGTGATGCGCACCACCACCGCGCTCAGCCTGCTCGTGCTCGGCCTGTCGCCGCTGGCGTGGGCCTGTAAGCGCGAGCCTCCGCCGGCCTACATCCGGCTTCAGGGGGCCGCGCCTATGCTCGCGGACGCGCCACACGCACGCGCCCTGCTCGTCGTGTTCTGGGCCACGTGGTGCCCGCCCTGCCGGCAGGAAACGCCCCAACTTGTCGCCCTGGCCAATGCGCCCCCGGAGGGACTCGAGGTCGTGGTCTTCAGCCATGACGAAACACCCCAGGCAGTGGCGTCCTTCTTCGAGGGCCCCCCGCCCGCACCGCTCCATTTGCGCCTCGACACGGACAAGCAGGTGGGAGGCGCGTTCAGCGTGGAGCAACTCCCCGTCAGCTTCCTCCTGGTCGACGGTCGCCAGGTCGCCCGTTTCTCGGGCCCCCGGGAATGGGATGGCGGCGCGATGCGGCGTCTGCTGGAGCGCCTGATACGCGAGCCCCCTGCCTCGGCGCCGCCCCCGCTGGATTGACACCACCAGGCCCCTTTAATAAGCCCGCCTTGGATGCGGTCCCTTCTGCGATTCCTTGCCGTGCTCCTCGTCCTGACGACGGGTGGCGTCTTCCAGACGCTGGCCCTGGCGTCGGACGTGCACGACGACTGCGCGGAAGAGACATCCGACGAGTGCGAGGACTGCGCGCCCAACTGTGTGCTGTGCGTGTGCTGTCCGTTGAGAGCCGCCCCTGGGCCCTCGTTCATGGTCGCGCGCCTGGCCCTCCCGTCACTGCTGCTTCCGGTCCCCTCGCGCGTGGATGAGCCCCTGCTCTCCGGCGTGGGGACCGACATCTTCCAGCCGCCCAGAGCCTGACACCGCCCTTCACGGGAGACGTGTGTCTTGCGAAGGCCGTGGCCGGGCGTGTGCGCACGTCCTCCCACTCCGCCCAAGCCCTGTCTGACCTTCCCGCGCATCTCCGCGCGGGCCATCACCGCCGTGGGCATCCGCCCCAGCAGGAAGGCTTCATCATGCACTCGCCGCGTACGCTGTCCGTCGTCCTGTCCCTGTTCGCCGCTCCCGTCCTGGCCGAGGAGGCCAGGCCCGCTCCGCAGACCCAGGCCTCCGAGTCCGAGAAGCCGCGCTGCGAGCACGGCGTCCAGAAGTCCCTCTGTGCCCGCTGCAACCCGAAGCTGGCCCCTGTCTTCAAGGCCAAGGGCGACTGGTGCCCCGAGCACGCGCGCCCCGAATCCCAGTGCGTCCTCTGCAACCCGGAGCTCGCCAAGAAGGGAGTGAAGTAGATGCGTGCCTCCCGAGCCGGTCCCGTTCTCCTGGCGGTGCTCCTGGCACTGGCTGTGGCCAGTTGCACCCAGCAAGCCAGCCCGTCCACGGCGAAGGCCCCTTCGCCGCCGGCCGACTCGGGAGGCACCTCCACCACCTCCGAAGTCACCCTCTGCGAGCACCGCGTCCCCGCGGAACTCTGCACCCGGTGCAACCCCGACCTCATCGACGTCTTCAAGGACCAGGACGACTGGTGCGCGGAGCACGGCGTCCCCGAATCGCAGTGCTTCCAATGCAATCCGGGCCTCACCTTCACGGCCCAGGACACCGCGCCCAAGGACTGGTGCAAGGAGCACGCGGTCCCCGAGTCCCGCTGCACCCAATGCAACCCGGCGCTGGTGGCGAAGTTCATCGAGGCGGGTGACTACTGCCGGAAGCACGGCTTCCCGGAGTCCATCTGCCCGTACTGCCATCCGGAGTGGGTGCAGGCCGCGGGTGCCCAACCGCCCACCTTCCCCGAGCCGGGCGCGCGCGTCCGCCTCGCCTCCGCTGAAACGGCCCGCGAGGCGGGCATCCAGACCCACCGCGCGGTGAAGCGCCCCTTCGCGCAGACGCTGGACGTCGTCGGCCAGCTCGACTTCAACCAGAACCGGCTGGCGCAGTTGTCCGCCCGCGGCGAGGCCCTGGTGACGGACGTCCGCGTGGACGTCGGTGACGAGGTGAAGGCGGGACAGCCGCTCGTGCTCATCACCTCGGGCACGGTGGGCGCGGACCAGGGCCGGCTGTCCGCGGCGCAGTCACGCCTGACGGTGGCGCGCTCGACGCTGGAGCGCGAGCAGAAGCTGGCTGCCAGCGGCATCAGCGCCCGGAAGGACGTCGAAACCGCCGAAGCGGAGGTCGCGGCGGCGGAAGCCGAGCGCAACGCGGCCCGCGCTGCCCTCTCCGCCGCGGGCGCCAACATTCAGGGCACCTCCGGGACCTATGCGCTGTCGTCCCCCTTCGCGGGGACGGTGGTGGCGCGCGACGCAGTGGCCGGGCGCTACGCATCCACGGGCCAGCCGCTCATCCAGGTCGCGGACCTGAGCACCATGTGGGCCCTGCTGGAGATTCCGGAGGCGGACGCGGCCATCGTCCGCCCTGGGCAGCGCGTCACCCTCACCTTCGACAGCATGCCCGGCCAGACGCGCGAGGCCACCCTCACCCGCATCGGCGCGTCGGTGGACCGGGCCTCGCGCACCGTGCGCGCCCGCGTCGAGCTGCCCAACCCGGATGGCGCCCTCAAGGCCGGGCTCTTCGTCAGGGCACGGGTGCAGGTCACCACGGAACATGAGGCGGTGATGGTGCCCCACGCGGCCATCCAGCGCGCCGAAGGCCAGACGCTCGTCTTCGTGCGCAAGCGGCCGGGGCTCTACGAGCCCGTCGCGGTCGATCTGGGCGCCAGCACGCGCGAGGCGGTGGAAATCATCAAGGGCCTGACTGAGGGAGCGGAGGTTGTCACCACCGGCGCCTTCCTGCTCAAGACCGAAATCCTCAAGAGTTCCATTGGCGCGGGCTGCTGTGAAACCGGAGGGGGCGAATAGCCGCCATGCTGACCCGGCTCATCGAATGGTCGTTGGCCCACCGCTGGGCCGTCCTCGTGGCGACAGGGGCCCTCATTGCTTCGGGCCTGCTCGCCTTCCGGGCGCTGCCCATTGACGCCATCCCGGACACGACGCCTACGCAGGTGCAGGTCAACACCGTCGCACCAGCGCTCACGCCCACCGAAGCGGAGCGCCAGCTCACCGTCCCCGTGGAGCAGGCGCTCGCGGGCCTGCCTCAGGTCAGCGAGCTGCGCTCCATCTCCAAGTTCGGCCTCTCTCAAGTCACCCTCCAGTTCGAGGACGGCACCGACCTGTGGTTCGCGCGGCAGCAGGTGGCGGAACGGCTGAGCCGGGTGCGATTGCCAGCGGGCATCGCGCCCCCCGCGCTCGGGCCCGTCGCCACCGGCCTGGGCGAGGTCTTCCACTACCTGGTCAAGAGCCGGACGAAGAGCATCGAGGAGCTGCGCACCCTGCACGACTGGGTCATCGCGCCCCAACTGCGCAGCGTGCCCGGTGTGGCGGAGGTGAACGCCTGGGGCGGCGAGGAGAAGCAGTGGCACGTCATCGTGGACCCGCGCCGCCTGCAGCAGTTCAACCTCTCCCTCGGCGACGTCTACCGGGCCCTGGAGGAGAACAACGACAACGTGGGCGGAGGCGTGCTGGAGCGGGCAGGCACCGCGACGCTCGTGCTCGGGGTGGGCACGCTCACGGACGGCGAGGCCATCGAGGACGTGGTCATCGCGGCGCACCAGGGCGTCCCCGTGCGCATCCGGGACGTGGCCCGGGTCGAGGTGGGCCATGAAATCCGGCGCGGCGCCACCACCGCGGATGGCGAGGGCGAAGTCGTCCTGGGACTGGGTTTCATGCTGGTGGGCGAAAACTCCCACATGGTGACCCAGGCGCTCGCCCAGCGGCTGGAGGCCCTCAAACGCACCCTGCCCGAAGGCGTCCTCGTGGAGCCGGTCTACGAGCGCACCGAGCTGGTGGACCTCGTGCTGCGCACCGTCCGGACCAACCTGCTGGAGGGCGCGCTGCTCGTCATCGCGGTGCTCTTCATCTTCCTGGGCAACTGGCGCGCCGGCCTCATCGTGGCGGCGGCCATTCCGCTGTCCCTCCTCTTCGCCTTCAACGCGATGCTGCGCTTCGGCATCGCCGGCACGCTGATGTCGCTGGGCGCCATCGACTTCGGGCTCGTCGTCGACTCATCCGTCATCCTGGTGGAGAACGCGGAGCGGCGACTCGCCGGTGCCCGTGACGGGCGCTCCTTGCTGGAGGTGGTGCGGGACGCCGCCGTCGAGGTGCGCAAGCCCACGCTCTTCGGTGAGCTCATCATCATGGTGGTCTACCTGCCCATCCTCGCGCTCGAAGGCGTGGAGGGGAAGCTGTTCCGGCCCATGGCGCTGACGGTCATCTTCGCGCTCCTGGGCAGCGCGCTGCTCTCCATGACGCTGATGCCGGTGCTGGCCTCCTTCGCGCTGAAGCGAGGCGGCGGCCCGCACCAGGAGCCACGGCTCGTGCGCGGGCTCCAGCGGCTCTACCGGCCCGTCCTCGAATGGGCGCTGACCCACGCGCGCTTCACGTTGACCGCCGCCACGCTGCTCATCCTGGGCGCCGCGCTCGCGGCCACGCGCCTCGGCAGCGAGTTCGTCCCCCGCCTGTCCGAAGGCACGCTCGTCATCAACACCGTGCGCCTGGCGGAGGTCTCCCTCTCCGAGTCCATCCGTTATGGCGGCCAGATAGAGCGCGTGCTGCTGTCCCGGTTCCCCGACGAGGTGCGACGCGTCTGGACCCGGACCGGCACCGCGGAGGTGGCCACGGACCCCATGGGCATCGAGCTGTCCGACGTCTTCATCACCCTCAAGCCCCGGGAGCAGTGGACGCGGGCCACCACGCAAGAGGAGCTGGTGAACGAGATGAAGGCCGAACTGGCGGACCTCCCGGGCATGCGCATGGCCTTCCTCCAGCCCATCGAGATGCGCGTCAACGAGATGATCGCGGGCGTGCGAAGCGACGTCGGCATCAAGCTCTTCGGGGACGACCTCGACGTGCTCAAGGCCAAGGCCCGCGAACTGGAGACGCGGGTCCGGGCCATTCCCGGCGCCGCCGACGTCACCGTGGAGCAGGTGACGGGCCAGCCCGTGCTGGAAATCACGGTGGACCGGGCCGCGGTGGCCCGCTACGGGATTCCCGCCCGCTCCGTCCTCGACGTCGTGGAAGCGGTGGGAACGCGCGTCGTGGGGGAGGTGCGCGAAGGCGAACGGCGCTTCGACCTGGCCGTGCGCCTCGCCGAGGAGTACCGCGAGGAACCCACGAAGCTCGCCACCATCCCCGTCAGCGCGCCCGGCGGCGAGCGCGTTCCCCTGGGACGGCTGACAACCCTGAACGAGGTGTCCGGCCCCACCACCATCCAGCGCGAATGGGGCAAGCGGCGGCTGGTCGTCCAGGCCAACGTGCGTGAGCGCGACCTCGGCGGCTTCGTCGCGGAGGTCCGCCAGACACTCGACGAGAAGCTGGAGCTGCCCGCGGGTTACTACCTCCGCTACGGCGGTCAGTTCGAGCACCTCGAACGCGCACAGACACGCCTGCTCATCGTGGTGCCGGTGGCGCTGGGACTCGTCTTCCTGCTGCTCTTCCTCACCTACCAGCGTGTCCTGGACGCGGTGCGCATCTTCGCGGGGGTCCCCTTCGCGCTTGTAGGTGGCGTGCTCGCCCTCCTGCTACGAGGCCTGCCCTTCTCCATCTCCGCCGCCGTGGGTTTCATCGCCCTGTCCGGCGTGTCCGTCCTGGGGGACATGGTGCTCGTCTCTCGGGTCCGCGGCCTGCTCGAACACGGCCATCCCCTGGGCGAAGCCATCCGTCAGGCAGCGGTGTCCCGGCTGCGGCCCGTGCTGATGACCGCCGCGGTGGCCGCCATCGGCTTCGTGCCCATGGCGCTCAACACCGGCGTCGGGGCGGAGGTCCAACGGCCCCTGGCCACCGTCGTCATCGGCGGAGTCCTGTCATCCACCCTGCTCACCCTCGTGGTGCTCCCCGTCCTCTACTCGGTCTTCGGCGCCGGGAAGGACCTGCCCATGACGAGGACTCCGTGATGCGCGCTTCGCCCCTATGGCGCGCCCTGCGCCTCGTCAGCCTGCTCTGCTTCGTTCCGGCGCCGCCTTCTCGGCCCGCCCCCTGACGATGGAGCAATCCGTCACGCTCGCGCTCGAACACAGCCCCCGCCTCATCGAAGGCCGCGCCGAAGCCGCGTCCGCGAGGGCACAGTGGGCGGGCGCGAACCTCCTGCTGCAAAACAATCCGCAACTCCAGGCCTCCGTGGGCCCGCGACTTCGCGACGAGCCCGACACGCTCGAGCTAAACGTGAGCGTCAGCCAGCAGCTCGAAATCTTCGGGCAGCAAGGGGCCCGCAGGGACACCGCGCGCGCCACCCTGGAGGCCAGCCGGTTCCGGCTGGAATCCCTTCAGGTGGAGCTGGCCGCGGACGTGCGTCAGGCCTTTGGCCGAGCGCTGGCCGCCGAGCGCGCGCTGCGCCTGAGCGAGGACGCATTGAAGCTCGCGGAGGAAGGCCTCAAGACGGCGAAGGAGCGGCTTGAGGCAGGCGCCGCTTCCCGCATCGAGATGAACATCGCGACGGTGGAGCGCGGCCGGGCCCGACAAGAGCAGGTCCGCGCAACCCGGCTGCGGGGCCAGACCCTGGCGGAGCTGAAGCTCCTGCTGGGCGTGGACCCCAGCGAGGACATCACCCTGGAGCACGAGTTCCAGACGGACATGACGCCCCAGCCCGCCCTCCCGGTGCTCGTCGAGCGCGCCGCCCAGCAGCGACAGGACGTGAAGGCCGCCCGGGCTGAGTGGGACGCGGCCCGCGCCGAGCTCCGGGTCGCCAGCCGGGACGCTCTGCCGCGCCCCAGCGTGGGCCTGGCCTACGGCCGGGAGGAGAACGACACCATCCTCCAGGGGACGTTCGCTATCGACCTCCCGGTCTTCAACCGGAACCAGGCCGGGCGAGGCACGAGCGCCGCCAGGGAGCAACAGGCCCAGCAGCGGCTCGCCGCCACCGAACGCTTCGTCCGCGCCGAGGTCGAACTCGCGCTCAACCGGTACCAGGCCGCCCAGGCAGCCGCGGCGCTGTTCGACACCGAGGTGCTCGCCGCGCTCCAGGAGAACCAGGACCTCGTCACCGAGGCCTACCGCGCCGGCAAGGTGGACTTCCTTCAACTGCTCATCATCCGGCGCGAGGCCCTGGAGGCGCGCCGTGACTACATCGAAGCACTCGAGGAGCTGAACGCCGCGCACGCCCAGTTGCTGAGAGTCATGGGAGCCCTGCGTTGAGCGCTTCACCGCGGTGGGCCATGGCCTGTTTTCCGGACACGCTCTAGCCTGCGGGCATGTGCCGGAACATCAAGCCCCTGTTCAACTTCGCGCCTCCCGCCACCGACGCCGACATCCGCGCCGCCGCGCTCCAGTTCGTCCGGAAGATCGCCGGGACGCGCTCGCCGTCGAAGCAGAACACCGACGCGTTCGAGGTCGCCGTGGAGGAGATCTTCCAGAGTTCGAAGCGGATGCTGGACGGCCTGGTGGCCACCACGCCCCCCAGGGACCGGGCCCGCTTCGAGGCCATGAAGCGCCTGCGCTACAAAAAGGCGGAGCCCCGCTGACGGCGCCCACCTCCCCGTCCTTCCAGGGCGTGCTTACCCTACGCGTCGCGGCCTCCTGACGGTGGGGTGGATGTGACGACGCGGAAGGCAAGAACCCGGACGGCACCGAAGCGTGCGTCCACCAGCAAACGCTCCGACACGGCGTTGCTCATCATCGACGTCATCAACGACCTGGACTTTCCCGGCGGGGAGAACGTCCTCCCGTGGGCCTTGCGGATGGTGGAGCGCCTGGGGCCCTTCGCGGCGAGGATGCGCCGGGCGGGCGTGCCCGTCATCTACGTCAACGACAACTTCGGGTACTGGCGAAGCAACTTCCAGGACACCTATGCCCACTGCACCCGGCCGGGAAGCCGGGGCCGCGACGTCGCCCGGGCCCTCAAGCCAGAGCCGGATGACTACTTCATCCTCAAGCCCAAGCACTCGGCCTTCTTCGCCACCTCGCTGGTGCCGCTGCTGGAGCACCTGGGCACCCGGAAGCTCATCCTCGCGGGGCTGGCCACCAACCTGTGCATCTTCTTCAGCGCCCACGACGCGCACATGCACGAGTACCAGCTCACCGTGCTGAGCGACTGCTGCGCGGCGGAGAGCGACAATGACCATGACATCGCGCTCTCCCAGCTTCAGCGCTTCCTCCACGTACGCGTCTGCCGCAGCGACGAGGTGCGGATGAGCGCGAAGCGGCGCCCCGCCCCAGCGAAGCACCCCCGCACCACCCGGCACACGTCACGGCGCAAGGCGGCTCAGTCCAAGTCGTAGCGGTCGAAGAAGCTCACCAGGCTCTCCAGGTAGAGCGGGTCGATGGCCGACTTCGAATACGGCCCGTCGAACCCGCCATTCACCCCCAGCACCGGGAAGCCGACGTTGGCCAGCACCGGGTCCACCCGCGTCCAGCCCCCCACGCCGTGGTGAGGGCCGCGATGGCCACCACGTCGGGCGGAGGTTGGTTCGCGCTGGCGCGTTCAATCTCCTCCAGCATCCAGGCCTCTTCCGGGTCCGTCCCCTGGGGGTCGCGCGCCGCGGCCGCGGCCCGGAGCGACGCGTCCTGCTCCTCGATGCCCGCGCCGCCGATGTGCGCGGTGAATGAACCCGTGGAGGAGCACGACGGGCGTGCCCTCCCCTTCAATCTCCAGATCGTGCGACCGGACACCATCGCTGGTGGTGAACCAACGGTCCTCAGTGCAGCGGCGATCACAGCCACGAACCCTTTCGACATGAAGAGACTCCAGGCGCGCGGACCGGACACCACGTCCGGCCCGACGTGGCGGCTCCGCGTTCCTTGTACGCAATGGGTTCGTGGGAAACACCGCGGCCCAGGAAATCTGTCACCCAGGGTCCGCGTTTTCCGGCGCCGCGTCAGACGTTGTAGGCGCGGACGACCTGGGAGACGCGCTCGGAGAGCATCTTCAGCGACATGGCGGAGTCGCTGGTCGTGGAGATGCGGGACATCGTGTCCGTCATCAGCGTGTTCAGCTCGTTGACCGCGGTGAAGATCTGCTCGATGCCCGTGGCCTGCTGGCTCACGGTCCTCGCAATCTGCCGCGCCGCCGCGGTGCTGTCCTCCACGATGGTGGTGAGCTGCTTCAGCGTCTCGCCGGACGTGCGGACCTGCGTCAGGCCCGCCTCCATGCGCTCGGTGCCCTCGACGGTGATCTCCACCGTGCCGATGATGGCCTGATTGATGTCGTGGAGGATCCTCCGGACCTGGTTGGTGGCGCGGATGGACTGGTCCGCCAGCGCGCGAATCTCCTTCGCCACCACGACGAAGCCCTTGCCGTGCTCCCCGGAGCGCGCCGCTTCAATGGCGGCGTTGACCGCCAGCAGGTGGGACTGGTCCGCCAGGTCCTTCACCGTCTCGGTGATGCCGCTGATCTGCTTGGTCCGCTCGCCCAGGGCGGTGATGCGCGCGGCGATCTCCGCCACCTGGTTGCGCACTTCCTCCATGCCGTCGATGCTCGCCGCCACGGCCTCCTCGCCGGTGCGGCTCAACTGCTCGGCGCGCTCGGCCACCTGGATGACGGAGTCCGCGGACCCCGACGCCATCATCGCCGTCTGGCGAATCTCCTGCGCCGTCACCTGCGTCTCCTGGAGCGCGGCCGCGTGCCGCGTCACCATCTCCGTCTGCTGGTCGGCGGACTCCGTCAGCCCCGTCACCGAGTCACTCAGCAGCTCCGTGGAGGACTGGAGCTGGTGCAGCAGCTCCTTCAACTTCCCCACCAGCATGCCCACGGCCCGCGCGAGCTGCCCCACCTCGTCCTCCGAGTCGATGCGAATCGTCTGCCGCAAGTCCCCGTGCTCGGCGATGCGCCGCACCGCGGAGGCGAGCTGGACCAGGGGCGACACGATGGCGCGGCTGACCACGAAGGCCGCCACGGAGAAGAGCACGAGGGCGACGAGCACGGTGATGCCCACGTTCGCCAGGGCCCCCTCCACGCGGCCCCGCGCCTGCGTCCGGTCGAAGCCCACGTGGACCCGGCCCACGTCGCCAGGAACGGGCGCCATCAGGTCATGAAGCTCCGTGTCGCCGTCCCGCAGGACGAGCCCATCCTGCGACGTCTGCAATTGCTCGCGCGCGTCCCGGAGCACCTGGGCCTTCGCCCCCGCCACGCCCACCAGCGTCCCACTCGCGTCGAAGGCGGCCACGTAGGCCACTCCGCCATGACGCGCCACGGCCTCCAGCGTCTGCTGCACCTCCTCGTGCGCGCCGCGCTTCATGACATCCGTCAACGCGGAGGCCAGCACCGTGGGCAGCGCGCCGCTCAGCTCCCGGCCCTGTGCCTCGAAAGCCTCCTGCAGCCTCGGGACGGTGTAACCCTGCGAGAGAAGGACGAACAGGAGCGCCACGACGACAGGCGCCAGGGTGATTTTATGGGTGAGTGAGAGTCGCATCCGGCCGTGCCCTGTCCGGGCTCAATACGGGGAATGATGCACCGTCCGACAATCCAGACGCGGCGCATTGTGGGCCCCCGCGTGCGGGGGATGCAATCCCTCGGGAAACCACTACAACGCAGCCCGGTGGGACTGTTTCTCCAGCGTAAATTCACACCGGACATGGACAACGCCTGTCGCGGCAACAGGCCATGCGGCGTCGAGGACAGAGAGCCACGGGCGCGTGAGGCGCCGCGCTCGTCAGAACGTGACGCCGAACCGCAAGAGGTCCAGGTTCACGTCCATGATGAACTTGTCCTGCCAGCCCCTGGCCCGCTGCCGCCGGCCCCAGAGCCATTCGCTGTCGACCTTGTCGCGCTGCTGGTTCCAGCTATAGCCCACGGCAACGCCGATCACCGGAGCGAAGAAGGAGCGCGAGCGAGGGTTCATCCTCCGGTACCCCACGTCGAACCCGAGGGAGACCTGTGCACCTGTCTCCATCCGCGTCCCCTCCGGCGTCACGGGGACCTCCGTGCCACGCACGGTCTGGTGCGTCACCATGCCGCTCAGCTTGGGCTGGATGAAGAAGCCAGCTCCGCCCGCCTTCGGCGAGGGAATCCACGCCAGCCCCACCGTGGCGCGGAGGGCCTGCAAGGTGCCGCAGCGGGAGACGGCATCCCCATGGACGTTGATGCACCGCGTGCGCGCCAGCATGGGGCGGAGCTCGAAGACCGCATCCGTCGTATCCGTCAGGCGCACGTTCATGCCCACCGGCAGCGTGATGTTGAGGCCCACGCCCAGCACCGGCCCTATCAGAAGCAGGCCCCAATCCATGAAGGAGGCCGTCCAGAGGGCAATTCCGGGACGATCCACATGAG
Source organism: Myxococcus sp. 1LA (assembly GCA_046520405.1). Lineage (GTDB taxonomy): Bacteria > Myxococcota > Myxococcia > Myxococcales > Myxococcaceae > Myxococcus. Next base: position 81,234 of record JBKGHI010000004.1, read on the forward strand.
GCGCCGGCGGCTCCAACGAGCTCCCCACGCCTTGAGCATGCCCAGTACTTGCGATGAGGAGCACCGCTATGAGGATCGTTCGCGTCATGCGCGGCCGCACTGCACATCCCATACCCAACGACAGACACCTCACGGCATCGTCGGAAGCTCTCGCGCTTCAGTCGAAGCACGACAGACCTGTCATACGCGCCGGACAGGTGGACAAGACGTGAATGTCAGGGTGCGGCCTCGCACGGAAGTCGAGAGGCCCCGCCGGGAGTCATCAGCACCGCATCAAGGCGCGTCGCCAGCGACAGCCGCGGTCCGCACCGTGCTCCACCACGCCGTATCCGCGCGCTCCCGCGTCGGCTCCACGGGACGGCCCAGCACCGGCGTGAGCAGACTCACACCCCGCTCGCGGGCCTCGGCGGCCAGCTCGTTCGCGGGCGCGTCCCAGGCGTGGAGCGCCAGGTTGAACGTGCCCCAGTGGATGGGCAACAAGGTGCGCCCCCGCACCATCTCATGCGCCTTCAAGGCCTGGTGCGGCCCCAGGTGGATGCTTCCCCAGGACGGATGGAAGGCGCCCACCTCGAACATGGTGACGTCGAAGGGACCGAAGCGGCGGCCCACCTCCGCGAACTCCTCCGTCAGCCCCGTGTCCCCGCTGAAGAAGACGCGGTGCCGCGGGCCCAGCAGCGTCCACGACGTCCAGGACGTGCTGTTGCGGTCCGTCAGGCCCCGGCCGGAGAAGTGCTGCGCGGGCGTGGCAACCATCCGCAGGCGCCCCTCCCCCAGCGACACCTCCTGCCACCAGTCCAGCTCCACCACGCGCTCGGCGGGCACGCCCCACTTCTCCAGGTGCGCCCCCACGCCCAGCGGCGCGTAGAACTTCACCTGGCGCGGCACCAGCGCCCGGATGGTGGGCATGTCCAGGTGGTCATAGTGGTCATGCGACAGCAGCACGGCGTTCACGTCCGGCAGCGCGTCCAGCGCCAGCGGAGGCGCATGGAAACGCTTGGGCCCCGCGATGGTGGACGGGGACGCGCGCTCGCCCCAGATGGGGTCGGTGAGGATGCGGAAACCGTCAATCTCCACCAGCAGCGTGGAGTGGCCCAGCCACGTCACCCGCAGCCCCGTCTCCGGCGCCTTCGCCAACGCCGCCGCGACGTTGGGCTCCATGGGCAAGGGAGACGGCGGCGTGCGCTGCTGCGTCCCGAAGAGCATCTCTTGAACGTGTCCCAACCGGGCCCGTTCTGCGGAAGCCGGGCCCCGGCCGTGTTGATGAAGATGCCGTCCTGGTAGCGCGACGACGCCTTCATCCGCTCCAGCCGGGCACCCTCGGCCCGGGCCCCGAAGGCCTGGAGGCCATCCGTCGTCGCATACGTGAGGGCGGCGCCCACACCGACGCCCAGCCCCACCGCGCCCAACGCATACCGCCACGCACGCCGCCGCTTCGGAGGCCCCTGGCCCAGCAACCCGTTGCTCATGGCCCCACGTGTAGCGCTGCCTCTCAGGCAGCGCCCGGAAAATCAGCGGCGGCCCGGCGCGGCTACCGGCCGCTGGTGACCTTCAACCCCACGATGGCGATGACCAGCAGCGACATGAAGAAGAGGCGCGCGGGCGTGGCGGGCTCATGGAAGAGCACCATGCCCATGATTCCCGCGCCCACCGCTCCGATGCCCACCCAGACCCCGTAGGCCGTGCCGATGGGCAGATGCTTCGTGGCGAGCCCAGCAGCACCATGCTGGCGACGATGGCACCGCCCGTGAGGACGCTTGGTACCAGCCGGGTGAAGCCCTCCGTGTACTTGAGCCCGATGGCCCAACAGACCTCGAGCAGCCCCGCGATGACGAGGAGAATCCAGGACATGACGTACGACTCCTGTTGTCGCGTCGTCTTGTCCTGACCGGGTACGGCGCACCTCGTCCGGGCCAGCCGCCCTCACGATGAGGACGCTGGCGCCTGCCCCTATAAAGCGCTGTGGCTCCCGGTTCAACCCGGATTGCCGCGCCACTGTTCCCCGGGGAGGTGTCCCGCGATGGGGTGCGGACACGCCAGGGAGGGCTCGCGGCGGGGCATGGCTGGCGCTGGTTGAACCGGCCTCTCGGCGGTCCCAGCTTCTGGCGGAACAACCCCGTCTGAGGGAGGCGCTCGAAATGAAACGAATCCAGGCACTCGTCGTCGCGGGCGCGTTGTGCGGAGGCACGGCGCTGGCCAAGGACGAGCCCAACATGCGCGGGCTCAGTGTCACCGTGGGTGGCGGCGTGGAGGGCTACAGCGGTGGGCTGGCGCCTCGCATCGACCCTGGCGCGGCGTATGGCGCCACGGCCACGCTCAAACCGTCCCGCGTGTTTGGCATCGAGCTGGGCTACACCGGCGCCGTCAACAAGATTGACCGTCGCGGCCTGGAGGACCTGGCGCGCAACCCGGACATCGTCCGCAACGGTGGGCAGGCCGTGGCCACCTTCGGCCTGACGGCGAGCGCCGTCCAGCCCTACCTGCTCGGCGGTGTCGGCATGAACCGGTACAACGTCCGCCGCGGCGCCGAGGCGCTGGGCTACCGCGACGACACCGCCGGCTCCGTGCCGCTGGGCGCGGGCCTGCGCTTCTACACGGGCACCTTCACCGCGGACCTGCGGGCCAACTACAACCTCCTCTTCAACCAGGAGGTCGTCCCCACGCTGCCGCCCGCGGAGAACCAGCCGCTGTCGGACGTCACCTTCGCGGGGGGCTCCAGCTACAACGCCACGCTGAACGTCGGCGCCACGTTCTGAGCGCGCCGCGGGACGCGCGGGCCCGGCGCTCCCGGGCCCGCGTCACCGCAGTCCTTCGTGGATGAACTTGAGGACGGAGATGAACTGCCGGTCCACCACCAGCAGCAGCACCAGCGGCGCCAGCGCCGCGCCCACCACGGCATACAGGCCCCGCATGTCGAAGGGAAACAGGCGCATCCTCCGAGCCAGAGTGAAGGCCGTGCCGATGTCCGCCAGCGAGGACATCTCCGGCGCGCCCAGCAGCTCCGGCTCCGGGCCCCCGCGAAACCACTTGTGTTCGAACTGACGCGAGTGCTTGGACGCGACCTTCGAGAAGCCCTCGTCGCCGCGGCGCTTCGCCTGCACGAGCTGGGGCACGAAGAAGCCCATGGGCGCGAACACCAGCACCACCGCGACGGCCGCGATGACCACCAGCGGAATCACGTAGGCCACGGGATTGGCCGACAGGTCCTTGGACTCCACGCGGGACGTGTAGGCCGCCACCACCACGGCCAGGGAGAACACCACGGGCGAAAAGCTGGCCTGGCAGATGGGCAGGAACCCGAGCCCGCCCATCATGTCCGGATGCGTGGGCACCAGGGTCAATGGCAGACGAGACACCCTCCGCAGGAAGGCGCTCCACACGACGCCGCGCCAGATCCACCGGAGCGCCAGGAAACGGAACAAGGGCTGACTCACGGCCAGGTTCCACCAGCCCGCCATTGAAAACCCGTCGCCGCCGACGGTCCACGACCGGCTGGCGTCGGCGGGGGCGATGAACGTGAGCGCGTACGCCAGGATGAGCAGCAGCGCCTCCACGAGATAGCTGTCCCGCCAGCGCATCACCCGGCGCGCGGCTTCGTCGAACGTCTGCAGGCCATCCGTCGCCACCAGGTTCGAATCGAGGAACTGGCGGACCGCGACGCACAGGCGCCCATCGATGTAGGGCTCCGCGGCGAGGAGCACGGGCAGCGCGATCAACAACTGCGCATGAATCTGGAGCTCCCTGAACAAGGAGTTCACCGTCGGCCCGCCTGACGGCAACGTGAAGAGCAGCAGGGGCAGCCATCCAATCGCCGAGAAGGCCAGCGCCCGCCACACGATGTCATGGCGCTTGCGCGGCCCCCGCCGGAGCCGGCGCTCGGTCTCGAAGAGCAGCCCGCCCTTCACCAGGGAGAATTCGGCAATCGTCGAGTGCGGGTCCATAACGGCGCCGTCTCCACGGTGGGGATGCGGCCAGCAACCCACAAGCGCCCCCTGCGATGGATGCCAGCGACATCCGGGAGGAGCAGCCGCGGACACGAGGCCCACCCCGCAGGGCCGGATTGTTCCGTGCCCCGCGGCCCCCCAGGTTTGCTCCCGGGGCACGGCGCGCCCCTCCGCTCTCGCAGAGAAGGAGGCACGCACATGAGCATCGAGGTCGTCGAAGAAGCCGCTGCCCGGGACGGGCGCTCCCCTGAAGGCGACGCGGGGCAGGAAGCCCGCTCCCTGCCGGGCATGGTCTTCATCCCGGGCGGCACGTTCTGGATGGGCTCGGACCATCACTACCCGGAAGAACGGCCCGCGCACCAGGTGACAGTGACGGACTTCTGGGTGGACACCCAGTTGGTGACGAATGCGGACTTCGCGCGCTTCGTGGACGCCACCGGCTACGTCACCGTGGCCGAGCGCCCCCTGAACCCGGACGACTTTCCGGGCGCGAACCCCGCGCTGCTCGTCCCTGGCTCGCTCGTCTTCAAGAAGACGCATGCCCGCGTGGACCTGCGGGATTTGACGCAGTGGTGGTTCTACACGGCGGGCGCCTGCTGGAAGCACCCGGAAGGTCCGGACAGCACCTGGCAGGGTCGTGAGCAGCACCCGGTGGTGCACGTCTGCTACGAGGACGCGCTCGCCTATGCGCGGTGGGCCGGCAAGGCGCTGCCCACCGAGGCGGAGTGGGAGTACGCCGCGCGAGGCGGGTTGGAAAGGAAGGTCTACGTCTGGGGTGACGAATTCGCGCCAGGTGGCAAGCTGATGGCCAACACCTGGCAGGGCGAGTTCCCCTGGCAGAACCTCAACACGGATGGTTACGAGGGCACGTCGCCGGTGGGCAGCTTCCCCCCGAACGACCATGGCCTCTTCGACATGGCTGGCAACGTGTGGGAGTGGACCTCGGACTGGTATCAGGAGCGGCACGAAAGCAACGGCGGCAAGCCCTGCTGCATCCCCGTCAATCCCCGGGGACCGGCCACCGCGGAGCGCAGCCTGGACCCGTGCCTGCCGAAGGTGAAGATTCCCCGCCGCGTGCTCAAGGGCGGCAGCCACCTGTGCGCGCCCAACTACTGCCTGCGCTACCGCCCGGCGGCCCGCTCCCCCCAGGCGGAGGACAGCGGCACGTCACACATCGGGTTCCGCTGCGTCGTGCGGCCCTGAAGCGGCTACAGCTCCAGGACGATCTTCCCGAAGCTGGCGTTGGACTCCATGCGCCGGTGCGCGTCCGCCACGCGCTCCAGCGGGAAGGTGGAGTCGATGACGGGGCGCACCCGCCCCACCGCCAGCTCCGGCAACCACCGCTCCTGGAAGCGGCGGGTGACGGCCACCTTCTCCTCCAGGGGCAGCGGACGCAGGGCCATGCCGCGAAGCTGGAGCCGGCGCAGGATGACCTGCCGCACGTCCAGCGCGCCCTCCATGCCCTCCAGCACGCCCAGGAGCAGCAGACTCCCGCCGAACTTCAACACGGACAGGTTGCGCGCCAGCGCGGCGCCTCCCACGAAGTCCGCCACCATGTCCACGCCCGCGCCCTGCGTGAGGCGGGGAACCTCCTTCGCGAAGTCCTGTCCGGTCCGCACGATGCCCGCCTCGGCGCCCAGCGACAGACAGCGGCGCAGCTTCTCCTCGGTGCTCACGGTGAAGAACGCCCGCGCGCCCACCGCGCGCGCCACCTGGATGCACGCGGTGCCCATGCCACTGCCTCCCGCATGGATGAGCACGGACTGGCCCGCGCGCAGTCCGCCCAACTCCATCAGCGCTTCGTGCGCGGTGAAGAAGGCCTCCGGCGTCGCCGCCGCGTTCACGAAGCTCCAACCCTGCGGCATCGGGATGGCCATCCCCTCCTCCATGAGGGACGCCTCCGCGTAGCCTCCGCCATCCACCAGCCCGAAGACGCGCTGCCCCGGCTGGAAGCCGCGCACCTCCGCGCCGCAGACCTCCACCTCGCCCGCCACCTCCACGCCAATCAGCGGACTGGCCACGCCGGGTGGCAGCGGATAGCGCCCGCTGCGCTGGAGGATGTCCCCACGGTTGAGCGCGGAGGCGCGCACCCGGACGCGAAGCTGACGCGGGCCCGGCACAGGGCGAGGCAGCTCGCACAGCCGCAGCACCTCCGGCCCGCCCGGCCCGTCCTGCGTCACCGCCCGCATCGGCGCCTCAATAATTCGCATCCACGTCCACGCTGTGCTTCTTGAGCGGCACCAGGAACGAGCGCTCGAAGGTCATGAACACCGTGCCGTCCGCCTTCACGCCCTTCGTCTCCACGGAGACGATGCCCTGCGTGCGGCGCGAGCGCGACATGCGTTTGTCCAGCACGCGGCTCTCCGCGTAGATGGTGTCTCCCACGAAGACGGGCGCCGTCAGCCGGACCTTGTCCCAGCCGAGGTTGGCCACGCCCTTCGCGCTGGTGCTGTTGAGGCTCATGCCGCCGACGATGGCCAGCGTCACCAGGCTGGACATCAGCGGCTTCTTCCACTCCGTCTTGCTCGCGTACACCGCGTCGATGTGGAGCGGGTGCGTGTTGAGGCACAGCAGGGACTGCCACATGTTGTCCACGTCAGTGAGCGTGCGGCCGGGCCGGTGCTCGAAGACGTCGCCCACCTCGAAGTCGTCGAAGTAGAGCCCGTGCGTCTCGCGGTACCGCTGCTTGCCCACCTTCTTGTGGGCGGTGACCATCTTCTTCATGTGTCTCCCGTCCTGGCGCCCTGCCGCCTGGGCACGGACTCCAGTTCCTCCATCAAATGCTCGTTGGCCAGCACGCGCCGCGCCGCCGCTACCAGCGGAGGCCCCACCATGGCGCCGCCCAGCCGGCGGATGGCGCCCAGCCCGTCATCCTCCGCCTGCGCCACGACGCGCCGCGCGTGGTCCACGGTGCGAGCACTCGGACGCAGCGCCCGGTGGACAGCGGCCACCTGCTGCGGATGGATGACAATCTTCCCGGAGAAGCCCAGCGCGCGGGCCCGGCGCGTCTCCTCCTCCACCGCGTCCAGGTCATCCATCTCGAAGCAGGGCGAATCGATGGCGGACAGCCCCGCGGCCCCCGCCGCCATGGCGATGCGCGAGCGTGCGTACAACATGGGCTCCCAGGTCAGCGGAATGCCCAGCTCCGCGGAGAGGTCCGCCGCTCCGAAGACCAGCCCCTGGAGCCTCAGCGTGGCGGTGGCGATGGCATCCACCGCGGCCACGCCCTTGGACGTCTCGATGATGGCCAGCAGCACCACGTCCGGGAGCCGGGGACTCAGCAGCGCGTCGAGCTGTTGCAGCTCCGCGGACGACTCCACCTTGGGGAGCAGCACGATGTCGGGCCGGGCCCCGGTGTCCAGCAGGGCCAACACGTCCCGGAGGCCCTCCTCGGTGCGGAGGCTGTTGATTCGCAGCGCCATGGGACGCGACGCGCGGCGCCGCGCCAGGTGCTCGGTGGCCAGACGGCGCGCCTCGGGCTTGAAGGCCCTGGGCACGCCGTCCTCCAGGTCGAGCAACCCCACGTCCGCGCCCACCTCCGCGGCCTTGTCGAAGCGCGACGGCTCCAAGGCGGGTGTCACCAGCATGGACCTGCAAGCAATGGACAACGGCATGACGCCACCTCCCCCACTCAGGCTGTTGGCGCGGAAATCTCTCGCACGGCGGCGCACAGGCGCTGCACGTCCGCCTGCGACAGGTTCGACCGCAACATGATGCGCAACCCCGCGCGTCCTCTTGGGACGATGGGGAAGAACACCGCCGACGAATAGAAGCCCCGCTCCAGCAGCCGCCGCGAACGCTCCACCGCGAGGTCCTCCGGCCCCACGTCGATGACCTTGATGGGGAAGTCCTCGCCCGAGGTCCGGGTGGGCACGCGCTCGTCGAAGAAACGGATGTTTGCGCGCAGGGCTCGCTGCCGCTCCGCCAGCGCTGGCGTGCCATGGATGCGCGCGGAGACCAGTCCTGCGCCAATGGCCGGCGGAGACAGGCTCTGGGACCAGCCCAGGGGCCCGGCGAAGCGCCCCACCAAGTCCGTGTGCTGCTGCGGCCCGAGCATGACGGCGCCGCCCGCCGTGCCGAAGCCCTTGCCCAGCGACGCGATGATGATGGTGCGCGGGCTCAGCTCGCTCCCCGTCAGGGTCCGCACGAAGCCCTCTCCTGACTCGCCATAGATGGAGAGCGCGTGGGAGTCATCGAAGTACAGGAACAGGCCGTAGCGGTCCTGGAGCGCGAGCAACTCCTTCACTACCGCCGCGCCGCCCATCGAATAGAACCCGTCAGCGACGTAGGCCACGCGCGCGTGCTTGCGGCAGACGTCCTCGAGGAACTCGAGGTCGTTGTGCGGCGACGTCAGCACCTCGGTCTCATCCGCGCAGATGGGCTTGATGAGGTTCATCGAGAAGTGCGCCGACTTGTCGAACACCATCACGGGCTTGCGGCGTTCGGGCAGCAGATGGCCGGAGGCGATGAGCGGCAGCAACCCCGCGCTGGCGGCGCTCGCCGTGGTGGTGACGATGACCTTCGCGCGCCAGAGCGAGGACAGCCGCGCTTCGAGTTCGTCCAGGATGGCCAGGCGGATGCGCAACCGGGAGATGGCCATGTCCATGGTCCGCTCGCGCTGGAGCACGTCGATGGCGCCCTGGAGCACCTCCGGCTCGGCGTCCAGGCCCAGGTAGGAACACGAGCACATGTTGATGAACTCGCGGCCGTCCTGCAGCGCGAGCGTGCCGCGCCCGGTGTGATGCACCGCCAGGTCCAAGAGCCCCGCGTCCTTCGCCGCCTGGAAGGACGGGTTGCCGTGGACAATCATCGACTCGCTGTTGCGGTACCGGTTCTTCCCGTCCATCGACGCCTCCTTCAAGAGCGCGCGCCGACCATGTTCTGACTATTCCCACCTTCCTGGGAAGGCCAGCCCGTGAATTGCTCACGAGACATCGTTCGCGCGCACAACGGCAGTGGAAACTTGGAGTCAGAACCCGGGTGCCGGTTTGACCCGCCCATGTCAGAGGGGGTTGCTACGCGCGCATCAGAAGTCCGCCGAGTCCGCCTGGTGTGGAGCCGGGCATGCGAGCGACGCGTTTTCTCCCGATGCGTCTCTCGGATTGGGGCCGGCTCATGACGAACTCCGTGGATATGCTCGAACCTCCACTCAGGGAGCGCCGCATGGCCGAGCTGGTTCTCACCACCTACGACTGGGTCCCCAAGGCGCCGCGAGGCTATGTGCGCGACCTCCGCGTGCGCAGGGCGCTGGAGGAGGCCGGGCTGCCCTACCGAGTGGAGAGCACGCCCTTCCGCGACCGCAATGCCGAGCACCTGGCGCACCAGCCCTTCGCACAGGTCCCGTGGCTGACGGACGGCGACCTCTCCCTCTTCGAAAGCGGCGCCATCCTGTTGCATCTGGGCGAACGCAGCCCCGCCCTGATGCCGTCCGAGCCGCGCGGCCGGGCCGAGGCCATCGAATGGTTGTTCGCCGCCCTCAACTCGGTGGAGATGGCGAGCCTGCCCTGGTCGCTGTTCCAGTTCGGCATGGCGGACCGAGCGGCGTCGAAGCCGTTCGACGACTTCCTGAAGCTCCGCCTCGACCGCCTGGAGCCGGTGCTGGCTGGGCGCGACTGGCTGCCGGGCGGCTTTCCGTCGCCGACATCCTGATGGCCGACGTGCTGCGACTCGTGGACCGGTTCGGCGGGCTGGCGGCGCACCCGGCCTGCCGCGCCTACGTCAGCCGCGCCACCGCCCGTCCCGCCTTCCGGAAAGCGCACGCGGACCAGATCGCCCACTTTGCCGCAGCGGACTGAGCTCAGCCGCCCCGTGCGGCCCCCCTTCATGCAAAAGCACCTCGCCCCGGCGCTGCTCGCGGTAGCGCCGGGGCGCGTTCAGGGTCTTCGGGGAGGTGGCTCAGACCTCTTCGAACTTGCCACCGAAGATGCCGTTCGCTTCGAGGGCGTCCTTGATCTCCTCGTCGACGATGAGGACCACATTCCATCCCCAAGGACGGAACACACGCGCACTTCCGACCTTGGATTTGTCGATCCGCAACCCCATGACGGAACGGTACTCACCTGCCCTGTGTGCATGCAGCTCTTCGTCCGCAGTAAAGAACTGGACCTCCCGGCATGCAGCATCATCAATGCAACGAACCGTTCGCGTCGCATTCAGCAGGAAATAGGTTTTGGACTCACCGTCAACGTCGACGGGGAATAGCTGAACGTCATCGGGGGCCAGTTCACGGAACACCGACGCGACTCGCTCGCTAACGATCGGAGTTCCACCCGCCCCCGCGAACTCGATATCTAGAGGCTCTCCCGGCCTGAAGATCGGAATTCTCAACCTCTCGCGAAGCTCGACAGGTCGTCCTTCGGTGAAACGCCAAATGTCGTCGACCTCATTTCCTGCTGAGTCGGCCGGGTCTGAAAGATGCCATCGACCCTTCACATACGCATCAATCCCTAAGTCAAAGAAGCGTCGTTCCACGGCCTATTCCTTGGCGCCTTTTGTAATCAGCGCCCGCATCTCCGACCCCTTACTTACGAGTTCCTGCGCAATCTTGGCAAGCTCGCCCGTCAGTGCGGCCCGACACTGAGCAACACTTCTGCACGACCTCATCACGGAGCCAAGCCGACGTGAGCCTGCCCCGATTCCGTGGACACCCGAGATGTGATGGAAAGGGTGTCCAATG